>QKEJ01000109.1 GCA_003252375.1 Halodesulfovibrio sp.
GTTCATCAATGCCGTAGGCCTTGGCAAAATTGCGGATGCGCGCCAGCAGGGCCTCGGTGAGTTCCTGGCCACGTGTGGCCAGCAGGGTGCCGTCGCGGGTTTCGATGTCCTGTCCGGTAATCATGCCGGGCCTGAGGTCCTCAACAAAGAGTTCCCCCGTTGCTCTGACCTCTGAGGTGAGGACCACATCCTCGAATACGGTCAGAATGAGCTGGTCGTACAGTCCCTCAAGTGTCCGCATGGCCAGCAGGGCCTCGCCGGGTACCTTGCCTCCCTGCACCAGGGCATCGTAATCAAGAAGAATCTTCAGGGCGCGTGCTCCGAAGGGGAGGGGAGTTCCGTGTGATATGGGCACGTCCTGCTGCTGAATGATGGTGGCCACCTCCCGCATGCGGGGGATGTGGTTGAGCAGGTCAAAGCCCACATGCGGATGCATGTCGTACAGCTGCTTTTCTTCTCCGGTCAGTTCCCTGCCCTGCAGCTTCTTGCGCAGAACCTCCGAGGTCAGGGTGACACAGCCAATCTGGCTGAGCATGGCCGCCAGTTCAAGTTTCCATATGTCCTGTCGCTTGAAATGCGTGGCAAGGGCCAGCATGTGCCCCTTTATGCGTTCGCTGCGTCCGAACGCCTCGGGATTGGTCAGCGCCAGCACCTCGGTAAGCACGGTGATGGAGCCCCGCAGGGTGCCGCGCAGCAGCTCCCGCTCCGAAACGATGAGATTGTATTGCTGCACACCGGCATCAAGCGCACGGATGATGGTTTCCAGCTGACAGGGTTTGGTGAGGAAGCGGAATATTGCGTCCTCGTTGACGGCGGCGATGGAGACATCCACATCCGCGTGTCCCGTAAGCAGGATGCGGCTGGTGTCGGGCGAGAGGGCGCGCACCTTGCCGAGGAACTCTATGCCGTCCATCTTGGGCATCTTCAGGTCGGACACGATAACGGCAAAGGGCGGATGGTCGCGCACGGTATCCAGTCCCGCCAACGGGCCACAGGCCGTGGTTACCTCAAAGCGCTTGCGCAGGGTGCGCCTGAAGCTGTCCAGGATGTTCTCTTCATCATCCACAAACAGCACTCTCTTGTTCTCCGAACCCGTGTCGAGCATGCGTACCCCCATTTTCTTGCCGTTGTTGTCGGCACGAAACGCATTCTTCCCTGGCATATGGTCTTGCCAACCCATATAATGATTGTTACCTGTTTGGGCAGTGCCAGGCAAGAGATCACGGGTAGTTATAACCGCCTGGCCAACAAGCGAAATATAACCATCCCTTTTTTGGAGGATTCATGCTCGGAAGAAATGTCGGTACCATGGGTGCCCAGCGTGTGCAGGTCGTCAATGCCTTCATGCGCGGAGTATACGGCTGGATGACCGCCGGCCTCGGCGTCACGGCGTTCACTGCGCTGGCCGTTGCCAGCAGCGAGTCCATGCTGCAGCTTATTTTTGGCAACACGCTGTTCCTGCTGCTGTTGTTCTTTGGCCAGATCGGCCTGGTCATGTACCTGAGCGCCCGCATAAACAAGCTTTCCGGCACGGCGGCCACCGGCCTGTTCCTTGCCTACAGTGCACTGAACGGGGTGACGCTTTCAGCCATTCTGCTTGTCTACGCGCAGAGCACCATCTTCAACGCCTTCTTTACGGCTGCGGGGATGTTCGCCGCCATGTCCATTTACGGCATGACTACCAAGCGTGACCTGAGCGGCATGGGGCAGTTCATGATGATGGGCCTGTTCGGCATCATCATCGCCAGCATCATCAACATCTTCCTCGGCAGCTCGGCCATGGAGATGATGATCAGCCTCATCGGCGTGGTCGTGTTCACGGGCCTGACCGCATACGACAGCCAGAAGCTGCATTACATGGGGCAGACCATGCCCATGAACGACGCCACGGCCATTCGCCGGGGCTCGATTCTGGGGGCGCTGACCCTCTATCTGGACTTCATTAACCTGTTCCTCTTCCTGCTGCGGCTCTTCGGCGGGTCGCGAGACTAAATATGACGCAAAGGGGAGCCTTCCGGCTCCCTTTTTTCATTGTCCTTCTCCAACACGACAGAGCCCCGCATGACAGTGCACGACGTTCAGCACCACCTCTCTCCGCTGCTTTCTCCCCTGGGCAGAGCCTACGGCCTGCTCATGGCCCATAGGCGTCGCCTGTATGAGACGGGGCGCCTGCGGTTCTTTTCCCCTGCGGTGCCCACGGTTTCCGTGGGGAACATCGGCTGGGGAGGAACGGGCAAGACGCCGGTGACGGACTGGCTGCTGGATTGGGCTGAAGCGCAGGCCCTGCGTGCCGTGGTCCTGACCCGGGGCTACAAGGCGCATCCTCCGGTACGGCCCTATCTGGTGGATGCAGCCAGCACGGCCGAGCAGGCAGGGGATGAGCCCCTGATGCTGGCGCGGAGCCACCCTGCATCACGGGTGGTCGTGGACAGTGTACGCAGCCGGTCCGGCGCCTGGGCGCAGGAGGCGCTGCATCCGGACCTGTTCATCATGGACGACGGGTTTCAGCATCAGGCGGTCAGGCGGCATTGTGATCTTGTGCTGCTCAGGCCCGAGGACCTGACCACGGAATGGAACCGGGTAATCCCGTCCGGATCATGGCGCGAAAATGCCGACGCCCTGACACGTGCCGATGCCATACTCATCAAGGCCTCTCCGGAAGCCTTTGCCGGTCTGGTGCCGCACCTGGAGAGCCGGTTGGGACATCTGGGAGTGCCGGTGTTCGGCTTTTCCCTGGAGCCCACGCATCTGTACGAGGTTGGCGGTTCCGCTACCCCGGCCAGTGCATCGGCCAGGCCCGCGGAATTGCTTTGCGGCGACTATGTGCTCTTCAGCGGTGTGGGGCAACCCGCGCAGGTGGAGACCACAATGGAAAATTTCATAGGCACCGCGCCAACGCGCCATTATCGTTTTCCGGACCACCACCGTTTCACGGCGGAGGATATCCGGCGGATGGCGGATCAGGGATTGCCCATGGTGTGCACTCCCAAGGACGCGGTAAAATTGAGCGACATCCCCATGCCGGATTCCGCGCGCATTCTCACATGCGCCCTGAAAACCCGCTTCGGATCGACATGGAACGTTGCAGAATCGTTTCCCCTGTGGTGGGAGACAACATGGCAGACCCTTGCGTCTGCATAAGGAATTTTTATGGCTAAATCGAAAAAGAAGAATCCTGCGGAGTTTGCCCTGTCGCACGCCGATGTGCTGACCCTGTTCAAGGAAGCCCGGCGTCCCCTGAAGATTGACGATCTCATTCGCATGAGCGGCATCAGCAAGCGATGGAAACGCGGTTTGGAGCTGCGCCTTGAGGAACTCAAGGACCAGGGGCGCATCCTGCGCCTGCGTGGCGGTGCGTGGGGCCTTGCGGAGCAACTGAAGATGGTGACGGGCACGCTGGAAGTGCAGCGCTCCGGCGTCGGCTTTCTGCTGCCCGAAGACAAGAAGCGCAAGGATGTGTTCATCGCGCCGCATGCCTTTGGCGGCGCCATGCACGGAGATACGGTCGTGGCGGCCCTTTTGCCCGGCAAGCAGGGCAAGAGCCCGGAAGGCCGTATCGTCCGGATTCTCAAGCGCGCCCATGAGACGATTTCCTGCCGGGTGATGCGCAAACTGGGAGGCGAAGGCGGCTTTCTGTGCCGCCCGACGGACCCGCGCATGCGCATCTCGCTCATGGTGAATGTGGAAGATCTGAAGAGCGCCCCGGCCAAGGGCGAGCTGCTGGTCGTGCGGCCGGACGAGCAGGTGGAGGACGGCCTGTGGAGCGCCGTTGCGCTTGAGAGCCTCGGGAACGAGGATTCAGCCACCGTGCAGGAGCGGCTGGTCAAGCTCAACAATGACGTGCCCATGGTGTTTCCTTCGGCCGCGCTCGAGCAGGCGGCCAGTCTGCCAGCCGTGCCTGCGGAAGCGGACTTTGCGGATCGGGTGGACCTGCGGCACATGGGCTTTGTGACCATCGACGGCGCCACGGCACGGGATTTTGACGATGCGGTGTATGTGGAACAGCAGGGAGACGGCTACCGTCTCTGGGTGGCCATTGCTGACGTCAGCCACTATGTGCGCCTTGGAACCCCGCTGGATGTGGAGGCCGAGGAACGCGCCAACTCGTACTATTTCCCCCAGTCCGTGGAGCCCATGTTCCCGGAGGCCCTGTCCAACGGGCTGTGCAGCCTTAATCCGCGGGTGCCCCGCCTCGCCATGGTGGCCGAGACCTATTTCTACAGCAACGGCACCTACGGCAAGTCCAAATTCTACGCCGCGGTAATCGAGAGCAAGGCGCGTCTGACCTATGAACAGGTGCACAAGGCGCTGGAAGAGAAGGACCCCGAGGAACGCAAGGTGCTCGATCCCGTGCTCCCCATGCTGGAGAGGGCCGAGGAACTTGCCCGTCTGCTCAAGGCGCAGCGCAGCCAGCGTGGCAGTCTGGATTTCGACCTTCCCGAGGCAGGGGTCACTTTCAACGTCTACGGGGAACCCGTGGATATCCGCCGTCGGGTGCGTCATTTCTCGCATCAGATGATCGAGGAGTTCATGATTGCGGCCAACGAGGCCGTGGCGCGCTTCCTGACCGAGCGCGAACAGAACTTCCTGTATCGCTCCCATCCCGATCCGGATGGCGAGAAGCTGCTTGGCCTTTTCCGTACCTTGCAGCGCACGGATCTGGCCGAACAGGTGCCCATGGATCCCACACCGGAAGCCCTGCAGCACATTCTTCGGGTGGCGGCGGGCACCGAGCAGGAGTTCGTGGTCAACCGGCTGGCCCTGCGCACCATGATGCAGGCCGTGTATACGCCGGAGCATGAAGGCCACTTCGGCCTTGCCTCGGAATGCTATTGCCACTTTACTTCGCCCATCCGGCGCTACGCGGACCTTGTGGTCCACCGGGCGCTCAAGCATGCGCTCAAGATGGAGGGCTTCCCCCCCAATCCGGGAGAGGGCAGGCTCATGCAGGTTGCCGAGCACCTGAACAAGCGTGAACGCAAGGCCATGGAGGCCGAGCGTGAGATTCTCAAGCGCCTGACCGTGCTGTTCCTGCGTGACAAGGTTGGAGAGCGGTACACCGGCGTGATCAACGGCGTCACCGATTTCGGTTTCTGGGTGGAACTGGAAGAAGTGATGGCCGAAGGATTGGTGCGAATCTCGACCATTGATGACGACTACTACGGCTACTTCCCGGAACGGCAGGAGCTGATAGGGGAACGGACAGGCCGCCGGTTCCGCCTGGGGCAGCGGGTGAACGTGTGGTTGTCGGAAGTGAACCTGAACCGTCTGGAGATCAACTTCGCCCTGCGTGAGGAAGGCGAGTAGTCCGTATTCTCCGGGCCGTCAGTACCGTCAGTACCGTCAGGACTGGCGTCCCGGCCCGAGCGTGCCGAGGTGCATGAAGATTTCGCTGAGCCGCTGGTTCAGGTTGGTCGTGGTTCTGGCAATGAGGTCCAGGTTGAGGCTCACGGTGATGAAGACCTTGAACTGCCCTTTCTGCCAGAGGCCGATCACGGACCGGGCGAGCTTGGGTTCCATGTGCATCAGGTCCACCAGCTCCTTGAATTCCCGGGCCTGCTGCTTTGAGAAGATGTAGCAGCTCTCGCTGTCCGGGTCCTTGAGCCATATCTTGTTCTTGCGGATGCGGTTGAGTCCTTCATCGGCAAGGGGGGCGAGGTCGGCCTCGCGCACCCGGCGCAGACGCATGGTCCTGAACTGGAGCTTGCCCACGTCTTCTCCCGCCCGCTGGCGGAGGATGGCCAGAAACTGAAATTCCAGCATGGCAAAGAAGGCCCGCTCCACGGATGCCAGTTCAAAAACTCCCAACAGCGTCATGATGTGGGCGGCTTCCTTGCTTTCAAAGGTAAACAGGGCCTTCTGGATGTCCTGACGGATGGTGTTCAGGCTCACGGCTGCCGCACAGGCCATGGTAAGCGCCTGATCCTGAATGAACTTGGCCTTCTCGCGGGTCATGGCCTCGCCCCCCTCTTCCGGGGCGTTTTCCGGAGCCGCGCCTCGCTGGCTGAGCATGGCGGCTGCGGCGGAGAATGATTCCCCGGTCGGGTCCATGCACACGATGTGGGCCAGATGCGGAATGTCCGCCGTATTGAAGGGATACTCCGGCTGACCGGCAATGCGTGTGAGGTGTTCCGTCAGCAGCTTGCGGGACGTGCGTGCCTCGAAGCTGTGCAACCCCTCCTCGAACATGGATTGCGCCCGGGTCTTTTCCACGGCCTTCTCGGTACGCTTGAGGCGGCCGACAATGTCATCGAAGTTGAACCTGATGACAATCTGCGATCGTTCACGGCGCAAGGTATACTGCTGGTTGGCGGTAATCTCGCGGTAGGCGCAGTCCACCAGCTTCCCGATGAAGTGGCTGAAACAGTCCTTCCAGAACCGTTCTCCCAGTTCCTCCTGCTCCATGATGGTGTCAATGGGCCCCAGCGCTTCCTCACCGTAGTGCTGGATGAGCACCTCCGTGAAGTTGTCCAGGGTCAGAGCCGTGGTGTACACCACGCTCTGGATGGCCTTGAGCAGCAGGGATTCCTGATTGAGCAGGTCCGGCTCATCCTCTTCGGCTGCAGCGGTGTCTCCCACGGTCAGCAGGCCGCCATACTTGTTCAGCTGGTTGATGAAGGAGGCAATGAGGGCCGAAGTGTGTTCGTGCAGCGGGTCGCCTTGCCCTCTGGTGGTCAGGAAGTCGATGATGGTCTGTTGTTGCGAGGAAAGCAGGGGAAACTCGTTGATGCGCTCCTTGTTGATGGAGATGAAGCGCTGCAGAACCTCCCGTTCGAGGAGTTCACGAACGGTCTTTCGTTCCTTCTGACTTTTGAGCGTTTCCCAGTAGGCGGCAAGTCGTTGCTGTGGCTTCAGTTCCTGTTCCGACGTTGCTGTCATGTGCGTCCTGTGCCTCGCAATACGTAAAGAAAGGTTGAGTTACTCTTTAGTATGGATAAAAAACTGCCGTGGTGCAAGTGGTTTAGATCGCATGCGGCAGGAGCTCCCGGGCCATGGCCTGTCCCTGGTCACCGCCTCCGGCCATGCGGGAGATCTCCTCACGGATGGCTGCGGCATCAAGGGCTTTGCAGTGGGTGAAGGTGCTGCCTTCCCGGACATCCTTGTGGACCTGGAAGTGGCGTTTTGCGCGGGCCGCAAGCTGAGGCCAGTGGGTGATGAGTATCACCTGCTGCTGAGCGGAAAGCCGTTCCAGCGCGTCCGCCACGTGGTTGAGCGTCAGCCCGCCCACTCCTGCATCCACTTCGTCAAAGATGAGGCTGGGCGTCTCCTTGCGGTTCATGATGCCCACGACGGCCAGCAGGAAGCGCGAGAGTTCGCCGCCGGATGCAATCTTGTCCAGCGGCTGGGGCTGCTGTCCGGGGTTGGGTATCCACAGCATGGAGGGCCGGTCCTCGACGCAATCGGGCCGGTCGGGATGCAGCGCAACGGGCTTGTAGTCGAACCGCACCTGTACATGTTCGGAAAAGCCCAGCCCCTTCAGTTCGGTGATGATGGCGTCGCACAGGGCGGCTCCGCCTTCGCGGCGCAGGGGATTGAGGGTGGAGAGCAGGGCGGCGAGTTCATCGAGAAGTCCACGCTCCTTCTTCTCCAGCTGCTTGAGGTCCAGCTCGCAGGAATCGAGGAAGGAAAGGTTTTCGTCAATTTCCTGCTGCAGGTCGACAATCTCGTCCAGGGAACGCTTGAGCTTTCGTTTCAGCTGCGCCAGCGCGTACAGGCGCGCCTCTATGGATTCAAGGCTGTCCTCGTCCGCGGCGTTGGCTGGCTGGCGTCGCAGACGGGCAGTGAGATCCTGCAGATTCTGGCGGGATTCCACGAGCAGGTTCAGATCATCCTCGTAGTCGGGCAGGGCCTTGCGCAGGGTCTCCATGGCCCTTTCCAGCTTGCCGAGTCCGTCAAGAATGCCTCCGTCTCCGGGAGAGAGCAGACCAAGCGCGGTGTCTATGGTGTCCTGGATGACCGTCTGGTTGCGCAGTTCCTGCTTGCGTGTTTCCAGAAGCTCTTCTTCGCCGGCCTCGGGACCCACCTTGGCGATTTCCTTCTGCTGAAATTCGTACAGCTCCCGCTTGTCCGCAAGGTGGGCGGCGCGTTCCTTCAGGGCTTCACGCTTCGCCGCAAGGCTCTTCAGTTCCCTGAGCAGGGTGTCTCGCTGCTGAAGCAAATCATCGCGCTCAAGATAGTCGTCGAGCAGGCGTGCCTGAAAGGACGGCTGCAGCAGCTTCTGCTGACCGTGCTGGCTGGTATGGACGAGCAAGCTGGGGCGCAGGTCCCGTATGGTGTCCTGGGAACTGAGGGCGTCATTAATGTACAGGCGGCTTCTGCCTGTCGCAGCGACCAGCTCCCTGCGGATCACGACGTCCCTGTCCGGCATGGCGAACAGGGCCTCCACCTGGGCCTTCTCGGCTCCGGGGCGGACAAGGTCCGAGCTCATGCGGTCGCCGGTAAGAAAATTCAGGGCCTTGAGAATGAAGCTCTTGCCGGCACCGGTTTCCCCCGTGAGCACATTCATGCCCGGGGCGAACTCCAGTTCCATGTCATCGATGAGGGCAAGGTGGCGAATTCTGAGCAGTTCCAGCATGTGGGTATGTATCCGCTGCAATGAGGTTGGTTTGAACGCACGGAAAGGCAGTATATCCAATATAATGTCTGTTTGCCAAGCCCGGTGCTGCAGGCAGGCGGCGGAGAGCGGAGAGCTAGGACTGGGAGAGTCGAGGATCGAGGATGTCGCGCAGGCTTTCTCCCAGAAGGTTGTAGCCGAGAACGGTAATGAGGATGGCAAAGCCCGGGAACAGTGACATCCATGGTGCAATCTCCAGAACTTCCTTGCCTTCCATGAGAATGTTGCCCCAGCTCGGCATGGGGGGCTGTACGCCGAGCCCCAGAAAGCTGAGCGCGGATTCGGTGAGGATGGCTCCCGCAATGCCCAGCGTGGCCGCCACCAGAACGGGAGCCAGCGCATTGGGCAGGATGTGCAGGCCCATGAGCCGGACCTTGCCGGCGCCGGCAAGGCGGGCTGCGGAAACAAAGTCGCGCTCCCGCAGGGTCAGGGTCTCTGCGCGCACGAGGCGGGCGACGCCCATCCATGAGGTGAGGCCTATCACCACCATGATGTTGTTCAGGCTCGGTTCAAGAAAGGCGATGACCGCAAGGATGAGAAAAAAGGAGGGAAAGCAGAGCATGATGTCCACAAGCCGCATGATCGCCTCGTCCACCCAGCCGCGGAAGAACCCGGCCACAAGGCCGAGCGCGATGCCGATGCTGATGGATATGCCCACGGCCACGAACCCCACCCACAGGGAAACACGTGCGCCGTACAGCATGCGCGAGAGCACATCCCGCCCCAGGGCGTCCGTGCCGAAGGGGTGCAGGCTGCTCGGTGCCTGCAGTATGGCGTTCAGATCCAGCGCCGTGGGGTCATGCGGGCTTATCCACGGGGCAAGCACGGCGGCGAGGGACATGACGCCCACCACGAGCGCGCCAAGGGTCAGCATGCCGTAGCGCTGCCAGTAGGCGCGGGAGAAGGGGCTGGTCATGCGTCACCCCCCGTGCTCCGGATGCGGGGATCGGCCAGTCCGTAGGAGATGTCCGCCAGCATGTTGCCGACAAGGGTCAGCACCGCGCCCAGCACGAGGTTGCCCATGATCATGGGATAGTCGCGGGCCATGACGGCGGTGTAGAACAGCTGTCCGAGGCCGGGCAGGGCGAAGATGGACTCGATGATGACCGAGCCGCCGATGAGTCCCGGCACGGAGAGGCCCAGTATGGTGATGACGGGGAGCAGGGCGTTGCGCAGGGCATGCTTGAAGATGACCGTGCGTAGCGGGAGTCCTTTGGCCCGGGCCGTGAGGATATAGTCCTGCCGCAGCACTTCCAGCATGGAGGAGCGCATGAACCGGGACATGCCTGCAAGGCTGCCGAAGGTGTAGATGAAAAGGGGCATGGCCATGTGGCGTATGATGTCCCACAGCTTGCCGACCGTGGAGAGCGATTCGTAGTCCAGCGATGTGAGCCCGGATATGGGCAGCCACTGCAGGTGGATGCCGAAATAGAGCATCATGAGCAGGGCGAGCCAGAAGCCGGGCATGGCAAAGCCGATGAAGACGAAGACAGCGGAGAGCGAGTCGAACCAGCGTCCCTGATAATAGGCCGAGGCCACGCCTATGGGGATGGCGATGAGCAGGGTCAGTACCATGGATGCCACATTCATGCCCACGGTCAGCGGAAGGCGCTCTCGGATCTTGTCCCACACGGGGCGGAAATCGCCGGACATGGACTGGCCGAAATCCAGCTGAACAAGCCGTTTCAGCCAGTTGCCGTATTGGATGTGCAGCGGCTGGTCCAGACCGTAGATGCGTTCGAGCCGCTGGCGGGCCTCCTGGCCAGCCAGCGGGTTCATGGATGTCTGCAGATCGGTCGGGGAACCGGGAGCAAGATGGATGACCCAGAAGCTGATGACCGTAATGCCCCACAGCACCACCAGCATCCAGCCCAGCTTGATGGCCAGGCGTTTGGTGATGGCGGCGAGAGGGGATGTCGTGCGTTCCGGGGCAGTCATGCGGCGTCCGTGTCCTGTAGGCTGTTACTCGGCGTCGGCAAGCCAGCGGCCTATCTGGCGCACTTCGTCTTCCCAGTCCTTGGAGAGACGGACAGCAAGGAAGTCGTTGTAGGAGGCGTCCAGATAGACAAGACACTTCTCGATGAGAAACATCTTTTCCAGAAAGGCGGCATCCGGATCGTCGTCTTCCGAGTCGGCCTTCTCAACCTTGGGAGTCTTGAGGCTGCCAAGGGCGAAGTCCTGCGCTTTCAGCGTCAGCTGCCACGCTTCAGGGTCGTGCTCTATGCGGATAAGCGCGCGGTTGACCTTCTTGCCCATGGAGAGACCGAGCCGGGCTTCACGCAGCTCGGAAAGGTTGCCGGAGACCGTGGCGGTTTCAAGGGTTTCCCCTTCGCCTCCCTGTACGGAGACGCGCTGCTCAACATACAGGAAGTACGGGTCGCCGTCAGCGGTGGTGAATTGTCCGCTGCGCGTTTCGCTGCGGAACCAGAGCCAGGTCAGGTATTCCTGGCCGAGCACCACGTCGGTGGTCTGGCCGAGATAGGGAGTTTCAGACATGCAATCTCCTAGACAAAACGGGAAGGTTCAAGAGAGTCCAGCTTGTCCATGACGTCCTCGCCCTGCAGGCGGACGGCAAGGGCGTAGGGGGTCATGGGCTCAATGTCCACGCCAAAGGTAGTGGAGAAGTACTCTTCAAAGAGCTCCAGCACCTTGGATTGGGTTGAGGCGAAGTAGACCACGCCGCTCTGAATGCTCCATACGGCATTAAACTCGGCAGGAATGGGCAAAGTGCGCGCCCGGAGCTTCAGTTGAACCTGCTCCTTGAGCTCCTTCTTGCGTTCGCGGGAGACGTATTTCTTGCCCTGTTCCTTGATCTTGTTCTCTTCTTCGCGCAGGGCCAGGGTCACGTGCTTCTTGAGTACGGCGGCGGGCACGCGTCTGGTGTCCAGGCGCAGGGAGAAGGTGATGAATTCGCCCTTTTCCGGGGGCGCAGTGCGCCAGAAGGAGTCGAGCATGTCGTCGTAGCAGACCCAGCCCCAACCGCGCTCTTCAGCGGTGTCTTCGATTTCCTTGAAGGCGAATTGCTTGAGCTTGTCCGGAATCTGCGACCACAGGTCGGCAGGGACGGCATCTGTAATATGATAACGGGTGAAGCTTGCGCTTGCGTTCATGAATCCCATGAGAGTCTCCTTGTTCGTTCGACGAAGTGTGTAGCGTATCTTCGTTCATATCGCCAGTGAAACCGTTTGCCACTATGTATGATGGAAAGCGTGGTTGGGTGGAGTGAAAAATAACACAAAAATAGTCTTTATAAATAGCGTGTTATGGTGATGTTTCACGAAAAGTTGAAAAAGCTGTTGACTTGGCCGCGAAATCGGGTAGTTTCCCCAACGCGCCAACGAGGTGCAGCGAAACAGCTCTTTGAAAAACGAATCGGATGCCTTCCATGCACGGCGAAAGCACGGCAGGAAAAAATCCGAAAAGGCTTGACGGCAAGATGGTGATTGGATAAGTTGAAAATCCGCCTCTTGCGAGAAAGCAGTTTTTCAAGGGGCTTTTGAAGTTCTTTGACAATTAAATAGCGAGTTGGACAGAAAGATATCAGCTAGCGTGATTAAGGGAATTAGCCCCCTTGATCATGAAGACACAGATTTGAACTGGAGAGTTTGATTCTGGCTCAGATTGAACGCTGGCGGCGTGCCTAACAC
>QKEJ01000199.1 GCA_003252375.1 Halodesulfovibrio sp.
GGCCATCCTAGCCTTCAGGAAGCAACAGGAATCGCACGCCCCGACCTTCAAGCACAGGATCTCGCCATGGATTTTTCCACCCTCGCCCGACTGCGCCGTCATCTTTCCATCAAGCATCATATTCCCGGCCGCATCAGGCTTCGGTTCAGCAAGAGCGTCATGACCGATCCCACGGCCATGTCCATTGTCAAATCCCCGCCGGAGAAACCGCGCGGGGTGGTGCGTGCCGATCTCAACCTTGTGGCGCAGTCCGTGACCATTGAATACGATGCCGCGCTTATTCCACCAGTCCTGCTTGAGGAGCTCATTGCCTCGCCCGACGACGCGGCATCCGTCCGTGCGCTGGAAACCCTGCACGATCTTCTCTATTCCGGCGCATAGCCGGGCGAACTGCCCGCTCCGGGCCTTCCGTTTCTCCCTCCCTGGTTCAGCCGGTGACGTGACTACCAGCGTTCTTTGTGGCTGCCTGCCGCAGCAGGTGGCCCTTTCAGGTGTGTTTAAACTTGACGCTGAGAATCATTTTCATTATCAACGGCGAGCGTGGAGTGGCCGCAACGCAGGAAATAATGTGGCTGCCACCGCATTATGTATACATTGTATATTCGGACTCCGCCCCATGCCGAGGGCATGGGCGGCGACATCATGTGTTCACAAGGAGACACCAATGCAGAACTGGGCTGAAAAATTGTTGTTGGTAGCAGCGGGTGCCGCCGTGGGCGCGCTTGGGTTTGTCGCATGGCAGAACAGGGACCGGCTGCATGATCTGCTGGACGAGGCGCTGGACAAGGGCCAGCAGCTCGTGAAGGAACAGGTGCGTGATCTGGAAGGCTTTGTGGCCTCCGAGAAGAGCGCGGAACGGCAGGAGGGATAACATGGCAGTCAACAGAATCGCCTATTTCCTCGCCGGGGCCGTGCTGGGTGCTTCCGGTCTTGCGCTGGTGAAGTCCGGCAAGGGGCAGGCCCTGCTTTCCGGGATAGTGCAAGGCGGATACGGGGTATCCGAAGGCGTGCTCGCACGCATTGAAACCCTCAAGGAAGATATCGAGGATTACATGGCCGAGGCCCGGTTCAATCATGAACAGAAGGCCAAGGCGGAGTTTGCAGCGGAGCAGACGTCTGCACCTGCAGAAGAGAAGCCTGCTCCGGCGGCTCGGAAGGCCGCTTCCGGCAGCAAGACGGCTGCGAAGAAGGCTCCGGCCAAGGCGGGGGCATCCGCCACCAGGACCGCCAAACCCCGACCTGCAGCGAAGAAGACGGCCAGGGCCGCAGCCAAGAAGGCCGACGCATAGCGTCCGCCTGGTTTGGTGCAGGCCAGGTGCCGCTTAGCGATGGCGGAAATACTCTGTCATCCGGCACATCCTCGTCCCTGTGCCGCAGATGCGGCAGCAGGGCTGATCCCATGAAACGACAGGATATTGCATGAATATTGTTCGCAGCATTCCCGGTCGCATCCGGTTTGCGGCGGCTTCCGCCGATGTTATGCCTTTGCTTCAGGCGCGTCTGCACGAGGCTGTCCGGGACATGCAGGTTGAGATTGCCTTTGTCTTCAATCCGCGTACCGGGCGCGGCCTGCTGACGTTTGCGGCGGATGACGGGCTGACCCGGATCATCCTGCTGGCTGTGGAGGACATGGCCGCAGGGCTTGCCCAGCCGGCGCTTGCTCCGTGCCGCCATGCCGATTCCGGCGACCTGCAGGCCTGCGCGCTGCCCGCTCTCGGCAGCAGCGTCGCCGATGTGCAGAAGCTGGAATCACCGTTTCTCATCATTGCCCGCAAGGTCGGGCGCTTCTATCTGACCCGGCTGCTCATGCCCCCCTGGCTGAGACCCTACTGGGCCGTTTTCAGCGTCATGCCCCTCCTGCTCGAGGGCGTGCGTTCGCTCCTGCGCGGGCAGGTGAATGTCAGCGTGCTGGATGCCGCAGCCATCGGTTCCTCGCTGGCCATGCGCGACTTCAACACGGCGGGAACCATCCATCTGCTGCTCGACATCAGCGAGACCCTGGAGGACTGGACGCGCGAGAAGTCGCGCGCCGATCTTGCCGCCCTGTACCGGGGCGACAGCAAGCCCGTGTGGGTCATGCGCGGCGAGGGCCCCGTGGCCATCGATCCTGCCGAAGTGGTGACGGGCGACATGGTCATCGTGCGCAGCGGTTCCAGCATTCCCGTGGACGGGGTGGTGGCCGACGGCACGGCCATGGTGAACCAGTCATCCATGACCGGCGAACCCCTGCCCGTGAAGAAGACGCTGGGCAGCGAGGTGTATGCCGGTACGGTGGTGGATGAAGGGAGCATCATCATCCTGTCCGAAGGGGTGGGGGATGAAACCCGTTTTGCCAAGATTGCCCGGATCATTTCGGAATCGGACGGGCTGAAGGCCGATATTCATGGTCAGGCCGTCCGCCTTGCCGACAAGATCGTGCCCTTCTCCTTCCTGCTGTCCGGATTGGTGTTCCTGGTGACCCGCAACTGGATGAAGGCGGCGTCCGTCCTTCTGGCGGACTACTCCTGCGCCATCAAGCTGGCCACGCCGCTCACGGTCCGTTCGGCCATGCTGGAGGCGGCGCACCGGGGCGCCGTGATCAAGGGGGGCAGGCACATAGAATCCCTCGCCAAGCTGGACGCCGTGGTGCTGGACAAGACCGGCACCCTGACGGAAGCGCGCCCGGTGGTCGTGGATATCTGCCCGGTGAACGGGTACAGCCGAGAATTCGTGCTGCGCAACGCCGCCTGCATGGAAGAGCACTTTCCGCATCCCGTGGCCGAGGCCATCGTGCGTATGGCAGAGGGAGAGGGGCTGCACCATGAGGAAGACCATGCCGAGGTGGAGTACATCCTTGCCCACGGCATCTCCACCACGCTGAACGGTCAGCGCATGGTGCTCGGCAGCCGTCACTTCGTGCACGAGGACGAGGGCATCGACGTTGACGGTGCCGCGACCTACATTCAGCGCTGCACTGATACGGGATTGTCCCTGCTCTATCTTGGCGTGGGCGGCAGGCTCGCCGGGGTCATCGCGCTGGAGGACCCGCTCCGGCCCAGCGCGCACCGGTTCATCCGACGGCTCGAGAATGCGGGCATAGAACGCATTGTCATGCTTACCGGAGACGGCAAGGGCACGGCGCAGGCCGTTGCCGAGGAACTGGAGATACACGAGTTCTATGCGCAGGCTCTTCCGGACGAGAAAACCGAGCTTATCGACAGGTTGCGCAGTGAAGGGCACGTGGTGGCCATGGTGGGAGACGGCATCAATGATTCCGCAGCCCTGACCCGTGCCGATGTGGGGGTCTCCATGAAGCACGGAGCTGATATCGCCCGTGAGGCCTGCGACGTGATGATTACCAGTGACAGGCTGGACAGCATGATGGATTCCATCACCATTTCGCGCAAGGCCATGCGGCGTATCCGCCGCAACTTCATCTTCATCGTGGCGAGCAACACCTTCTTCATCGGTCTCGGCATGACGGGATTCATAACCCCGGCCATGCTGGCTCTGCTGCACAACTCGGGGACGGTGCTCACCTGCGCGCACAGCATGCGACCGCTGCTGTCCGGGCGGTAGCCTGTTCCATATGAACGATGAAAGGCGGAACCCCGTGCGGGTTCCGCCTTTTTTGTGTGGGATGCGACGGCCGGTGAAGAAGACGGCAGACTAGCTGGTGAGCGTGCGCCTGTTCTGATAGAGATGCGTGCCCAGAAGGGTGAGAAATGCGGTGCCGGCCACGGCGTGCCAGCGGTTCGACAGCGCCAGGGCGCCAATGGCGGTGCCCAGTGAAAGCCCCATGCCCAGCTTGACGTTGCGGCGGGCCTTGCGGCTGCCTATGGCCCGGTTGAAGGTCGTGAGCCCGGCGCGCACCTTGGTGACATCAATGTGCAGGGTGTCCGCAATGCGTGCAAGAATGTGCTCTGCGGAAATGCGTGCCTTGTCGAAAAGGACGAGCATGCTGCCGATACGCTTGTTGAACTGGACGTCCAGTACGCCCTTGGCGGCGAGCAGTTCATCCCTCAGGGCATAGCCCATCTCCCCGACCTTGAGTGCGCCGTTCCTGAAACGGATTCGTCCGTGTGCCATCGCCTGCATAGAGACCTCCAGAAAATTGGTATGATCAACAGTAGGCCATGAATGGGATTTCGTGTCAACGCGTGCGGCTGATAATCAATCCCAGCGGCCTGTTCTGTAAGTTGTTCCCCTCGGTCCGTCGTTTCGGACAGGTTAGGCCGGGCTTTCGGAAGTGAAGAGGCCGCGCAGCCACTCCGGCACGGCTACGGGGCGGCCGGAGGCGTTTACGCAGGCATGTTGGGTCATGCCCGTGGCGAGCAGTCTGTCCCTGTTTTCACTGTAAAGTTCATAGGCAAAGGTGAGGGAGGCGCGGCCCCATTCCGTGATTCTCACGCGGAGCTGCACGAGATCATCGAATCGGGCGGGAGAACGGTAGCGGCACTGCGCCTCGCGGACCGGCAGCATGACGCCCCGTTCTTCCACGGTTGCGTAGCTCATGCCGCGCGCACGGATGAATTCGCTCCGGCCCCGCTCGAACAGGTGCAGGTATTCTGCGTAGTAGAGAACGCCCATGGTATCCGTCTCTCCATAGGAGATGCGGTGGGCAAGCCAGGTTTCCGGGGTGGGAAAGGTCATCGTGAGGCTCCGTGGGGTGATGCCGGAGGCGTCGGCGTCTGGCCGAGGGCGTTCCGGAAAAAGGTGAGGATGTCCTGCCACGCCCGTGTCGCCACGGTGGGGCAGTACCAGGAATTGTGGGCGTCGTCCCTGACGAGCAGCTCGTTGCAGAAGCCGTGTCCCGCATCCGCATAGATGAGCGTGCGGGCATCCAGCCCGGCATCGCGCATTTCGGTGACGAAGGGCGCAAGATCCGAGAGCGGGACCACCGTGTCGTGGGCCCCGTGCAGCGCGAGGATGGGGCCGCAGGGCAGGGTGCCTGCCGATTCCGCTGTGAGCGGGTGGCTGGTGGAAAGATAGCCGTAGACGCTGCAGGTGGCGGCCACCGGTGCGCCGGAACGGGCAAGCTCGAGCACGGCTCCGCCGCCGAAGGAAAACCCGAGGCTGCACAGGGGCAGGCTGCGGGCGGTCGGGTGGCTGGCAAGGGCGTCAAAGGCTGCGCGGACCCGGCGGCGCATGCGCAGTCTGTCATCACGGTAGATATGCGAGACGGCGCTGGCCTCGGCCGGGGTTGCGGGGCGGATGTCCTGTCCGTACAGGTCGCAGGCGAAGACCACGAATCCCTCGGCGGCAAGGCGTTCGGCATGGCGGTGCATGTATTCGCCCGGTCCCATGAATTCGTGCACCAGCAGCACGGCGGCCTGTGGCGTTTGCGGGACAAGCAGCAGTCCCTCCAGCACGGTGCCGTCGTGCGTGTGGCGCAGCATGGCGGAGGTGTGGTGCATTGATTCCGGCATGCTATGCAAGGGGTTCCGGGCGCTGCCGCCAGACCACACGGGCGCGGCACAGTTCCGTTCCGTCATCCAGCGAGACGGCGTGCAGGGATTCTCCCGCCTCCGTGTCGGAGCAGGATGAGGAGAGGGTTGCCCCGGCACCGCATTCCGCGCGGAAGGTGATGTCAAAGAGCGCAGGCTCGCGGGTGCTCAGGGTGGCCTCCGGGACGGCTTCCAGCACCCAGTCCGCATAGCGGGCATTGTTCACGTGGCCGTTCATGTCGAGGTCCGAACGGCGGGTGAGGAGGGGGGCGCTGTGCGCAATGTCGCGGAGCCTCGGCACGGCTCTGGTGGCGAATCCGTGGCAGGGTGGCTGGTTCGAGGGGTAGCCTTCGGTCACGAAGTCGGGGATGGGCACCATGCGCCGGGATGCAAAGTCGATGACCATCCACGCGCTGGTCGCATGGGCAAGGGGGGCTCCCTGGGCGTCGAAGGCTTCGTAGCAGCGCTGGGCGACGTTGCGTTCATGCACGGAAGGCCAGGTGCGGATGGTGATGGTTTCGCCCGCAAGGGGGTATCGGTGCACCTCCATGGCCAGTCGCGTCAGCACCCAGGCCATGCCCTGCTCCCACAGGCGTTCGCCGGGAAAGCCGAGGAGCCTGGCATTGTTGGAGGCGGCTTCCTGAAAGTAGTCCGCAAAGGCGGTGGGGGTGGTCGCGCCGTCCGCGCCTACTTCGTAGCAGCGGACCGGAATGGTTTCGCACCCGGCAAGGGGCGCGTTGGGGTTGCTGGTCATTCGGCATCCTTGTACATCGGGAGCAGTGTCCCGTTAGGTTTCGTGGCTGCGCAGCACGTCCAGCACCTCCACCCGGGAGGCCGTCCATGCGGGGTAGGCTCCGGCAATGATGCCGAAGAGCACGGAGGCGCCGCAGGCGGCGGTGATGAGCAGGGGGTCGTATACCGGAGGGAAGTTGCCGACGGCATAAACCACCGTGACGCACAGCAAGGCTCCGCATACACCAAGAACGCCCCCAGTGCCAGACATGAGTGCCGCCTCCAGGAGGAACTGCAGCACGATGGATCGCCGCCGTGCTCCCACGGCCCGGCGGATGCCTATTTCCAGTCTGCGGGAGCGCACCAGCAGGATCATGATGGAAAGGATGCCGAGGCTGCCCACCATGAAGGAGATGCCGGAGCTCATCACGCCCAGTGTCCAGACCAGGTCGAGGGCCTGCGTCTGCAGCTGGGAGGCGTCGCGGGCCGTAAGGACGGCAAAGTCGTCGCCCTCGGCTTCTTCGAGGTGGTGCCGGGCTCTGAGCAGGGCGGTTGCGGCGGCCTTGGTCGCTTCCACCGACGCGCCGTCGCGCAGGGTCATGTAGACGCCGCTGATGAAATCCTGATTGCTCATGCGCCGCATGTAGGTGCTGATGGGGACGAAGACCTGTTCATCCTGGTCGGTGCCGGAAAGGTCGCTCCCCTTTTCCTCCATCACCCCCACGACGGTGAGTCCTGTACGGGCAAAGAAGACCGTGTTCCCCAGTGCCTTGGCAGGGGTGCCGAAGAGCTTGGTGGCAATGGTCCGGCCCAGAACGCAGATCTTGGCGCGTTCGTCCACGTCTGCCCGCGTGATGAACCGACCCAGATCCGGGGCAATAGAGCGTACGGCGGGGTAGCGCTGGTTGGTGGCCACCAGCTGGGCGGAGGCCGTGGTGCGCTGGTAGCTTACGGAAAGGGTGGTGCTGATGTACGGGGCGCCGTCCGCAACCTGCGGCAGGGTGGCGACAAGGGCCCCGGCATCGTCGAGGGTGAAGGTCGTGGGGGCACTGCCGAAGCGTACGGCTCCGCTGCGGAAAAAGCGCACCTTGCCTGCCACGGCTGCAAACAGGTTGGGACCGAGCTTGGCGGTTTCCTGTTCCGCCTTCAGCACCATGGCCTGTGAAACATGCATCACTCCCGTCAGACTGAGGGCGCCCAGAAAGACCCCCAGCATGGCCAGCGCCGTGCGCAGCTTGTGCGTTCCCAGCGCCTGTACGGCGATCTTGAGCCCTCCCAGCAGGCCGGCGGCGGGGTTGGCAGCCATTACTCGCTCCCCCGCAAGGCCCGGATGGGATCCAGGCCGGCGGCGTGGCGGGCCGGACGTAGCCCGAAGATCAACCCCACGGCAGTGGCCGAGGCCAGCGCGTATCCGAAGATGCGCCACGACAGGCGGATATCGATGAGTCCGAGTCTGGTCAGCAGCTGTCCCATGGCCAGACCGAGAAACATGCCGACGATCGCGCCGATCAGGGTAAGGGCCACGGATTCGATGAGAAACTGGATGAGGATGGCGCTGCCCTTTGCCCCCATGGCCCGGCGCAGCCCGATTTCGCGGGTGCGTTCGGACACGGAAAGATAGAACAGGTTGGCGAGGACGAATCCGCCAACCAGAATGGCGGCCGCCGCCGTAATACCCAGAAAGATGGTCAGGCCTCCCTTGATCATGGACAGGAATTTCTGCACCTCGGCGGCGGAGAGGATGGTGAAGTCGTTGGCTTCGCCCTCCCGGATGTTGTGCAGGTGCCTGAGCAGGCTTTCCAGATTGCCCATGTTCTCATCCATGTGCTCGGCATCATGGAACTTGATGCGCAGGGCCCGGAAGTACTTGCGATACGTGCCGAACCGTTGCTGCATGGTGGTTATGGGAATGACCACCCGGTCGTCCATGTTGCCGCCGCCTCCGGCCACGCCGCGTGCGCTGAGTCTGCCGACAACGGTGAAGGGAATCTTTTGCAGGTAAACCGTGCGCCCCACGGGGCTGTCGGAACCGAAAAGCTCGCGGGTGGGAGCATCGCCCAGCAGGATGACGCGGGCTCCCCGCTCCACCTCCTGCGGTGTGATATCCCGGCCTTCCGTGAGCGGCCAGTTCCATGAGGCGCCATAGTTGTCGGTGCTGCCGATGGTTGACCCCACCGCCCAGTTCCTGTTGCCCGAACGCAGGGTGTGTTCCCGCAGCGCCTGCATGGGAACCACCAGATAGGCGCCCGGCAGGGACTGCCTGATCCTGTCCGCGTCGGTCCATGTGAGGGTGTAGAAGCGTTGCCCCACGGCACGGTTGGTTATGTCACCGCCGAGGATGAGCAGTGCGTCCGGGCCGAAGGATTCGGTAATTTCGTCCGCGCGGCGGTTGGCGCCGTCCTGTGCGGCAATGATGACCGTGAGTGAGGCGATCCCGAGCGAGACCGCCGCAATGACAAAGATGGAGCGCAGCTTGTAGGCCCACAGCGCGCCGAGTGAGACGCCCCGGATCCGCCACAGCAGGCGCAGCCCTTGCCAGAGACCGGAGGGCGTAACAGGGGGCGGCGTAGGAGACGGTGTGGCGGAACGTGGCATGACCCAATCATATTCCCTTCTGCTTCGAGCGCAAGGGGGCAGAATGACACAGGGCGCGTTGCCGCGCCCTGTGGGAATACTCTCGGAAAACGGGAAGCCTCAGCAGTTCTGCCAGCAGGCCTCCACATGTTCGTCGGCAAGGCTGGTGGAAAGCACGCTCACGCCGTATGCCAGTGCAAAGGCGAAGGGCAGGGCCACCACGTTGGGGTCCACCCACTGCAGCAGGAACAGCCAGCTGCCCTTGGCCGCATCGGCAACCAGCGTGGTCTTGCCGAACAGGAACTGGCACAGGCCGATGGAGGCGGCTTCCTTCTGGTGGATGAACAGCAGCCAGAGCATGGAGAAGACAAAGCCTCCTACCATGGACACCTTGGCCCCGGCCTTGGTCATGCCCTTCCAGTACAGGCCGAGCAGGTAGGCGGGCAGGAATGCCGCACCGCACAGGCCGAAGAAGAAGGCAGTGGCCCGGGCGATGACCGATCCGGGCAGGACCCAGGCCCAGATGAGGGAGGCGAGAATGGTGATGACCACGCCCATCTGGTTGACGGCCATGGAGTTGCCGGCCACGCGGGTGCGCGCCCGCATGGCCCGGGCGTAGATGTCGTGCCCAAGCGAGGTGCCGCCCACGTGGAACTGGCTGGAGAGCGTGGACATGGCTGCGGCGAACATGGCCAGCAGGAATACGGCCGAGAACCAGGAGGGCATCATTTTTTCAATGAACATGGGGATGATCTTGTCGATGTTGCCGGCAGCCATGGCAATGCTGATCTTGCCGAATTCCTTCATGAACACGGCGTTGGAAAGGGCTCCGACAACAAAGGCCACCCCGGTCATGAGCAGGATGAATATGCCGCCGTACAGGACGGCGCGGTTCAGTTCCCTGTCACTGGGGACGGTCATGTAGCGTACGGCCAGCTGGGGCTGTGCGAGCACGCCGATGCCCACACCGTAAACGATGGTGGTGTAGATGGTCAGCCAGAGCGGAGAGTAGGGGACCGCTCCCTGCGTCCAGCCGAGCATGCCGCCTTTCTGCAGCTTCTCAGGCATCAGGGAGGCCATGTCCGTGAGCGTCTGGTGCGCTTCGGTCACGCCGCCGAGCATGGAGTAGGTGTAGCAAACCAGAATGAGCATCATCACGGCCATGACCGTTCCCTGGAATGCGTCGGTATACATGACGGCCTTCATGCCGCCCGTAATCACGTACAGGGCGATGATGGCGGTGACGCCAAGAAGCACCCATGTGTAGGGCAGACCCAGGGATACCTCCACCATGCGGCAGATGCCGATAAGCACGGCAGCGGCGTAGACGGGGATGAACATGAAGATCACCCCGCCGGAAAAGCCCTGTATGAACTTGGACTGGTAGCGTTTGCCGAGCAGTTCGGGAAAGGTGTGGCAGTTCAGGGCAAGACCCATGCGTCGGGTGCGCTTGCCGAAGAAGATCATGGCGATGAAGATGCCGAAGAACAGGTTGAACACCGTGAGCCACAGCAGCGGAAAGCCGAAGAGCCCGGCTGCTCCGCCAAAACCGATGATGGCCGAGGTGGAGATGAAGGTGGCCCCGTAGGACATGGCCATTACAAAGGGATTGATGCGCCGCCCTGCGAGCATGTAGTCGCTGGCTCCCTTGGTTTCCTTCCATCCCTTGTAGCCGAGGTAGAAGACAATGGCGAAATAGACCAGTGTGGTCAGCAGTTTTGCAGTCATTGTTTCCCCCCTACTGGTCGGTCTCGGAGCCGTCCGGTAACACATCCTCAATGGAGATGGTGTCCGGCGTACCGGCGTCATTCCACTTGATCAAGCCATACGCCACACACAGTCCTGCCGAGAGTATGCACAGCCAGAAAGCCAGTGCCGTATCCCAACTGCCCAATCCAAGCATGGTTCCTCCTCATTGTTCATGCCTTGAAAAGAAGAAGGGCCGCAGGTGGTTGCCTGCGGCCCTTCGGGGTGTTGCTTGTGCTGTTGTTCAGCTGCGCCGTGAGGCGCACACCCGGGTACCGCAGGCAAAGACGCCGCTAAAGAAATAGAAGCTGCTAAAGAATAGCGCAAAAGCGCATGCGGTACGGGTATTCATGGACACCCTCTACAGGAGTGTTGTCATTATTGTCAAGTTCGACATGTGGGAAAACTGTGGTGGCGGTGTCAAAAACAGGAGTGCGCCAGGTCACCGGATTGTAACACGAGTGTTGCACAAGGAAGCATTCGCCCGGCGTCCTGTAACATGGCGTCGGCCATGCCGGAGGAATGAGCGGTTTCATGACGACTCCGGCCCGAAGATGGCCGCATCGGCCCTGAAGAGGTGGAAACATGATGGCACCATTGATTGGGATAAGTTGCTCGTTGGATCACGTGAACGGCACGGCCTATGCGCGTGTGTCCCGGGACTACGCTCAGGCGCTGGCCATGTGCGGCGGCACGGGCGTGGTTCTGCCGGTCATGCCGGATGCAGCCATGGCCGCAGCCTACATGGACAGGCTGGATGGCTTGCTGCTGAGCGGTGGGCCGGAAGCCGTGCAGCCCCAGAACTACGGCGAGCGGGCCTACAAGGGGGTTGCCCGCATCAGTCCCGAGCGGGACGTGTGGGAGTTTGCCCTTTTTGAGGCGGCTCTGGCGCAGGGCAAGCCGGTGCTCGGCATCTGCCGGGGGTGCCATATCATAAATGTGGCGCTGGGCGGCTCCCTGTATCAGGACATGCGGGCGCAGGTGGAGCAGGCAAGCGAGCACAATCCCTCGGAGACCTCGCGCGCCAGCCTGTTCCATGCGGTCCGCTTCGAGGAGGGCAGCATGCTGCATGCCATCTTCGAGACCAGCAGCCTCATGGTGAACAGCCTGCATAACCAGGGCATCAAGGATGTGGCCGCACCGCTCAGAGCCAGCGCCCGGGCCGAGGACGGCATTATCGAGGGTATTGAATCCGTGCAGCTTCCCTATGTTGTCGGCGTGCAGTGGCATCCGGAGGCATTGGTGGGGCGGCATCCGCATTTTTCCAAGCTGTTCCGATCGCTGGTGCAGGCCGTTACCAGCGGGAAGGAGAACGGAAGCAGCAGAACGGGGACGGACGGTATCTGACCCCTGTGACCGGTGGTTTGCGCTCGCCGGATACAAAGAGCAGCGAGCATACGGAAATAACGAGAAAGGCCGGAGCTATCCGGCCTTTCTCTGTGAAGGGAGGTATTCCTTGCTCTGTTCCTGGCCATGGCGTTTATGGCGTGGGAAAAGTGCGATCAGGCGCTTTCGGGGGCCCCTCCCACGCCATATTGATAGGCACGATTTGTTTCTTGTAAAGTATTTGTTTTATCGATTCGAGAGGGCGTTGGGCGTATGGAAGATCAGGCCTGGGGAGGGGGGGTGTCTCCGGCCACCCGGCCGTCGGCGAACTCGATGCGTCGGCGGGTGCGTTCGGCCGTGTGCGGGTCGTGGGTGACGATGACCACGGTCTTGCCCGTGTCGTTGATGGCGGCGAAAAGATCGAGGATATCCCGGCTGGTGGTGCTGTCCAGCTGTCCTGTGGGCTCGTCGGCAAGGAGCAGCGGCGGATCGCTGAGCAGGGCTCTGGCAAGGGCCACGCGTTGCTGCTGACCGCCGGAAAGGCTTGAGGGCTTGAAGTGCATGCGGTCTGCCAGACCGACGCGCTCCAGCAGCATCTGGGCCCTGTCGCGCAGTTCCCGCGTGGGGGCCGGATTGTAGAGGCCGGGCAGGAGCACGTTGTCCAGGGCCGTGGCGTAGGGGATAAGATAAAAGCTTTGAAAGACGATGCCCACCAGCGAATTGCGGGCGGTGCTGCGGGTGTCGTCGTCCATGCGTGCCGTGTCCACGCCGTTCAGGAAATAGTGTCCCGCGCTGGGGGTGTCCAGCAGGGCCAGCAGGTGCAGCAGGGTGGATTTCCCGGAGCCGGACGCGCCCTGTATGGCCACCATCTCTCCGTGCGCGATGTGCAGGTCGAGGGGCTTTACCGCTTCCACGGTCAGGTCCCCCTGCGTGAAGGTGCGGGTGAGGCCGCTGGTGCGGACAACCCAGCGGTCCGCATCATGGTCCTTCATGGCGGCGGGCTGCGTCGGAAGAGGGGATTCCGGGGGCATCAGGGTTTCTTCCTGCTGCCGCCGGTGGGCAGGATGATCTTCACGGCCAGCTCATCGCCTTCGGCCAATCCCTCCAGCACCTCGCTGTTCGTCTGTCCCGCAAGCCCCAGCTTGGGGCTCACCCGCCGGACGGTCCCGTCCCCATTGGGCACGAAGACGAACTGCGCGCCGTCCACCCATTTGAGGGCCTCGTTGGGCAGGGCCAGCACGTCATCCTTCTGCTGGATGATCACCGTGCATTGGGTGGTCATTTCGGGTCGCAGGGCTGTTGCGGTTTCCGGCGCCAGCCGTACAAGCGCCTGATAGTAGACGATGTTGTCGCGGATTTCCGGTTCCGGATAGATCTGGTCCACGGTGCCGGGGAACACCCTGTCCGGGTAGGCGTCCACGCGGAACTCCACGGGCAGGCCGGGATGTATCTGGCCCACGTCGGTTTCATCCACGTATATCCACATCTCGAGCCGGGTGGGGTCCAGAATGGTGATGAGGTTGGCCACTTCCAGTCCGGCCACCACGGTTTCGCCGGTCTGGGCGGCCACCTGGCTGACCACGCCGTCTATGGGGGCATAGATGGTGGTATAGGTGATGCGTACCTGTATGGAGCGCAGGGCGGCTTCTGCGGCGGCCACGGCTTCGCGGGCCTTGCGGCTTTCCAGATGATATTCGGTTTCCAGCCGTTTCAGGGTCGCCTCGCGGGCCTTCTGGGTATTGCGGGATACGGAGAATTTCTGCCGGGCGTCGTCCAGGCTGTCCTGCGAATCCAGCTTCTGCCGAACCAGCTCCTTCTTGCGCTTCAGGCTCAGCTGCAGATAGTCGCCCTCGGCCTGCGTGGCCTTGACCTGGGCTCTGGCTTCCTTGATTTGCAGGGGGTAGACCGTTTCCACTCTGGAAAGCTCGGCCTTGGACTTGCGCAGGGTGGCCTCGGCTTCGGCCAGACTTGCCTGCTGTTCCCGGTCGTCGATTTCCGCGATCAGGTCTCCCTGCTTCACCCTGTCACCCACGCGGACGTACATTTTCTTGATGAGGCCCGTGGCCCGGCTGCCGGTCTTGACGATGGCCCCCACCTCGGGCTTGATGATGCCGGTGGCCTCCAGCGTGGCCCGTACGGTGCCCCGGCCAAGGCGTGCTGTTTCGAGCACCTTGGTCTCTTTTCCGGCCTTGCCGGCCGTGAGGTACCAGGTGGCCCCGGCTGCCCCTGCGATGGCGACGAGAAGGAGTATGGTCAGGCTCTTGCGCATGCGTGTGTCCGTAGTGTTTCGGGGTTTACCCTCGGCATAGTATACACTCCCTTGCGGGGTGGCTAGCCCCGGACCGCTCTTTTCATGCGCATGCAGGGTGAGCCCGGCGGAAGGCTAGATGTCCAGCACCTCGCATTCCATGCATTTCTCCCCGTCCGTGAACCGGATGCCGAAGTTGGCCCAGAAGGCCTCCATGAGGTCGAGGCCGTCGGTCAGGTCAACCGAATCCTCCTGGAACTTCAGGCGCAGATACTCCAGGAAGGCCCGGGTGTTGTTGTTCAGCATGGGGGCTTCGGCGATCAGCGATTCCCTGTCCCGCAGCTCCTCGTAGTGGTCCATGGTGGCGTAGGCGAAGATGATGGAATAGGAGAGCTGGGCGATCTTGCCGCGCACCTGTTCCAGGAAATCCGCCACCTTGCCGTGCTCGCGGAATTCCATGATCTGGAACCTGATCCAGTCGTAGTACTCCGTCTTGTTGCGGATGATGCCAAGGCTGCCCATGAGGGAGCGTTCAAGATCCTCCTTGGCCAGCGGGGACAGCTCCTCATTGAGCACTTCCCGGATGATGGCGTCGCGGAAGGCGAACGATTTCCGGGCGGCCGTGTACTGATCATACAGCTGGTACAGGTTGACGAAGTAGTTGGCGTAGCGGTCCAGCTTGTGGCGCATGAGCACGGGGAAGTGGCCCCTGTTCACCAGCAGGGTGAACTCGTGCCAGTAGATGGCATAGCGGACATGGTTGTCGTACGCGGCGGAGTACAGGGTGCGGTGGAAGAGCAGCACATAGCCTTCGGGAGTGAAGATGGCGCGCGATGTGGGCTCCATGCCGGGGGTGGAGGCGTAGGGGGCCCCCTGCATCGAGGAGACCGTTGCGTCGAAGTCTTCGGGCACCACGATTTCCTTGATGCGGAACGCCATGGTATAGTGGCGCGAGGCCTCGCCCAGCATGCCGAGTTCGTTGGTGATTTCCTGCTGCTGTTCCTGTGATCCTATCTCTACGCGTATCTGCATGTCGTCTCCCTGTGGCGAAGGGCCGTGGTCCGGCTCTCGTGATTGCGGGCAATGCCCCCGTGCCGGGTTGGGTATACCGAGAGATACACGCCTGCAAGTCCGAATTGCAGGTTTCGGTCAATTCCGCGGCCCTCCCGGTTGCTGGCCTGCGATGACCTTTGCAAGTTATCCACAGTATAACACGATGGTATAATGCGCTTAAATGGGTGTTGACAGTCTTTGCGTGTGCATTACTTGAAGGTCGAAACAGAACAATTCGGCCTGCCGGGTTGCCGGTGGCCAAAGGAGGTGCCCATATGGTTATCGATTTCAGTTCATTCCATGACTTCCCGAGAGAAGTGGAGAAGCTCCTTGACGATGTGGCCCGCTTCCACGATGCGGGGTACAGACATTCCGCGTATCCCGAGATCAACATCGCCGAAGACGATCAGAACTACTACGTGGAAATCCGTATTCCCGGCGTTGATCCCAAGGAGCTCGACCTGACGCTGACGGACAAGAGCCTCGTCATCCGGGGCGAGCGTCCTGCCGCAGAGGGGCGGTACCTGCGCAACGAGCGCGGAAGCGGAAGCTTCCAGCGCATTCTCTCACTCAATGTTCCGGTCGACAGGGACAAGGTGCGCGCCAGCGGTGCCGACGGGATCATGCAGGTCGTGCTGCCCAAGGCCGACAGCGTGCGTCCCAGAAAGATTACCATAACCGCCCAGGACTCCAAGGCGATTGAAGTATAGGGAGGTCGTCATGAACAAGAATGCAGCAACGAATGATGCCGCTCCGCGTCGTGTCGTCCCGGCTTCGGACATTCTGGAGCGGGAAGAGGGGTTCCACATCCTTCTGGATGTTCCCGGTGTGGCCAGGGACGGGATAAGCATAGAGGTGGAAGAGAACGAGCTGACCGTGCGGGGCAGCTACGCGCGTGATGAAACGGGCGGTGCCCGGCTGGTCCACAGGGAATTCGGCGGCGTGGAATACGCGCGCTCCTTTACCCTGACGGACATGGTGGACAGGGAGAACATTGCCGCCACCCTGAACCACGGAGTGCTGGACCTGTTTCTGCCCCGTGCGGCCGCTGCCAAGCCCCGGCGTATTGAGGTGTCAGGCTAGCGTCCTCCTGCCGGAACCCATGTATGAAATGCGCCCGGCCTCTGGCCGGGCGCACCGTTCTTTTGTTATCATTTCAATCTCGCCTATAGGTGCTAGCGTATCGGGTACAGCACTAGGAAGCCATGTATGGCGGTGTGGATGTTCATGCAAGACGGTTGCCCCGGCGGGTTTCGATCGGCCGGTGTGACAACGGGGGAACCTGACAGTGCCACTACACGTGTTGTTTGTTGATGACGAGACGAATGTGCTCAACGGCTTGCGCCTGGTCCTGCGTCCTCTCAAGGGGGCATGGGAGATGGCCTATGCGGAAAACGGGATGGAAGCTCTCGAAATCCTGTCGGAAAAGCGGTTTGATGTCATCATTTCCGACATGCGCATGCCGGGCATGGATGGGGGGGACCTGCTCAGCGAGGTGCAGCGGTTGTACCCCCACATGCTCAGGATCATTCTCTCCGGCTATTCCGATCAGGAAATGATCATGAAGACGGTCAAGCCGGCCCATCAATTCCTCTCCAAGCCCTGCAATCACAAGGACCTTCAGGACACGGTCGAACGTTCCATGCGCCTGCGAAGCGTACTCGGCAACGAACGGATCCGTTCCATCCTGTCCGATGTGGATGCCCTGCCCTCCCTGCCGGAGGTGTATGGCAAGCTGGAGGAGGAACTGCGCAAGGAGGTCCCCTCCCTGCAGCTGCTTGGCGACCTCATCGAACAGGACATGGGGCTTACCGCGTCGCTGCTCAAGCTGGTGAATTCCTCCTTCTTCGGGCTGCGGCGGCATGTGTCCAGTCCGCACCAGGCCGTGGTGCTGCTGGGAACGGAAACCGTGAAGAGCCTGATGCTCATCATCGAGCTGGTCAAGGGGTTCGTGGTAGACAAATCCATCGGGTTCAGCGCAACCCTTCTCTGGCAGCACTCCACCCATGTGGGGCACATCGCCCGCTGTGCCAGCGAGAGGCTCGGGATGGGCAAGGACGTTGTGGACCACGCCTTTATTGCCGGATTGCTGCATGATGTGGGCAAGCTGGTGCTGCTGACCCGGTTCAAAAGCGAATACATGAAGGTGCTGGAACTGGTCAGGACCGAAGGCGTTTACGTGAACACTGCGGAACAGCAGGTGTTCGGCGCAACCCATGCAGAGATGGGAGCGTACCTGCTGGCCCTGTGGGGGCTGCCCCCTTCCGTGGTGGAAGCCGTGCAGCATCACCATGCACCGGTGTACGGCGAGACGGCCGAGTTTGGCCCCATGGCTGCAGTGCATATCGGCAATGTGCTGGAGCGGCAGATTCATGTCATCAATGCGCATTATGAGCAGCCCAAGATGGATGAGATGTATATCCGTGCACTTGGACTGGAGGGCCGCCTTGGCGAATTGGAAACAATGTGTCGGGAACTTCTGGAGGATGTGCAGGGCCCGGATTGAGCGGGAGGGGCCGCAGGATTTTCCGCGCGGCGGAGGCCCGGTTTATGGGTTGCCATGCAGGGGGCAAGTCTGTATTGTCCCCCCCTTCGCGAGTCGATGTATGCCGCAGGTCCGGCCTGTGGCTTTTTTCTTCCCGATGGTATCATTTTGCATCACAGTCAAAGAGATTGAGTATTATGACAATGAAAGAACTGTCTGCTGGCGGCCGAATCGAGACGACGTGTTCTCGCTGTAACGATATCACCGGTCACGTCATCGTGGCCATGGTCGGCGATGTCATCGTCAAGGTCGAGTGTCAGGCCTGCGGCAGTGTCCATAAGTACAGAGAGATCAAGAAGCCGAAACTGAAGTCGGAAACCTCCAGCGTGCGCCGCGTGCGGCAGGGCGAAACCCGGGACGAGTCCGTTTCGCTGGCCCGTTCGGAAGCCGCCAAGAAGGCTGCGCAGACCCGTGCGAACCAGCGCGCCCAGCAGGAGGCTGAGGCCGTGATGATCGCATGGAAGTCGGTCATCGTGTCCAAGGGGACCTCAGAAGCGCGTCCCTATAACATGCGTGAGGGCTACGTGACCGGCGATATCGTGGACCATCCCACCTTCGGCATGGGCGAAGTGCAGAGCACCGTGCGCCCGGACAAGATGGAAGTGCTGTTCAAGAGCGGCGTCAAGGTGCTTCGCTGCACCCTGTAGTCCTGTCTTGCATTCGTTCCCGGAAAGCATGAGGGGGCAGCGGTCAGCCGCTGCCCCCTTTTTGTTCAAAGGGTATCCGGATGTTCGTGTTCCGGCGGATGAGGGGGGGGCGAAGACGCCTGCCTCGCCGCGATCCACTGGTTGGCCATGCGGCCCTGCGCCAGGCCGGGGAACGGCGGGGTGAACCAGTCCTGCATGCTGGCCGCTGTGGCCCGGTAAATGCCGTCGGTGCCGCGCCGGGCCGGAAAGGCCTCCTCCCGGATCCAGCGCTTTATGGTGTGCGGTCCCGCACCCACGGCCTTGGCAATGGATGCCAGCCCCACATAGACAAGCCTGCCCTGCTCCGGAGCGGAACCCCCATGGCCTGAAGAGGGGGAGTACTCGCCGCCAATGCCGTGGGGGTACCAGGCCTCAGGCGCATACCTGTCCGTGCCGTGCCCGTACGTGTGCCCGGTCATGCATTCCTCCCTTGTCCGTGCCTTCCCGTGTCCGTCGCGTTGGACGTCTTTGTCCGCCGTGTTGCCTTCGGGGTGGCGCCCCGGCCTACCACCAGTACTCCCGCCTGTTCCCGCGCATGGTTGCCTGTGTCAAAATGGAACCACTGCATTCCGCCAAAGGACTCCACGCGCCGTATGTCCATGAAAGGGGCGGTGTCCGGGGTTCGCGCCAGATCTTCCCGTACCTCCTCGGCGTGCACCCGGGTGAACTTGCAGTCAAAGGCGCGGCCGGTCTTGTGCTGTGACAGGGCGGCGCCTTCGGCGCAGTCCCACGGGCGCCATCCGGACAGGCGAAAGCTGCCGCCTGCGTGCCAGTTGTTGACGACAATGGGACCGTAGCGGTCCCGCAGGGCGTCCAGTGTCCGCAATGCCGTGATGTCGAAAAGCATGAACAGCCTTTCGGGGGCATGGTGCCATTGCCGGTGCAGGTCCGGAGGGACCAGTTCGGCGATGTCGAAGTGTCGTGTCGTGTACATGCCGTTCCTCCTAGTGCGTCCGCATGTCATGCCGTTCCGGGGGGATATGCAGGAGGGACGGCATGGTCGGGGACATGTCGGGCGGCATGTTCGCTTGCGCGGGCATGGATTCGCCCGGCGCGGGCTGGATGAGCCGGACCCGTGTAGCCTCGAACAGGGTCAGGCAGATGCCCGAAGGTGTAGCGCAGAGTGGGCGAAGGCTGGTTTCGGCCAGCAGCACCATGCCCGGAACAAGATGCGCGCAGCACCATTGCGCGGCCATGCCGCGGACAAGAATGCCGACGCAGTGCGGTGTCCTTCCGGATTCATCCGTCTCCGGATTGTCCGTGAAGCCAACGTGCGTGGTGCAGTCCTGCGTGTCCGTGTGCAGCAGGATTGTGGAGACCTCGCCGAGATTGTCCCTTCTGAGGTTCGGAGGGGCGGCAACCCGGCCCATGAGGGTTGCCGTGCTCGCGTACGGAATGTCCTGTTTCAGTTCGGTAGCAAGTGTGACCATTTCCTTCTCCGTGCCGCGTGCCCCGTGGTGTGTAGGTTCCGGCATTGCACCGGGAGCGGCGGTAGAGTGTGCCATACAACAAGTGTATGAATCGGGCTTCCCTGATTGCGAGTGTCACCTTCCGTCCGGCGTTGGCTGAACGGAAGCTGTGGCGGTCGGGAGATGGACGTGTGCTGCCCCGCGTCGGATGGCCGGTCTGCCCCGGCGGACGTGCGGCGCATGCCGCCTGTCCGCCGACCGGCTTCTCCCGGTGGAAGATGGGTGCTACGGGGATGAGGGTCAGAATCCCAGCCAGACGTCGGGTGTGCGGTACAAGTCCTTTCCGTACCTGTCCGGCGGGATTGCGCCGCTGGCCCACGGGTCTTCGAACAGACCGTTGCCTCCCCGTCCCTGCATGTCGGAAATGCGGCATTGCATGGAACAGTGCAGGTCCGCATGGTTGGCGGGAGTGAAGGTCGCTCCGCATGTCCGGCAGGCCCTGTGCGTCGGTGGTTTGCCATGCGTGGCCGCATGCGCTGCGGAGGCGGCGCACGCGCGGGAGCAGAAGCGCTGCATGGCTTTGCGCTGCGGTACCGGCTTGTGGCACCATTCGCATTGTATGGTGCGTGTCAGGCGCCGGGCAGCGGCCGCGCATTCCCGCGAGCAGAATTTTGCACGCCCGGAAGCAATGCGACCCGGCTTGGCGCCGAAGCTCTTGCCGCACTGCCGGCAGTGAACTAGTGGCATGTGGCACCTCCCTCGAAGTATCGGTTGCAGCGCTGCATGGCCGTGCGCACGGTGCCGGCCGTTCGCTCGCAGGGAGCCATGTCGTGCTCGAATACGGCATAATACAGCTGGAGCAGGCGTTGGTGTTCGCCGACCTCGATCTGCATCATGGGTTCGTATCCGCCCCGGCATGCGGGCGGCCTGCTGCAGGCGGGACATGTGCGCTGCCCCTCGCGGGCCATGTGCCGGGAGCGGGGAAAGAGACGCCTGCAGGAGGCGCAGACAATATGGTCATGCTCCGGAATCTGGATGTGTTCCATGTGTTTCCCCGTGTGGTTGTTCGCGCATCCGATATTGCACGCAATGTTCTGTATCTGAGCTGTTTTTCACCAGCTTTCCTGTATCCTGTGAACATATATTTCATATTTTGAACTAAAACGTCAAGGCCTGTGCTGGTGTTGTTCAAAAAAAGAGTTTACTTCCGCATATAATGTACTATAATGTCAGCATATGAACAGCAAACGTACGGTCAACCCTGATTGGGGCATTCAGGAGCACATCAACGAGGCAATCCGGCTTGTGGGTGGCATTGCCGCGCTTGCACGCATTGCGGGAGTGAGTGAGCGCGCCGTCTACGCCTGGAAGAAGGGGGAGCGCCATCCCAGCCGCACGAATCTGAGCCGGATAACCGAGCATTTCGAATCCTTGGCGCAGGGAGCCTGGGATGGGCATGAGCCCGGAATCTTCGGGCGTACGCTGTCAGCCTCGCCGGAACCCGGGGGAGCCGTCTCGTCGGATCGGGCCGATCTGCTCGACGCCTTTGTCTTTGTGGAAAAGGCGCATGCCCGGCCCAGTGCCGGTGGCGGGTCGCTTGAAACAGGCGGAGAGCCCGACGGGGTGCTTGCCTTCCGTCTGGACTGGATTACGCGCAAGACCACGGACGCTTCACAGCTGCGGGTCATGGAGGTGATGGGGCGCTCCATGGAGAATACGCTGCACAATGGTGACCAGTGCCTCGTGAACGAGCGGGACCGCGAACTCGTGGAAGACCGTATTTATGTGATCCGCGTGCATGACGAAATTTACGTGAAGCGTTTTTCCCGCGCGCCGGGACGGTATCTCTTCCGGGGGGACAACCGGGAACTGGCCTATCAGGATATTGAGGTGGACGTGGCCGACGAGTCTCTCAATTGGGAGGTTGTGGGGCGTGTCATCTGGGCGGGGAAGGAATTGTAGAATTGCACAGAATGTGCAGTCCAGCCGGGGGGGGCGTGATGTGCGAGGCAATGCCGGATTTTATGGTGCAGTGCCGGATGCCGGATGGTATGACGGACTGGTTCTATACCGATGATGAGGCCGAGGCCCGAGCCTGGGCCGCTGCGGCGTATGCGGAAGAAGCCGGCGCTGTCGGCGTGTACGGCCTGCTTGTGCTGGATGCGGGAGACGGCGCGGGGCCGCTTGGTCGGTATGCCGGACTGAGTGCCGGTACCGGCGTGGCCTGTGCCTGCGGGATGTCGCTTCCTTCTGCGGCGTGCCATGGTCCGGCCGGCTCCATGTAATGATTTCACGCGTGAGGGTGTGCAATGCCTGTTGTTTCGGGAGTGCGTTCGGGTGTCCGCCCGGTTGTCCGTCCGGTCGTTTGGCTGACCGCGTGTCTCGTTTTTTCCGTGCTGCTCAGTGCGTGCGGCCCCCGGCGGACGGGCATTGCCGATCTGGCGACCTATCCGCAGAATGCGGCGTACTATCTGGGCGAGGAGCCTGCACGTCCCCTGCTGGCGCCAGGGATGCAGGCCGAGTTCATGCAGCGCTTCCGGCAGAGGTTCTTTGCGCCGTGGCATAGCGCTGCCGCCACTGTACCTGCGGACAATGCGTTCTGGGGCAGCACCGTGTTTGCCAAGCGGACCGGGTATGCTGAGAACCTTCAGCCCTGGACGCTCGCCCGGTGGGAGGCCCTCGTGGCCATGCAGGTGCAATCCGCGTATCCCTCCATGGCCCGGAGGGCCATTACGACACGCAATGCCGACCTGCGCGTCATGCCGACGAACAAGCCTTTCTTCTATGATGCACGCAAGGCAGGCGAAGGCTACCCCTTCGACTACATGCAGAACTCCGCGCTGTGGATCGGAACGCCGCTGCTTGTGACCCATGTTTCCGCTGACGGGGCATGGTATTTTGTGGAAGCCGGTCTTGCCTATGGCTGGCTGCCCGCCGATGCGTTCGGGTGGGCGGATGATGCGTTCTGCGATACCTACATGCGCGAGACCTTCCTGACCATGGTGCACGATGACGTGCCGTTGCGTTCCACATCCGGAACCTACCTTGGTATGGCGCATGTCGGTGCCCTGTTCCCGCAGGCACCCGAGGGGCCCACGACGTTGCTGACGGTTTCATTCGTCTCGTCTTCGCGCGTTTCGGAGGGGGGAAGCGGTGCTGCGGAAGAGACGTCCTCACTGCCGTTTCCGTATGTTCCTGAGCGGTCGTCCGCCACTGGGTTGCGGGCTCTGATCCCGGTCCGGTCCGTGGATGGCGCTGCCGTCGCTGTTCCCGTCTCGCTGTCGGGCAGCGCGGCTGTCCGTATGCCCGAGGTCATGACCCCGCAGGCCATTGCCGCATACGCCAACAGGATGATGGGGCAGCCCTATGGCTGGGGCGGACTTCTGGAAAACAGGGACTGTTCGGCGACCATGCATGACCTGTTTGTGCCTTTCGGGCTGTGGCTGCCCCGGAACTCCAGCCAGCAGGGGAAGAACGTGGGCACGCTGATTCCCCTGGATGGCATGGACGCCGGGGCGAAGCGGGCCATTATTCTCGAACAGGGCGTTCCGTTCTACAGTCTTATCTGGTTCAAGGGGCATATAGGCCTGTATCTGGGCAGGGATGCCCGGAGCGGCGAACCGCTTCTGCTGCACAATGTCTGGGGAGCGCGCACCGAGTGGAGAGGAGAGGAAGGCCGGGCCGTGATCGGCCGTCTGGCCATTACCTCCCTGCGCTTTGCCGAGGAGCGGGATGACGTGCGCAGAAACTGGTTTTATGACCGGATGCAGGGCCTGGTCCTGCTGCCCAGCTCGGTGCAGGGCGGCCTGCCGGAAACGCCCTGACAGAGGGCTGTGCTTCGGCAGCGGGACGATGTGGTCCGTTGTGGAACGGTCCGGCGCGGTTGACACTGTCGTCAATATGGCTACTCTGCCGGAGGCGGACCCGCGCAGCCAGAGATGGCATGGCTGGCCGCACACAACCCGGCATGTGCCGGATTCGGAACAGACATGACCCCAGATTATACCTTCTTCATGGCAACCCACGGGTGCAAGATCAATCAGTACGAAACGCAGGCCCTGCGCGAGGTTTGGGTGCGCCGGGGGTTTATCGAGGTGCACAGCGCGGCGGAGGCCTCCGTGGTGCTGGTCAACTCCTGCGCCGTGACGGCCAAGGCTGTCAGTGAACTGCGTTCGTCCGTGCGGCTGACCCACAAGACCAACCCAGAGGCCCGCATCATCATCACGGGCTGCGCCGCGCAGGTGCTGGGGAAGGAACTTGGCGCGTTGCCGGGGGTTGTGGAGGTTGTTCCGCAGGAGGCCAAGGCAACACTCAAGACGTGGCCAGCAAAACCGCAGGAGGATGGCGCGTCGGAAGACGGGGCATTCCCGCCTTTCTCCATCAGCGGTTACACAAGGGCCCGGGCCGTGGTGAAGGTGCAGGACGGATGCTCGCACCGCTGTACCTATTGCATCGTGCCACTCACCCGTGGACGCTCGTGCTCCCGCGCCATTGCCGACATAGTGGGTGAGGTGCGCGGGCTCCTGGAAGCGGGGTTTCGCGAGATCATCCTCTCCGGAGTGAACCTGCGCCAGTTCGGGCGGGACCTGCCGCATGCCCCTGACTTCTGGGATCTCGTGGCCACGCTCGAATCGTCCCTCGGGCCGGACTGGTCCGGACGCCAGCAGGAGCGGGCAGTACGGTTCAGGCTGTCCTCCCTTGAACCCGGTCAGCTGGGCGACCGGGCGCTCGAAACTCTTGCCGACTCCCGTCTTGTTGCGCCGCATCTGCATATTTCCATGCAGTCCGGCAGCGACAGCGTGCTCAGGAGAATGGGGCGCGGGCACTATGCCGTGGAGCCGCTGCTGGATTTTCTGGAACGATTGAAGACCATCTGGCCCGTATACGGGCTGGGAGCCGACATTCTGATGGGCTTTCCGGGGGAAACCGAGGCCGAGTTCGCCAGAACCGTGGATGTGGTCTCGGCCATGCCGCTCACCTATGCCCATGTCTTTCCCTACTCCCGCCGTCCGGGTACGGCCGCTTCGGCCATGCCGGACCAGCTGGACAAGGAAACCAAGGCGCTGCGCGCCCGTACCATCCGTGACATTGTGGCAGGAAAGAAGGCCGCCTTCCTGCAGCGTCTGGTGCATGATGCCATACCGCAGGACGTGGTGCTGCAGTCTGTTTCGCACCGCAGCGGCGTTTCGCAGTTCTATGTGGATTGTCGTTTTGCGGAGCTTCCCTTCGGCGCCATGAAGCGCAGCATCTATCCTGCCGTGCCGAAAACCGTCCATCGGAACGGGCTGATCGTCAGTCCCCGCTAGTCTGCGGATTCCTTGCATTGTCAGCTGGCGGCGGATTCTCCGGCCCATGCGGCCGGAAAAAAATGCGGACGTTCCGGGGCTGTTGTGGTATGAGCGGACTTGTAAACGAGGCCGTTGTAACGTATCCGAACACACCGCACGCCTGTACCCCGTAGAGGCCGAGCCAACGGAGGCGGCGGCATCATATGGGCGGCTCTTCGTTTGAGGGCTGCCCGGATCGGCCCCCGGGCCGGGAACGTACCGTACAACAGCATCATGTCGCCCTGCCGAACGCAGGGCGTTACCGTATCAAGAGGGTTCCAATGCTCAGAAGTATGACAGGATTTGGCCGTTGCTTCATGGAAGCGGACGGTTTTACCATGACGTGGGAAGTGCGCAGCGTGAACAGCCGCCATCTGGATGTGAAGTGGCGTCTGCCCGTGATGGTGCGTTCCGCGGAGGCCCGTTTCGAAAAGGTGGTGCGTCGGTTCGCCAGCCGTGGCCGTGTGGACGTGAGCCTGAATTTGCAGGTGCACAAGGCCGAGCTCATGGCCGTGACCTTCAATATGCCGCAGGCCGGAGCCATGCTGGACGAACTGGCCGCCTTTGCGGCCGGCCGCGGAGACACCTTCGTGCCGGACTACAACCGTCTGCTCGGCATGGGATTCCTGTGGGATGACAGCGGCGCCGAACTGGATGAGACCTTCATTGCCGCCCTGGAGACCGGGCTGGCCGAGGCGCTGCAGGACTGGAACGTTTCCCGCGAGGCAGAAGCCGTTTCGCTGGAGCGCGACATGCTCGAGCGCATCGCCCGCATGGAGGAGTGGACCGCCTTCATCAACGAGCGGGCCCCCCAGATCAAGGAAGACCGCTTCAATCTGGTGCGCGAACGACTGCGCGAGGTGCTTTCCCGCAATGAAGTGGAGCTGGAGGAACAGCGTTTCCTGCAGGAAATCACGCTGCTTTCCGACAAGCTGGACGTGAGCGAGGAAATCACCCGTCTCAATACCCATCTTGTCCGCCTGCGGGAGCTCATGCAGTCCGGCGGGGATGCCGGCAAGCGGCTCGATTTTACCCTGCAGGAGTGCTTCCGCGAGATCAATACCTGCGGCAACAAGATTCAGGACCCGCAAATTTCCCATATCGTGGTGGACTTCAAGAATGAAATGGAAAAGTGCCGCGAACAGGTCCAGAACCTGGAGTAGCGGCACATGAAGAGTTCCAGACTCGCAAACAGCCGGCTGCTGAATATCGGGTTCGGCAATTTCGTGGTGGCCACCCGCGTGGTGGGCATTTACAGCCCAACGTCCGCTCCCATGCGCAGAGTGCGCGAGGACGCCCGTGCCGACGGGCGGCTGGTGGACGCCACGCAGGGCAGAAAGACCCGCTCCATTATCATAACCGATTCCAACCATGTTATCCTTTCCGCCATTCAGGCGGAGACCATAGGGCAACGCTTTACCCAGGAGGACGAGGCATAATGTCGCCGGACACCATTCAGGCAGCTTCCCGCCGCGAACGCATGGAAGTGGAGCGGACCGGTATCGTACTGGTTCTGTGCGCTCCCTCCGGCACCGGCAAGACCACGCTCACCAAACGTCTGCTCGGGGAGTTTCCCCGGTTCGAGTTTTCCATTTCCTATACGACGCGTGCGCCGAGAGCTGGCGAGGTTGACGGCAGGGATTACCACTTCGTCACGGAAGCGGTGTTCCGTGCCCGGCAGCAGGAAGGCTTCTTTGCGGAATGGGCCGAAGTGCACGGCAACTATTATGGTACGCCCAAGGAAGAAACACTGCAGAAGCTTGCAGCAGGCCGGGACATCATTTTTGATATCGACGTGCAGGGCGCCAGCCAGCTGCACGGCAGCCTCAAGCAGGGCTGTTATGTGTTCATCCTTCCTCCCTCCCGTGGAGAACTGGAGCGCCGTCTGAAAGGACGGGGCACGGATGATGATGCAACCATCGCCAAGCGCATCGTCAATGCGGAGAAGGAAATGCAGCAGGCCCATTGGTTCAATGCCTGGATTGTCAATGACGACCTTGAGCGGGCCTATGACGAACTGCGCAGCGCCTATCTGGCAGCCACACTGTCGCCTGCCTGCCACCCCGCGCTGGTGAGCAGCATCATGAAGGGATGGAGGGACTGATGGCCGAGCTTGTCATAGCCCTCGACTACCCTGATGCGCGGGGCGCACTGGCCATGGCCGACCGGCTGCAGGGTACCGGTGTGTGGATGAAGCTGGGATTGGAGCTTTTTACCGCAGAGGGCCCCTCCTTGGTGGAACGGCTGAAGGCCAAGGGCTTTCCCGTATTTCTCGACATGAAGTTCTTTGACATTCCCAATACGGTTCGTGGTGCCGTCCGCTCCAGTGTGCGACACGGCGTGGATATGCTGAATATCCATCTGCTTGGGGGCGAGCGCATGGCCCGTGCCGCGATGGAAGGGCTGCAGGAGGGGGCCGAAGCCGCCGGAACCTCGCCTATTCTGCTTGGCGTAACCGTACTTACCTCCATGGCGCAGGAGGATCTGCCCAAGGGATTCGCCACCTCCCTGCGCGAGACCGTACTGGGGCTCGCCGCTGCCGGCAGCAGCTGGGGCGTGCACGGGGTTGTGTGCTCCGGGCATGAGGTTGCTGCGATAAAAAATACTTGTGGAAATGGTTATTTATGCCTTACTCCTGGGATACGGCCTGTTGCGTTGGGCGATGATCAGCGTCGCACCATGACACCTGCAGAGGCCGTGGCAGCCGGGTCCGACTATCTTGTTGTGGGACGCCCAGTCACTGGGGCGCAAGACCCGGCCGGAGCCGTAGAGGACATCATTACTGCCATGCAGTCCGCATAAGAGGCAGTGCGGAGCCTGCGAACGCATTTCTTTTGGGAGAGAGTATGGGAGAACAGAAGGAGAGCGCACCGGGCAGCAGCGGGCGTGAACCGATCAAGGGCATCTTCTCCACGCAGGAAGTGAAGAAGGTTGGTGCCGGCACCACTGTGCGCAAGACCGTGCAGAAGGCCTTCTGGTTCGTGGAAGAAACCGACGGCCGGATCGAGGTCCAGCCGCTGAACGGCAATTACGTGCCCTCCGGTCCCAAGCGTACGGTCACTCTTGAGGATATCATCGCCAGGTTCCAGCCCGAACCTGAATTCTACATGCAGACCGTGTTCCCCAAGATGAAGGAGCTGAACAAGACCATTGCCCGGGCCGACAGGCACCGGCAGCGGGGCGAGGGGTTCAGCGCCGAGTTCGAGTACAATAACGCCCTGAATGTGGACGAGGAGAATGTGCGCGCCAACTTCGGTCTCGGCCTGACCTACCTGGAAAGGGGCGAAACGGAAAAGGCCGACAATATCTTCGACCGTCTGGTCAAGCTGGATGCGGCATTCGACGAGGAGCACAAGCATCTCTTCAACGAGTTCGGCATAAATCTGCGCAAGAACAAGATGCTTGAGCAGGCCAAGGACTATTACACCAAGGCGCTTGAACTGGCGGGCAGGGATGAGAACCTGTACTACAACGTGGCGCGCGTCTGTCTTGAACTGCAGGACTATGCGACCTGCGTGGACCATCTCATTAAGAGTCTTGGTCTTAACCCCACCCTTGATGCCGGATTGAAGTTCCTGATGTGGCTCAAGCAGAAGGATCTCGTGCCCGCCGACCAGAGGGCCGCCGTGGAGGCCCAGCTGGCCCTTTCGGCCAAGGCCCTCAAGCAGGCGAAGGAAGGGGGCGGTGCAGAAGACGCCGCACCGAAGGCGGACACCGGCCCCGCACGGGCCGCGGATGCGTCCGCCGAGCCGTCCAAGGGCGCGGGGGACGGCAAATCCGGCGGTGCGAACACCGACGGCTTCATTCCCATTGACGCATAGGAGCCTTGGCTCGAACCGGCGGAGCGGCACATGCAGCATCATGGAGAAGCACAGGATTTTCTGAGTGATCTCGTCCAGGGCATGCAGGAGATGCCCTACGAGGCCGGTCTGCTGCGTGATCTTTTTTCCCAGACCGCGTCGGAATCGTCTGCCTCGCTGGAAGCCATCGGCGCGACCATCGCCCGTGGTCAGGGGCTGGCCGCACGCGTGCTCTCCATGGCCAATTCCGCCTATTACGGTCTGCAGGCCGAAGTTGCCTCCGTTTCCCGCGCCGTTGCCGTGCTGGGAATGAAGGAGGTGCGCAATCTGGTGCTCACCATCGGCATCGCGGACCTGACCAGCAAGCGCAGGCTGCCCGGGCGGTTCGAGCTTGCCCGGTACTGGGCCCATCAGGTGGGAGTGGGAGAAGCTGCCCGGCTTATCGCCCAGCATGCGGTTCGGCAGGGCATACAGGTCGATCCGGATACCTTGTATACCGCAGGGCTGCTCCACGATCTCGGCAAGCTCTTCATCGCCTCGTTCAGACCGCTCACATGGGCTGCCATCCGTAATCTTCGCGATACGGAGGGCCTGACCGACGTGGAGGCGGAAGACCGCTACTGGGGCGTGGATCATGCCGTCATTGCCGCGCATGTGCTCTCCTACTGGAACCTGCCCGACTGTCTTACCGAACCCATCAGCTGGCATCATCAGCCCAAGCTGGCCTCTACCTGCAAGCAGGCTGCCGCCATTCTCTACACGGCCGATGGCCTGTTGCACAGCCGCGACGAGGACGCTATACCTCTTTCTGACACGGCGACAGCATTGCTCGGTCGTTTCGTCACGGATACGGAGCAGTTTGAGGCCGCACTTGCGGAGCGTCTCGATCCGGGGCACATCGCCTCCCTTGTTTCGCATCTGGTATAGCCATCCTTTTGCATCTTCACGGAGTCTCCCTTGTCCAAAGAGTGGATTCCCCGTTCCGAAGACCCTGTTCCGCAGGGGCTCTCGGAGTGGGCGACACAGCTTGAAATTTCGGAAACCATTGCCTCCATTCTCTGGCATCGCGGCCTCAGGACGCGCGAGGACATGCAGTTCTACCTGAGTCCCTTTCTCAAGCAGCTGGCGCCGTTGTGCCAGTGGCCGGGGCTGGATGAATCCGCCGATGTGCTGGCCCGGGGTCTTGCCGAGGGGCGCCCCCTGGCCGTGTGGGGCGACTATGACGTGGATGGCGTGACCTCCACCGCCGTGGTGAAGAGCTTTTTGCGCGGGCATGGTGTGGACACCATGCACCACCTGCCCAACCGCATGAAGGAAGGCTACGGCATGAATGTGGCCGGTGTGGAGGCCCTGTACGAACAGGGCGCCCGCATGCTGCTTTCCGTGGATTGCGGCATATCGGACCATGCCCCCGTGGCGCGGGCCCGGGAGCTGGGCATGCTGGTGGTGGTGTCCGACCACCATCTGCCGGGGGAAACACTGCCCGACGCCCACGCCATCTGCAATCCCCGGCTGCGTGAATGCCCATGCCCCGCCCTGGCCGGGGTGGGAGTCGCCTTCTTTCTCATGTGCGCCCTGAATCAGCGTCTTGCAGAGCGGACCGGAACCCGTCTGGATGTCCGTTCCCTGCTGGATCTGGTAGCCCTTGGCACCATCGCGGATGTGGTGGAACTGGCCGGGCAGAATCGCATTCTCGTCAAGAACGGCCTGCTGGTCATGGCGGAGGGCCGCCGTACAGGCATGGCTGCGCTCAAGGAAGTTTCCGGGTATGCACCCGGAGCCGCCGTGGGGGCCGGGCAGGTGGCTTTTGGCCTTGCGCCGCGCATCAATGCGGCAGGGCGCATGGGCAGGGCTGATCTGGCCCTCGACCTTCTGCTGTCCGACGATCCCGAACAGGCCCGTCGCCTGGCAGCCACCCTCGACGGCATGAACGAGGAACGCAAGAACGAGGAAGAGCGGATACAGGAAGCCGCCATGCAGCAGGCGTCGTCGCAGCTTTCGCGCAACGCGCTGGTGCTCTACGGAGAGGACTGGCATTCCGGGGTGATAGGCATCGTCGCCTCACGGGTCGTGGAGCGGTATTACCGCCCCACGGTTATCCTGTGCCGTGAGGGTGAGGTTATCAAGGGGTCTGCCCGGTCGGTAAGCGAATTCCACCTGCATGAAGGGCTGACCCGGTGCGCGGACCTGTTCATCGGTTTCGGGGGCCACAAGCTGGCGGCAGGCATGTCCCTGCCCCCGGAGAATCTGGATTCCTTCCGGTCCCGGTTCACGCAGGTCGTGGAGCAGTGCATCGGTTCGACGCCGCTGACCGCGCACCTGCGGGTTGATGGCGACATGGGGTTTGAGCTAGCCTCGGATTTTACCCTGCTCAAGGAACTGGAGCTCATGCAGCCCTTCGGCATGGGAAACAGCGAACCCGTGTTCGCTTCCCCCCCGCTGCTCGTGAAATCCCGTCGGGTCTTTGCCCGCAAGCATCTCAAGCTGGAACTGCAGGATCAGGCAAGTGGCGTAACCCTGCATGCCAAGGCATGGCGCATGGCCGAGGAGATGCCCCCGCACATCGAGGGGCGGAAAATTCGTCTCGCCTATTCTCCGCGCATTGACCGCTATAACGGCGGTGCCGAAGTTGACCTGCGTATAAAGGACTGGAAACTTCTGTAAAAACGGCTTGTTCCAGTCTTTACAAATCTTAAGGTTTATGACGGGCAGAGAACGGTTCTTAACGGACCGTTTTTTGCTTTTGTGTACGCGTTGCCCAATATCGGCAAGAGTTGCCTGTGGCACATACGGTGGACCCGGGAGGGGGAAAACCGCAGTGAGGGTGATATGAGCGTATCAGGAATAAGCCAACTTTCAGGGGCGCAGGGCAGCTGGTTCAACAGCATTAATCGCACGCAGGAAGACAGCGGCTCCGCGGATTATGAAAAGCTGACCGAGAAGATCTTCTCGGACCGCGACTCGGACGCCGACGGCCTGCTTACTGCCGAAGAGCTGGGCGTGACCCAGGAGCGTTTCGCCGACATGGACACGGACGGTGACGGGTACGTCTCGTCCGAGGAAATGGCCCAGCATCTCAGCCAGCATGACAGCAACAGCCTGTTCATGCGTGTTGCGCATGCCATGGTGCAGGAGCAGGATGCCGATGGCGACGGCAAAATCAGCAAGTCAGAGACGCAGCTCTCGGATGATCTCTTTGAGTCGTACGACAAGGACGGCGATGGCTCGCTGACCGAATCGGAGATTGCGGCGGCGTTGGGCGAGCACCGCAAGGAATTTGAGACGGCCATGCAGGAAAGCATGGACGCACAGGGGGCCGAAGGGCAGGCCAACGACCGCCCGGGCAGCTTCCCCCTTACCGAGATGGATTCCGACAGCAGCAGCGGGAGCAGCAATTCCGACAATATTCTGCAGGACCTGAATGGCGACGGCATCATTTCGCCCGAGGAAGTGCAGGCCATTCTGGAGCACGGCGTGGCCAAGGCCAGGGCCATGGTTGCCAGCGGCGAGCTGGAAATCAAGCCTGTGGGCGATCAGGAGGAAGGAGCGGAATCAGTGTCCGGTGCCGCCAAGGCCAAGGAACCGGAAAAGGCGCATCACGGCAAGATGGACGGTCCTCCATGGCTGCGCCGCAAAGCCCTGCAGGCTTACGAGGGACGGATGGGCGAGCTGATGAACAAGGTGCTGGGCGGATCGGACTCCGACACGTCGGCCCTGCCGTCCTCCACCGATCTCGTGGGAGCGGAAGCTGCGACGACCATCGCCCAGACAATAGGCTCGGGCGAGGCCCTCTCGACCTTCATTTAGGTTCATCTGGTCGATCATGATTTCGGGGAAAAGCCGGTCCTTTGGGCCGGCTTTTTGCGTTGGGGCCTTACTCCTTCGGCGACGGCGTGGATAGCTGTGAAGACGTGAGGCCCCGAACCGTCCGCTCCAGTGTCTCCAGACGTGATGGTTCCAGAGGCGGGTGCTGGGGCCAGGGCCAGCGCCGCAGGTTGTCATGATACCGTTGTACGAAGTCCCAGCCCCCGGAAACGGAGGCTCCTTCCGGGGTACTGTGATGCCACACTTCCACACCGAGACGCTGTCCCATGATGGCGATGGCGGCCCATGCCTCAAGGTTGCCGAGGCTTTCCGAAAGGGAATCCCCGCGTACCAGCGCCCATGGCTGACTGCCATCCGGGGCAAACTGGACATTGATGCGTGGCATGGTCCGGCTGCGCAAGAGGTGGTCGGCCGCTTCCGTGTCGCCGAGAAATATCAGGAGGGCCATGCGAACCGCATCGTTCCATGTGCCGTTGCCATCGGTCATTCCGCCGTGAGTCAATGCATTCGGCGCCGTGTCCATCCAATGCAGGAAGGCGCGCATCCATTGCCGGATGCTGTGCATGTCATCGTGGGAGAGCAGGCGTGGATCATCGAGCAGGGGAATGGCGTCACAGAGTGGCAGAAGAAGGCGGGACTCCATGATCCCATCGGGGGTGCCACGCATGGGGAGGGCAATGCCGCTGGCGTGGAAGCGCCTGCCGATGCCCGGACGGATACCTGCTGTATCCATGTTCGGCAGCATGGCGGTTTCCGGCGTGACAAACCAGATGCGCAGCAGGGTAGCGGCGCGTTTTCCTGCAACCATGTCTCCGGTCAGCGTGTACTGCAATGCAAGGTCGAACACCGTGTTCGACAGGATCTCGAACCGACGGGCATCGTATCGGTCTGTCAGGGCCTCGGGGTTCGCTTTGCCCGCGTGCTGCACATAAGGCAGACCATCGTCGGATGCCGGGTTGGGCCACCAGAAGGGGGCGAGGCTGCGGTATTCGTGCGGATTGATCCCGTGGGGCAGTTCTTCCTTGTCCACAACGGAGCAGTATCCCTGCCGCATTGCCCTGACTCCCCGATTGATGACCGTGTCCGGCTGTTGCAGGAGTTGCTGCAGTCGCCATGGCGGCAGGGTGGGGGCAAAGGAGGCGGCATCAGCAGCCCATGCGGGCGCGGTGCAGACGAACCACGCCATGAGCGCCAACAGCAGGGGGAGAGGCTGGGCAGGGCGGGGTAACGGCAGAAACTGGCGGTTTGACATGGCCTGTACATGACATAGCTCTTCGCGGTTGGAAAGCCACTTAGCGTTCGGTGTCGGGGAACCGTATCACGGTCCCGGTCAGCGTGGCTGCAATGGCGGCACCGTCCCGGTCTGCAGTAAGGGAGGATATCGGTTCCCCCACGCTGCCGATGAGCCTGGCCCTGCCGTTCGGCAGGATGCGCCAGATATCCCCCGTACGTGTACCCACCAGAAGCTGGCGGCGATGGTCGGCCGTCACGGCGCAGGGCTCCGCAATGCCGCTGACCAGGACGGCGGATTCGCCGTCGCGGGTAATGCAGCGGATGGTGCCGGTTGCCTGCTCGGCGACATAGAGAACCCCGTAGGCGTCCAGCGCAAGGCAGAGCGGGCTTGCGGTTGCCGTGTGCAGCACGATCTGCCCCTGTGCAGTGAGGGGGGCCGGCTGTTCGGAGCGTGCAGGACCGGTGGCGCTGCCGGCTGTGGCTGCACCGGGAAGACCGGTGATGAGCACCAGGCCCACAACTCCGAGTAATCCTGACAGGTTCAATAGTTTCGGGAGGCCGAATCTGCCTCGCTGGCTGCGGGGCGTCCGGGTTGTTCTTTCCGTCAGTCCAATGGTGTTTCGCATTCCGTCCTGCATGGTTTCCTCCGGTTGTGCAGTGCCGATGCCGGACTATCTCGCAGGCTGATTGATATGTCTAATATCGCTTTCAGGCGTTATCGATATCTGTTACATATTAATTATGGAAACACGTTTGCTCAAATACTTCGTTGCCGTGGCAGAGGAACTGCATTTTGGACGGGCCGCGCAGCGGCTGCACATGTCTCAGCCCCCCCTGAGTCAGCAGATACGGCTGCTGGAGGAGCAGTTGGGAACGCCCCTGCTGCACAGGACCAGCCGCAAGGTATGCCTGACCCGGGAAGGGGAGGCGTTGCTGGAGGATGCCCGGGATATTCTCGCGCGGCTGGATGCTGCTGCAAGGCGCGTTCAGGCCATGGCGCAGGGAGAGGAAGGCTGGTTGCGGGTGGGGTTCATGGGCTATGCGCTCATGACCGGCTATCCGCAGGCCATCCGGGCGTTCAGGCAGCGTTATCCCAAGGTACGGCTTGATCTTTGGGAATACTCCACGGCGCACCAGTTGCGCATGATAGCGTCGGACGAACTGGATGTGGGGCTCATCAGCTGCCTGCGGGGGGTTCCCATGCAGCTTGAGAGCCTGTTCTTCAAGCGTGAGCCCTTCATGCTCTGCCTGCCTGAAGGGCATCCCCTTGCCGAACGGGAATCCGTGCCGTTGGAGATGCTGGACGGAGAGCCTCTCGTCCTTTTTCCCCGCAAGGCGCATATCCTGTTGCATGATGCGCTCATGGAAAGCTTTCGCGCGGTGGGCGTGGTTCCGGACGTGGTGCAGAGCGTGGCCCGCATTGAGACGGGCAAGGCGCTTGTTGCTGCTGGGCTGGGATGCTCGATCCATCCCGCCTCGGTGGGGAACGTGCGTCGTCCCGGTGTGGTGTACCGGCCGTTGGTGGGTGAATTGCCCCGGCCGGAGCTGCGGGTGGTCTGGAAAAAATCCGGCGAGGGTGCGGCGCTTCTGCACTTTCTTCAGGAAGTTCGGCGATTCCGGGATGCTGAAGAGTCCGTCTGAACTTATAACCGGAGTGCGTGAAGTTCCGGTTTGTTTCGTGACGGGGGTATGTTACTGTGAAAACATGAACATCGACAGGAGGATCGGGAATGGCATCGCTCCAATCGTTACGGAAGTTTGCGGCACCTGAAGTCATCTTCGGAAACGGGGCTCGTCACCTTTTGACCAAGTACGTGCAAAATTTCAGTCTTGGTCATTGCATGGTCGTCACGGACCGGGGGGTACGCGCCACAGGCCTGGTGGATGCCCTGATTGCTCCGTTGCATGAAGCCGGTATCCGTACCACGGTGTTCGATGATGTTCTGCCCAACCCGCGTGACACGGAGACCCGTTCCGGAACGGAAATCTACCTTGATGCCCACTGCGAAGGTGTGATCGCCATAGGCGGGGGCAGTCCCATGGATGCGGCCAAGGCCATCGGGTTCATGGCGACCAACGGTTCGGACGTGCTGACCTTTGAAGGGGTGGACAAGGTGGATATACCGGGCCCCCCCATGATCTGCATTCCCACTACGGCGGGGACCAGTGCGGACATTTCCCAGTTCTGCATCATCAACGATACCAAACGGCAACTGAAGATCGCCATTGTGGCACAGGCGGCTATCCCGGATGTGGCCCTTGTGGACCCCGAGTGCACCTACAGCATGCCGCCTTCCCTGACTGCCGCCACCGGGCTGGATGCCCTGACGCACGCTTTCGAGGCCTACGTCTCTACGGTGGCGTCCTCCACCACGGATCTCTTTGCCCTTGATGCCGTCCGTCTGGTGCGCAAGCATCTGGAACGCGCCGTGACCAATCCCACGGATCCTGTTGCCCGCGAGGGCATGATGCTGGCTTCCATGCATGCAGGGTATGCCTTCTCCAACGCCATCCTGGGGGCGGTGCACGCCATGGCGCACAGTCTTGGCGGAGTTCTGGATGCCCCGCATGGCGCCTGCAACGCCATTGTCCTGCCCCGTGTGGTGGAGGCCAACTTTGAGGCTGCACCACACAAATATCGGGAGCTGGCGCGCGCGTTTGGTGTTGACGTTTCCGGTATGGATGATGCCACCGTGCGCCGGGAACTGGTTGGCGGCATTCTTACGCTGTCCCGTGCCGTGGGCATTCCGGCAGGGCTGCGCGAACTGGGCATGGAACTGGAGGATATTCCCCGCCTGACCACGACAGCCATGGCCGATGCCTGCATGATGACCAACCCGCGGGTGTTTTCCCCCAAGGAAATCGAGGCGTTGTATGAGAAGGCGTGGTAGGGATGCCCATATCTCCTCCGGTGAGGGAGGGGCGAAGCCGGTCGATTCGGGGGAAGCGGTTGGTCCGTCTGCCGTAGAACTCGAAAAGCTGATCGGCTTGGGCGAGCGTTCCCTGCGTAAGAGCTACTACCCTGAATTGCGCCGCAAGATCATAGAGCTGGAGCGTTTTCAGGTTCTTCTGGATCACGCCAAGGATTTCATTTTTCTGGTGCGGTTGTCTCCGCTTGCGGTTGTTCACGCCAACCACGCGGCGGCGGGGTGTCACAGGCCAGAGGATTCACTGGACGCCATGCCCGTGGAGCATGTGTTGGGCAAGGGGATGACGCAGGCCATACGTATCCTCGCCACCAGTGAGGACACCATGCAGTTCGTGACGCTGCAAGCTGCTCTGCCGCGCTGTGCGCTGGCGGATTTGCCCATAGAGGCAACGGTCAGCCTGCATGAACTGGAAGGGGTGAAATACGCCCTTGTGGTGGCGCGCGACATTACGGATCGGTTGCTGGCCTCAGAGGAGAGTGCCCGGCTGCGTTCCCTGCTGGCCAACATTCTCGATGCCATGCCCTCGTTGCTGGTCGGTGTCGACCAGCAGGGATGCATTTTGCAGTGGAACAAGCTTGCCGAGCAGGAGACGGGGATGCAGGCCGACACCGTGCTGGGACAGGATTTTGCCGTTGTTCTGCCGCGCCTTGCCTATCTGTTGCCGGATATCATGACTGCCATGCGCACGGGGGAGAATGTTGTGGTGCCGCGCAGCATGGTGCAGGAAGGGGGAAGGACCCGCTTTGAGCACATTACCATTTTTCCCCTTGTTTCAAGAGACAGCGGGAACATCGGGGGGGCCGTGCTGCGGGTGGATGACGTGACCGAACAGGCACGTCTTGAGCAGATCATGATCCAGACGGAAAAGATGATGTCCGTGGGGGGGCTCGCCGCAGGCATGGCCCATGAAATCAACAACCCTCTGGGGGGGATCCTGCAGGGAGCGCAAAACATCATGCGCAGGCTCTCTCCGGAGCTGCCCGCGAACCACGATGCCGCCGCTGCTGTGGGATGCCCGCTTGACTCCGTCCGTGGCTACATGGAGGAACGCAAGGTGTTCCGCATGCTTGAGGGCATACGGGATTCCGCAGTGCGTGCCGCGGAAATCGTGCGGAACATGCTCAGCTTTGCGCGCAAGAGCGAAAGTTCGCATAGCACCCATTGTCTGAATGAAGTGGTGGACAACACGGTGCTGTTGGCCTCCACCGATTATGATCTCAAGAAAAGTTTCGATTTCAGACACATACGTATTATCAGGGAATTTGACTCCCAACTGCCCGACGTGAACTGTTCGCGCACGGAAATAGAGCAGGTGCTGCTCAATCTTCTGCGTAACGCAGCCCAGGCTATGGCGGATACCGAAGCCCCGGCCATAACCATTCGTACGTCTCAGCAACACGCGCCGACGGGCGGGCAGGCGCAGGCGTATGCCGTCATCGAGGTGGAGGACAACGGGCCGGGCATGGATGAACTGACACGGACCCGTGCCTTTGAGCCGTTCTTCACGACCAAAGAGCCCGGTGTGGGAACCGGGCTTGGTCTCTCCGTGTCTTACTTCATTGTTGCCGAAAATCATGGCGGGCAGATGGAGGTGGACTCCATACCCGGAAAGGGAACCCGTTTTACGATCCGGCTTCCCATTCGCGCTTCATTCGGCGGGCAGTCTGCGGAAGGGGCCTAAAAGGGTGACAGGCCCCGCATGACCCCTGCCAGCCCGGGGCCCTGCTTGTGCTTGTCACCGTTGCCGCTGGCAATGTCGGACAGGACCAGGGCAAGCTGATCAGGGCAGGAGGTATTCTTCTTGCCGCAGGGCAGCCCCTTGAGGCTCTGGATGACGGTGTCTATTTCCTGTCCTTCCAGCAGACGGGTAATGGCGGTAAGGGACCCGGGACAGCCTCCCTCGAATTTCAGATCGTGGATGCGGCCATCAGTTATATTGAACCGGATCTGCTTGGCGCAGACTCCGGAAGGGGTAAACGTATACATGTACAATATGCTCCTCGGTTCGTTCTGCGGGTACCTTAAGGCTGGCGGGGCGTGATGTAAAGAGGCCCGTTCCGGTGAATCACAGCCCCCTCAGGGCCCCGGGACATGGGAGGCTCGCGTGCATTTGGGTAGGGATCTGACCCTCCGCAGCAAGCTCTTGCTTGCCTATTCCTTTGCTCTCCTGCTGAGTGTCGCGCTCGGAGGGGGGCTTGCCTACTGGTTTCTGGCGAACATCATCACGGATCGTGTGGGCGAGGAGATGGAGCAGGCTGCCCTGATGATCTCGCAGAGCGTGCAACTGGCCGGAGAAGTGGGAGTGCGCAGCATGCTCCACGGGCATGCCGAAACCAACCTGCAGGTCATCCGCGAGATGTACAGCGAGGGGCTGGCTTCCGGGCGGGACATGGATGTGGTGCGCAGCGAGGCCGAACGATACCTGCTCAGCCAGCGTATCGGCCGGGAGGGATATATCTATTGCCTCAGCAGTGCGGGGACCATTCTCGTCCACCCCGTTGCCGAACTGCAGGGCAGTTCCTTTGCTGGGCTGGAATTCATCCGTGCGCAGATGAAGCGGCGCGAGGGGTACATTGAGTACGAATGGAAGAATCCCGGAGAGGCGGAGCCGCGTGTCAAGGCGCTGTACATGACCTATTTTGCTCCGTGGGATTGGATTATCTCCGTTTCCGGCTATCGAAGCGAGTTTGGTGCGCTGGTCAATGAGCAGGATCTGGACCTCGTCCTTAACCAGGTCCGGTTGTCCAAAAGCGGATTCAGCTTTCTGTTGACGGCGGACAGAGGCATGCTGATGGGGGACAGGGGCGGCGCCGACAAGGAGGAGCGGAGCGTCTATCACCTCTTTGCCGAAGAGATGCTCAGCAGGCGGAGCGGGCGCATCGAATACCAATGGCATGATGCGGAGCGCGGAGAGTTTCGTGACCGGCTGCTCGTGTTCAAGGACATTCCCCGGTTCGGTTGGGTCGTGGGGGTTGCCGGGTTCCGGGATGAGCTGTTTGCCAAGCTGCATCAGCTGCGTGTGTGGCTTGTCATCATTACCGCCGTTATCTTTCTTATCATCGTTCTGGTTGTGCATGCGCTGGGCCGGGTTATCGTCGTCCCGGTGCATGATCTCATCGCCTGCTTCACGCAGGGGGCTGCGGGCGACTACAGCACGCGGAGTCTGCGCGAAAGCGGGGATGAACTGGGACAGATGGGGCGGCTGTTCAACAGGTTCATGGAACGGCTGCAGGAGCATACCGAGCAGATGGAGCATACAGTTGCGGCCAGAACGGAAGAACTGGCGCACATGAACGGCGAGTATCTGCGTGAGATCAACGAGAAGACGCGTATCGAGGGACTCCTGCGGGAACAGGTGGGGTTCATGGATACGCTGCTGGCCACCATTCCGAGCCCCGTGTTCTATCGCGGTGCGGATGGGCGATTTCTCGGCTGCAGCGCCAGCTTTGCCGCCGACCTTCTGAATTCACACCCCGAATCCGTCAAGGGCAGGCGGGTCAGCGATTTTCCGCAGCTCTATTCCCTGCGGGAGTGCAAGGACATCATGCGCTCCGATGCGCACATCCTGTCCACAGGGCAACGCGTGAAGGCGGAATTGCATCTTCTGTGTGCCGACGGCGCCCTGCACGACTTTGTTGTCGAGAAGGCGGCGTTCCGGAACAGCGAAGGGGAGATCGCCGGCATTGTCGGCGTCATGGTGGATATTACCGAGCGAAAACAGGCCGAGCAGGCCCGGGCCTTGCTGGAGCGCGCCGTGGAGCGCGCCAGCAGCGCCATTTTCATTACC
>QKEJ01000051.1 GCA_003252375.1 Halodesulfovibrio sp.
CCACCCTGTGGCATTGCACGGCCCCGGCATGGTTGCCGAGCCCGATACAGGCCATCTTGAACAGGCCGCTCTCGATGGTGCTCTTGAATTTCGTGTGCGACTTTATGCGGTTGGCAACGACGATGTGGTCTGCCTGCATGGCCACGGCGTCCGCAAGGACCGGAATCCCCGCCGGGGTGGTGCCGACCTCGACCACCTCCATGGAGGCCCGGATGGGCGCGCCCATGGCTGCCTCCGTGATGCCCAGCGAGGCAAGAACGGCCTGCTGTCCCTGCGCGGTGGCGCCGCCGTGGCTGCCCATGGCGGGGACGATGAACGGTTCCAGCTGCAGCAGGCGCAGGGCCTCCACAAGCGCGGCGGTCGTTTCGGCAATGCGGTCTATGCCCCGGCTGCCTGCGGTAATGGCCACGGACTGCCCCGGCCGGATGGCCTGCAGCGCGCCCGAGGCGTGCAGTGCGGCCACGGCCTCCAGAACGGCGGAACGGACGTCCGCGATCTCGGTGGCGTCAAAGCGCTGGCGGATGGGGGCCAGAAGCGGCCATGCGTCGATATCCGGAGCCCACATGGCTACTCTGGGGAGAGCAGTTCAAGGTTGAATGTCGGGTCCAGTTTGCGGACCATGCCGGAATCGACAATCTCGAAGATGACCACTTCGGCGATCTTCCAGACATCGATGCCCTGCCGGATGCAGCCCGTGAGCGTGGTATCACCCCGGCCCAGCGTGGTGTGCATGTGCAGTTTGGGCGTGCCTGCCGCGTTGACGAAGAGCGTGCCCAGAGCAGCGGCCTCATGCGCGGCGGCAAAGGCGCGCGTCATGGGCACGATGGTGTCGGCGTCACCGTCCTCGGGGCCGACCACCAGGGTTCCGGCGCCGATGCCGCCCACCAGCGCCACCATGCCGCCCTTGATGCTGTTGTCCTGTGCGAACTGCTCAATGCAGCCGGGAAGGGAATCCCCGTCCTCCAGCCTGAGGACGAATACGCGTCCCATGGATCCTTGTGCCGATTTCATGCGCTCTTCCTTGTGCGGCCTGCCGTTCCCGGCAGGTGTTCGGGTGATGCTTCTGGATACTCCAAGACGGATAAACGGGCAACGTTGTTTGCCTTTCGGAACGTGATGCCCTATGTCTGGGCGTGGAGGATGCATGAAGCGTGTACATGTGAAAACCGAGGTGCGCAGGGAACAGATTGCCGAGGCCGTGCTGGGCATTCTGTGCACGGATGGCATGAGCGGTCTGACAGCGGAGCGGGTTGCCGCCGCCGTGGGCATTGTACCCTCGGCCCTGTACCGGCACTATGCCGGCAAGGCGGAAATGCTGGAGGCGGGAGTTGAGCTGCTTTCGCGGCGGGTGGCGGAAGAAATCCGCGCCTGCAGCGAGGGCGTGACGGATGTGCTGGAGGTGCTGCACTGCATGCTGCTGACGCTGATACGGCAGATACGGGAAATGCAGGTGGTGCCCCGCATTCTCTTTGCGGACGAGACCATGCACGACGGCGGTCGCAACAGGGCCGTGGTGTTCGGCGTGCAGCAGCGCATTCTCGCCAGGGTGCGGGAATGCATAGCGCAGGGACAGGCTGAAGGCAGGGTGCGTACCGACATCGGGGCGGACAAGCTGGCCCTGGCCTACATGGGCATGTTCGTCCCCGTGGCCGTGATGTTCCATTCCAGCGGCGGCGCGCTGGACATGGCAGAGCACATCGAGGCCAACTGGCGTTTCTTCCTCGACGGCATCACGCCCCGCCCCTGAGGGGAGGGAAGCGTTCTATTCGGCGACGGGCATTTCGTTGAACTTGGGCAGCAGGGGCTTCTTGGCCACCCGCGATTCCACGGTCAGCTCCACCTTGCCGTCCGCCACCTTCACATCATAGCTGGTGATGACCCGCATGTCGTTGGGGTACATGAGCTGCTTCTGACGGATCATCTCGCCCACGATGCCCTCAAGGGTTTCCTGTGCATCCTCGGACAGCGCATACTGGCCGAGGGAGCGCTTGAAATTCTCCTTCCAGCGGTCCTCGGACAGGAAGGCCGCGTTCCACGCAAAGACGCCAAGGCCCACGGCATTGTCCTCTCCGCTCAGGCTGCCCGCCTCCTGCAGGAGAGGACGGCAGAACTTGAGCAGCACATCGGAAAAATCGTTGGCCGAGGACGCCTTGCGTTCCTTGATGGCCTGAATGCGTTTCTGAACCTTTTTCTGCTGCTTGCTCTTGTCTGCCATGGGGCACCTCTCTGTGGCTGGGAAATGATTGCGCCCCGGCGTATGCATCCGAAGGCGTGAGGGTAATAGAAGGTTTTCGCGGGGAACGCAACCCCGGGGCTTCTGTCCTGCAGAGGTCTTCGACCGGAGCACGGAAAAGGAAAAGGCCGCGGCACATGTGCCGCGGCCTTTTTTGCTTGCTGTGGTTCTGGAGCGCTAAACCTCGAAGAGCATTTCCAGGTCGGAGCGGGTGAGCGACTTCCACGAATCCTGTCCGGGGATGATGGCATCCGCCACGCCCTTCTTCATTTCCTGCAGCTTGAGGATTTTTTCTTCCACGGTGTTGGAGCAGATCATCTTGTAGGAGAAGACCTGCGCCGTCTGTCCGATACGGTGGGCGCGGTCGGTGGCCTGATCTTCCACGGCCGGGTTCCACCACGGGTCGTAGTGGATGACGTAGTCCGCGCTGGTCAGGTTCAGGCCCGTGCCGCCTGCCTTGAGCGAGATGAGGAAGATGGGAATTTCCTTGGTGTTGTTGAACAGATCCACCTGTTCGAAGCGGTCCTTGGAGGTGCCGTCCAGATAGGCGAAGGGAATCTCGGCTATCTGCAGCCACGAGCGGATGATGTGCAGCATGGAGACGAACTGCGAGAAGACGAGCACCTTGTGCCCTTCCTCCACCACTTCCGTGATCATGTCCTTGAAGGCGTCGAACTTGCCCGAGGGCAGGTTGGTGCTGAAGCCCGGCATGTCCATCTTCAGGAGGCGGGGGTGGCAGCAGATCTGGCGCAGCTTGAGCAGGGCGTCCAGAATGGACATCTGGCTCTTGGCCATGCCCTTTTCGTCCACGGCGTTGAGCACCTGTTCCCGCAGTTTGGTGGCCAGGGCGGCGTACAGTTCCGCCTGTTCCTCGGCCAGTGCGCAGTACTGGATGTTCTCGATCTTGGGCGGCAGGTCCTTGGCCACCTCGGACTTGGTACGGCGCAGGATGAAGGGCTTGACCCGGTTGCGCAGGTAATCCAGCGTTTCGGTATCACCGTCCTTGATGGGCTTGACGATGCCGCGCTGGAACGAATGCTGCGATCCGAGGAAGCCGGGCATGAGGAATTCGAACAGCGACCAGAGCTCGAAGAGGTTGTTCTCGATGGGCGTACCGGAAAGGCAAAGCCGCTGCTTGGCGTTGATCTTGCGCACCGAACGCGCAGTGATGGTGTTCGGGTTCTTGATGTTCTGGGCTTCGTCCAGAATGATGGCGTTGAATTCGTAGTTCTGCAGTTCCTCGAGGTCGCGGCGGAGCAGGGCATACGTGGTGATGACCAGCTGCGATTCCTCGATCTGCTTGAACATGTTCTCGCGTCGGGTGCCGTAGATGATCAGCCGCTTGAGGTTCGGGACGAACTTTTCGGCTTCACGGTCCCAGTTGGGCAGCACCGAGGTGGGCACCACGATGAGGTTGGGGCCCGTATGTCCCTTTTCCACCAGATGCTGGATGAAGGAGAGGGTCTGAATGGTCTTGCCCAGACCCATTTCGTCCGCAAGAATGCCACCGAAGCCGTATTCGCGCAGGAAGTTCAGGTAGCTCAGTCCCTGGTTCTGATAGCCGCGCAGGGTAGCGTTAAGGCCCTTGGGCGTGCCAAGCTGCTTGATCTCCTCGAAGGAATGGATCTTTTCGCGCAGGCTGTTCCAGAAGGGGTCCGTGTGCACGTCCGGCAGGTCTTCCAGCAGGGCGTCCAGTGCTGGAGCCTCGAACTGCTCGAACCGATCCTTGGGGGGCTTTTCCGTATCAAGGCCCATGGAGCGCAGCTTGTGCGCCAGCTTTTCAAGCCACGATTCGGGCAGGCTGGTATAGGAGCCGTCCTTGAGCTGCACGTAGCGTTTGCCCTGTGCCCAGGCCTTCCAGATGGTATCGATGGGCACGCGCTGGCCGTCGTAGTCCACCTCGATTTCCAGCGAGAACCACTTTTCTTCCTCGTTGGATTCCACCGTGGCCGTGATGGCGGGCGTGGCGAGGCGCACCTTGTACTTGGAGAGGGCTTTCTCCCCGTATACGCGGTACTGCTCAACCAGCTTGGGGTAGGCGTCCAGCAGGAAGGAGATGGCTTCCTCCGGTTCCAGGAACCAGATCTTGTTGCTTCTGGGCTGGAAGTGCATGGAGAGCAGCATGTCGGTCAGGGCGGCTTCCTGCTCCTGCATGCGGCGGATGAGATAGGTGCTGCCTTCGGACGAGTAACTGCCGGTCATGAAGCTCGGGTTGGGCCCGGGCAGCAGGAATTCGCCGTGAATGGTCTCGTAGAAATTCTGGATTTCCAGCGTGAGCAGCGAGCCTTCCTCATCCAGGAACAGCTTGGGATTGTAGGTGGCCGGGATGAATATCGGCTCCATGTGGGCAAGGAACTCTTCCTGTCCCCACAGGTCGGTGGAGGGCAGCTGCGTCCAGACGCGATCGAGGAATTCGGGAATGTCCTCCTTCTCGATCACGGGCGGCTGCAGGGCAAGGTCCTGCACCAGACTGGAGTTGATGCTGGTGTAGACAGGGTAGAAGCCCTTGTTCCAGCAGACCCACAGGGGAATCTGACCGTGGAAGGTCACCTCGGTGTCCACGATGGATTGCGGGGGCTTGCCCTCGCTGCGGATCATCACGTCAAAGGAGAGGCCCTCTTCCATGAGCTGCGGCTTGAGCTTCAGGTCCATGGTGCCGGTTTCGATACGGCAGGGCGAGTCCGTATCCTTCCAGAACAGGTAGTATTCACGCTTGATGGTCCAGAGGAACCACGTGAGCAGGCCGTCGGGTATTTCCACCCGGTGGCCGAAATAGTCGTTGTACCGGCCGATCTGCTGGGCAACCACCGGCAGCTGGGGCGAAAGCTCACACCAGTCCGGATTTTCGATGATCTGCTCAAGCGAGATCTCGTTGTGCACGGTGGACAGGCCGGATTTGTTCTGGCGGGCACGGAAGAAGGCCACCTGCAGCCGTCCGGGTTCCGGATGGAAGCGGTAGATGAGGTAGTGCCGCCCGGCCTCCGGCTCTATGGCCGTGGAGAAGAACGAGCGGAAATTCTGGCGCCAGTCGCTCTTGGGCTTTTGCGGCTCGCCTTCCTCCCCGGGGGAAGTGTCCAGGGTGGCAAGAAACTTGATGGCTGCTGCACCTACGTGACGACATGCACCGGAGAAGGCCTCCGGGCAGTTGCACATGTAATTGACAGTATCCTCCCCGAAATCCACGCTCAGTTTTGGGGAATATATCTGGAAGTCCTCACCCTGGACTGTTCCTTCAATATCCCAATATCCTTCACCCTTTTTGAGGCTGATCTTTTGAACGCCGCCGGACTCGAGGATATAGCGGGAACCATCAATGATGTATTCCGGGATGGTGTCGTTTACAAGGTTATGTAACAGCCGTTTCGCTGATGCTTCGTCCATACCTGTCCGAGGCTCCTTTGCAAGCTGGAAATATCAGAATCAAGTGGAATCCGCTTTTGGTGCCCCCAAGCGTAAAGCGGACTGCGAGGTTATTCGATCGCGCGCAGATTTTCAATAGAGAGTCTGCTTGTTTGCTTGATACTTGGCGCTTTTGGGCGCAATATCGAGCCTACGCTCATAAGAATACCCTATCCTGCGGAATTGGCAATAGTGAGAGGAAAGTATGAATCGCATTCTGAAAGTGTTGAGCCAGAGGTCTTGTAATATACTGTTTTTGCTTGCAGTTTTTGTTCTCCTGTCAGGGTGTGGCGACTCGTCGGATAAGGGCGGCCACTCCACTGAAAAGGGGCAGGCGGTTGCCGGTGCGTCCGCAACACCGGAAAATGCACCCGCAGGCGACGCCTCGAAAAATGTGCCGGAATATGGCGGCAGACTCATTCTGGGGACCATTGGCGACTTTGCGAACATGATTCCGATTCTCACCTCGGATGCGGGCTCGCACGAGATTGCGAGCGCCATCTACGTTGCCCCGTTGCGCTACAACAAGAATCTCGAAGTGGAGCCGTGGGCGGCTGAATCCTACGCCCTGCTGGATGGCGGCAAGCGCATCCGCATCACCATGCGCAAGGATGTGCTGTGGGAAGACGGGGCCAAGCTCACGGCGCGGGACGTGGAGTTCACCTACAAGCTCATGATCGATCCCAAGACGCCCACGCCCTATGCCGACGACTATCTGCAGATTCGGAAGTTCACGCTGGTGGACGACTACACCTTTGAAGTGGAGTACGAGAAGCCCTTTGCCCGTTCGCTCATCACCTGGATGAACGATATTCTCCCGAAGCACCTGCTGGAGGGCAAGGAGGTGGTCTCCTCGCCGCTTACGGAGCATCCCGTGGGGGCAGGGCCGTACCGTTTCAAGGAATGGCAGCGCGGTTCCAAGCTGGTGCTGGAGGCAAGCCCCACCTATTTCCTTGGCAAGCCGTATATCAGCGAGATTGTCTACCGCGTCATCCCCGACCTCTCCACCATGTTCCTGGAGCTCAAGGCGGGCAAGCTGGACATGATGAACCTGACCCCCCAACAGTATCTCTACCAGACCAAGGGAGCAGGGTGGGACGACACGTACCGGAAGTTCCGCTACCTTTCCTTCGGCTATGCCTATCTCGGGTATAATCTGGAGCGTCCCATGTTCCAGGACGTGCGGGTCCGGCAGGCCCTGACCACGGCCATAGACCGGCAGGGGCTCATCAAGGGCGTGCTCTTCGGACAGGGCGAATCCACCGTCGGTCCCTACAAGCCGGGCACCTGGGTTTACAACGATGCCATACAGGATTATCCCTATGATCCCGCCAAAGCCAGAGAGCTTCTGGCGCAGGCAGGCTGGAAGGACACCAATGGGGACGGGGTGGTGGACAGGGACGGCCAGCCGTTCGAATTCACCATTCTGACCAATCAGGGCAACGAGCAGCGCATCAAGACCGCCACCATTATCCAGAGCCAGCTCAAGGATATCGGGGTGGCCGTGAAGATCCGCACTGTGGAGTGGGCCGCCTTCCTCAAGGAATTCGTGGACAAGGGGCGGTTTGACGCCCTGATTCTGGGCTGGAATATCCTGCAGGATCCCGATATCTCTCAGGTGTGGAACTCGGCGCAGGCCCGTCCCGGCGGGTTGAACCATGTAAAGTACCGCAACCCCGAGCTTGACGCCCTGCTGGATGCGGGCCGCACGACCCTTGATCAGGCCGCGCGCAAGGTTGCCTACGACAAGGTGCAGGCCATTCTGCACAGGGACCAGCCCTACAGTTTCCTGTATGTTCCCTATTCCCTGCCCATCGTGCATGGGCGTATTCATGGTATTGAGCCTGCTCCCGCAGGCATCACATACAATATGGACCGCTGGTGGATTCCCAAGGCCGAGCGGTTGTACGAGGTTGCGAAGTAGACGTATGATCCGCATTCAGGAAATACTCGACAAGGTTGTCGAATCGCGTCCCCACGCGGATGTGGCGCTCATCCAGAAGGCCTACGTCTTCTCGGCTGCCGCCCATGCCGGGCAGACGCGCCTTTCCGGCGAACCCTATCTTTCCCACCCGCTTTCCGTGGCCTTCAAGCTGGCGGAACTGCACATGGACGAGGCGACCATCTGTGCCGGGCTGCTGCATGATACCGTGGAGGACACCAGTGCCTCCATCGAGGATATCGACAGCCAGTTCGGCGAGGCGGTTGCCGACATTGTGGACGGGGTGACCAAGATCAGCCTGATGACCTTCGACAGCAAGGAGCAGGCACAGGCGGAGAACATCCGCAAGATGATCCTGGCCATGGCCGAGGACCTGCGCGTGCTGGTGGTCAAGCTGGCCGACCGGCTGCACAACATGAGCACCCTCGACTACCAGAAGCCCCACAAGCAGAAGCTCATTGCGCAGGAAACCCTGGATATTTACGTGCCCCTTGCCAACAGGCTGGGGTTGCACCGCATCAAGCTGGAGCTGGAAGACCTGAGCTTCAAGTACCTGAAGCCGGACATCTTCAATTCCATCTCCGAGTGGCTGGATAACAACCGGCAGTCGGGCAGCGAATACATGGACCGCGTGCGGGACATGATTCAGACCATGCTGCAGGAAAACGGCATGTCGGCCCAGATCAAGAGCCGCATCAAGCACTGCTATTCCATCTACCGCAAGATGATGCAGCAGAACCTGACGCTGGATCAGGTGCATGACATCATCGCCTTCCGCGTCATCGTGGATGACGTGAAGCAGTGCTACGCCATTCTGGGACTTGTGCATGCCATCTGGAAGCCGGTGCACGGGCGGTTCAAGGATTACATATCCATGCCCAAGGCCAATATGTACCAGAGCCTGCACACCACCGTGATAGGCCCGGATGCGGAGCGCATCGAGATCCAGATCCGCACCAACGAGATGGACCAGCTGGCGGAAAACGGTCTTGCCTCGCACTGGCAGTACAAGGAAGGCGGCAAGGTCAAGGCCAAGGACGTCAAGCAGTTCACCTGGCTGCGGGAGCTGCTCGACTGGCAGAAGATGGAAAGCGATTCGCACGAGTTCATGCGTTCGCTCAAGTATGACCTGTTCAAGGACGAGGTCTACGTCTTTACCCCCAAGGGCACCGTGGTTGAGCTGCCGGAAGAGGCCTCGCCCGTCGATTTTGCCTACAGCATCCATACCGAGGTGGGGAACCACTGTTCCGGCGCCAAGGTGAACGGCAAGCTGGTGCCCCTGACCACGCCGCTGAAGAACGGGGATACCGTGGAGATCATCACGGACACGAACCGGCATCCCAGCAGGGACTGGCTCAAGTTCGTCAAGACCGCCAAGGCCCGTACCCGTATCAGCCATTTCATCCGTACCGAGGAGCGCACCCGGAGCATCTCGCTGGGCAAGGAGATGCTCGAGAAGCAGGGCCGGCGCATGGGCGTGAATTTCGCCAAGGCGCTCAAGGAAGGTCTGCTGGAGATCGTGGCCGAGGACTTTTCGCTGAAGACCGTGGAAGACCTGCTCTCCCATGTGGGCTACGCGCGTCTGACGCCCCAGAAGGTGCTGAAGAAGCTGCTGCCCAAGCCGGAGGAACTGCCCGCTCCCGTAGAGGAGGTGCGCCAGCCCGAGCCAGCCAAGAAGAACAAGCATGCGGAGAGCATCAGCATAAAGGGTGTGGACGACGTGCTTGTGCGGTTCGCCAAGTGCTGCAATCCGCTGCCCGGCGATCCCATCGTGGGGTTCATCAGCCGCGGGCGTGGCGTGACCGTGCACACCTCGGACTGCGTGAACGTGCAGAATCTGGAGGCGGAGCGCCTGATACCCGTGTTCTGGGACGGACACGAGGACAAGCCGTATCCGGCCCGCATCCGTATCATTTCCAAGAACGTGGTGGGCGGCCTGTCACTGGTTTCCACGCTGCTGGCCGAGGAGAAGGTGAACATCGATTCCGGCACCTTCCATTCCACGGTGGACGGCAACTCCGAGATAGAGCTGACCGTGGAGGTGCGGGATGTGGCGCACCTGTACCACACCATCGACCGGCTGCGCAGTCTGCCGGGCATGATCGACGTGATGCGTTTTTCGTCTTCTTCCGACTAGCGGATAGGTTCCGTTTGTTGCGTCATGAACGGGGCGCCTTTCCGCCATGCGGAAGGGCGCCCCGATTGCGTTGCCGTGCCGTTTTCGCCTAGTCGGCTGCGGCGGTATCCAGACGCAACTTCTTCAGCATGTCCACGATTCCCGCCGCGTTGGCCCTGTAGGGGTCGCCATATGTGCCGTGTACGGTTCGCCCGTCCACCGGAATGGTGGTTACCACGGTCCCCTTTGAATCCGTGACCGTGGTCTCCGTGATCAGGGCGGTGCTCATGTTCCCCGTCATGGAGTCGGCAAGGGCATTGCCCGGCACATAGATGACGATGTGCGTGTTGAGGATGAGGGACGCGGCGCTGTTTTCCATCTGTTCCGCCTGCAGGGCGGCCGAGAGGGCGCTGCGCATGGCGACGGTACGATCGGTGCCGCCGGAAGGGGCTGCGCCGCTTTCATCCGTGACCTCGCCGATGCGGTAGCCGGGCATGCCCGCGGTGGGGTCGGGAGATTGCGCCTTGGGGGAGCAGGCTGCCAGCAGACTCATGATGACAAGCAGCATGATACGTTTCTTCATTGTGAACGCCTCCTGATAAAATGATTGATATAGAATATTCTATTACAGAAGGTGCACAGGGGTGTCAATGCATGATGCAGCGGGCAGGGCGGGGGCGTGCGGGGCATGGTGGGCTGAGGCAGAAGGGGAAAATAAAGAACCCGCCTTGCGGCGGGCTCTTCTGGCGCTAAGAAAATGAGTGAGGAGGATCTGGTCGTTCCATGAAGTAGGTTTTTTCGCTCCATATTCCCCGGGCATCGTGTAGGAAGCCCTGAATACGGTGTTGTCTGTCCTAGTGTGTCCGCTCTGCGTTATCCCTAGCCGCCCAGAAGATTCAGGGCGAGACGGGGGAGCGAGTTCGCCTGCGAAAGCATGGCGATTGCGGACTGTGACAAAATTTGCTGGCGCACAAATTCGGTCATTTCGGTCGAAACGTCCACGTCGGAGATCCGGGATTCTGCAGCCTGCAGGTTTTCGGACTGGATCTGCAGGTTCGAGATGGTGTTCTCCAGTCTGTTCTGGAGGGCACCGAGGGACGCCCGGATTTTGTCCTTCGAGATAATGGCGTTCTGGAGTCCTTCAAGGGCAGCCTGCGCGGCCGACTGGGTCGAGATGGTGTAGCCCTTGTTGGTTGCAGACGCCTGCGTTCCGACACCGAGTGCAGAGGCCGTGGCCGTACCGATCTTGATGTAGTAGTAGTCTTCGGCGGAGTCGTTCTGCGAGCCGAAGTGAATCTTCATCTTGCCGGTGGAAGCAATGCCGCTGCCGTTGTGCGTGTTGCTGGACAGGTGACCGTTCAGCAGGTGCACGCCGTTGAAGTCCGTTGAGTTCGCGATTCGGGTAATTTCCGATGCCATGGCCTGATATTCGGAGTCGATCATCAGACGCTGGTCGGAGTTGTACGTACCCGTCGCTGCCTGTTCGGCCAGTTCCTTCATTCGAATGAGCTTCTCATCGATAACGGAAAGAGCGCCATCGGCGGTCTGGATCATCGAGATAGCATCGTTGGCGTTACGCACGCCCTGGTTCAGCGAGGCGATGTCGGAGCGCATAAGTTCGCGAATTGCGAGCCCTGCGGCGTCATCAGCTGCGCTACCCACCCGGAGCCCGGAAGACAGTCGGCGAATCGAGGTCGAAAGGCCGCTGTATGAAGAACTCAGGTTACGGGCCGCGTTATTAGCCATCAAGTTGTGATTGATAATAAGACTCATGACCATTCCTCCTTGAATAGGTCACGGCTCCCTTGCCAATCGGGGGATACGGTCAGGTGCGATATTCCTCCTTCTGACCATAGATTCTCCCCTCCCCACTCGCATGCTGTATCGGCCGGTTCTTTAAGGTGCTTTAGGGATATTACGGAAAATTGTGTAAATTTTACCGTTTTGTAATATAACTTACTGAAATTGTGTCACAAATATTTTCAAATATTATCATGCGTGAAGGCTAGGAGGGCAGTGTTTGGCTAGGTGATGGAGTGTTTATTTGGGGACTGCTGGTGGATGATCAGCAAGTTTCTCATGGGCGATGCTGAGGTATGGGGGTAGGCTGATGTCACCTTATGGGGAGGACGTGGAGGGGTCATGTTCAATAAGATTGCAGTCGGTATTGTGCTGGTGCTCGCTCTTGTCGCAGGCGCGCAGGCAGAGAAGGAAATGCCCAAGGGAAAGGATGCCGCGCCGGTGTGCGTGCAGCCGGTCGGCAAGGATGCGGCAGATGTGCTGGAGCTTGCCCGGCGCGGGTGCTGTTCGTGGCACGGTGGAGTGTGCGGTTGCAGCAACGGGCGGGCCGTGTGCTGTGACGGGAGTTTGAGTCCTTCTTGCGGGTGCGTGAAGGAAGATGTGTCAATGCGGGATAATATGTAACATATTGTATTTTATTGACAATCAAGTAAAAAAATAAGAATTTTAAAATACAAAAAGGACAACAAATGAGTTCATTAATCGCTT
>QKEJ01000017.1 GCA_003252375.1 Halodesulfovibrio sp.
GCCCGACAATACTTCTAGTAGCGGTAGTGATCAGCCTTGAAGGGACCTTCAACCGGCACGTCAAGGTAGTCGGCCTGTTCCTTGGTCAGGGTGGTCAGCCGTACACCGAGGCGGGCGAGGTGCAGGCGGGCCACTTCTTCGTCCAGCTTCTTGGGCAGGGTGTACACCTTGTTTTCCAGGCTCTTGTTGGTGGCCAGTTCAATCTGGGCCAGCGCCTGGTTGGTGAAGGAGTTGGACATGACGAAGGAGGGGTGACCGGTGGCGCAGCCAAGGTTCACAAGGCGGCCTTCGGCCAGCACGATGATGGAACGGCCGGATTCCAGCGTCCACTTGTCCACCTGCGGCTTGATGTTCAGGCAGGAGCACTTGGGATTGCGTTCCAGGTAGGACATTTCGATTTCGTTATCGAAGTGGCCGATGTTGCAGACGATGGCTTCGTTCTTCATCTGCTCCATGTGCTTGCCGGTGATGACGTTGAAGTTGCCGGTGGCGGTGACAAAGATATCGGCGTCGGCCACGGCGTCTTCCATGGTGACCACTTCATACCCTTCCATGGCGGCCTGCAGGGCGCAGATGGGGTCAATTTCGGTGATCAGCACGCGGGCGCCCATGCCGCGCATGGACTGGGCGCAGCCCTTGCCCACGTCGCCGTAGCCCAGCACAACAACCTTCTTGCCGGCAACCATCACGTCGGTGGCGCGCTTGATGCCGTCCACGAGGGATTCACGGCAGCCGTACAGGTTGTCGAACTTGGACTTGGTCACGGAGTCGTTCACGTTAATGGCCGGGAAGAGCAGCTGGCCTTCCTTTTCCATGTGGTACAGGCGGTGCACACCGGTGGTGGTTTCCTCGGAAACGCCCTGCACCTTGGCGGCAATGGCGGTCCACTTGCCGGGAGCGGTCTTCAGGGAGAGCGCAAGGCGATCCATGAAGATGCTGAATTCCTTGTTGTCGTAGTCCTTCTCCACGAGGGAGGGATCCTTTTCCACTTCCACGCCCTTGTGGATCATCATGGTGGCGTCGCCGCCGTCGTCCACGATGAGGTCGGGGCCGGAACCGTCAGGCCAGGTCAGGGCCTGTTCGGTGCACCACCAGTATTCTTCCAGGCTTTCGCCCTTCCATGCGAACACCTTGGCCATGCCGGAATCGGCAATGGCGGCGGCGGCGTGGTCCTGGGTGGAGAAAATGTTGCAGGAAGCCCAGCGCAGGTCGGCGCCCAGCTCGTACAGGGTCTTGATGAGCATGGCGGTCTGGATGGTCATGTGCAGGGACCCCATGACCTTGAGGCCCTTGAGGGGCTTCTCCGGGCCGTACTTGGCGATGGTCGCCATCAGGCCGGGCATTTCCAGCTCGGAAAGCTGCATTTCCTTGTAGCCGAGGTCGGCGTCCTTGATGTTGCGGACCTTGTTATCAATGCTCAGATCGAGCGGAATGGCGCGGGTTGCGTCAGACATGGTTGCCTCCTGCTAGACAGGTTGTTGAGAGTTTTCCGCCACTATCAGATGAATGGCGAGCCCGCGCTCAACAGGGTGGGACCGGCTGGATCGCAGCGAGAACCCGGCCTCCGTAAGCTTGAGCGCCAATGTAGTCATATCGAAACCGAGCCAGCGGTCACCGTATTCGGACCGCATCTTCTCGTTTTCATGCTTGTCAAAGTCGGCCAGCGCAAGCAGCCCGCCGGGCCGCAGCACACGCCGTATTTCCTTGAGCGCCTCCCCCGGCTGCGAGAGATGGTGCAGCACCATGTTGATGGCCGCAAAATCCGCCTCGCCGTCGCGCAGGGGCAGGTGCTCCAGCTCGCCGATACGCAGGGAGACCCGCTCCGCATCTTCGGCAAGGCGGCGCTTGGCCAGCTCCAGCATGCGGGGGGAGCCATCCACGCCGATGACGGCAATGGCCTTTTCCAGCATGCGCTCCAGCAGCGTGCCCGTGCCGCAGCCAAGGTCCACGGCCACCTTGCAGCGGGGCATGTGCCCGATGATGGTGCCGGGCAGATCAAACGTGCCGATGACATCCCGGTTCAGCTGGTCCCAGTCCTCGGCAATGGAATTGAAGAATTGTTTGGTCTTCCGGGCCCGTTCCTCAATGATTTTTGCCGCCATGTCCGCATCCGCCTGCAGGGAGGGGTCGGTGATGATGAACGGCATGAGCGCATCGATGAACGCGCGCCCCGGACCTTCTTCCGGTGCCGAATAGAACACCCACAGCCCGTCCCGGCGCGAATCGAGCAGCCCGGCCCCGGTAAGGATCTTCAGATGGCGGGAAACGCGCGACTGCCCCATCTCGAGAATGGCGACAAGCTCGTTCACGCTCAGCTCAAAGCGGTTCAGCACATGCATCAGCCGCAGGCGGGTTTCATCCGCCAGCGCCTTCACAAGGGGAAGTGCCGTGCTCATGGTGCGTGCTCCTGTGCTATTTCCGACTGGCTTGATATTGCTGCATCAAGAAAAGTTGATATGGATCTATCCCCATCCTCGGATATAGTCAACATCCCGGAATCGTTTCCCGCGCAGATAAACGCGACTGCCCCTGCCAAGCGCCCCACCCCACACGGAAGCAATACAGCAGAGAACCTCTCAGGAACGCCCCAGGCGCGTCCATTTCTTCAGATGGCGAAACAAGCCGCATAGCAGCACATAACATATCTATCCCAAGAGGGTACTTGCGCGCGCACTACAAAAAGCACTCTTATGATACAGGCCCAAAACACAGGCCCTTATGACACTCTTGACAGAAACAGAGGTATATTCATATTTGCAAACCGCATGGCATTACAGCTACATTCATCAAAACGCATGCAGGACCAGCATTCAGCATAGCTTATAGACGAGGTGCGCCAATAGAAAGCGCATAGTGCATAGAAATATGCAATACTGTTACAGAGCATTTGTGGTGAGAGTGCAACACATACACTACAGACCGAAGCACGGTTACAAACCGCCAAAAGCGATGTGCACTGCGCCTGCCGCTGAAGAGTCAACAGTGAAAGCGCACTGCGCGCAAAGCATCACAAAGAGACGCCCACTCCCAACGACATGCCTCCTGCGCGACTTGCGGACGGGAGGGGGAATGACGCGGCGAAGGTGCGACTGAAAAGGGCACAGACGAAGGGATTGAATCCGGAAGAATAAAAGTGTGGAGAGAACATCATGACTGTAGAAGCTATTTTCCCTTTCGGTGAAACAAACGAAATTACACGATATATTAAAACCAAGCATCAGATTAAATCAAAAGAGGATTTAGTAAAATGAACTATTTATTA
>QKEJ01000059.1 GCA_003252375.1 Halodesulfovibrio sp.
CATCATGGCTGTGTCCCCAGCAAGACACTCATCAAGTCGGCCCGGGTATACCACCAGATGCGCACCGCCGAGCGATGGGGACTACCGCAGCATGCCCCCGCTCCTGTGGACTTCCGGGCCGTGGCCGAACACATCCGGGCCGTCCAGGAGCGCATCCAGCCCCACGACTCACCCGAGCGTTTCCGGAGTCTTGGTGCCGAGGTCGCCTTCGGGGAAGCCTCCTTTGTGGATGAACACACCATACGAATCCACTCATCCACCGAACGGCGACTCGTCTCGGCAAGGCAATTTGTCATCGCAACCGGTTCCTCCCCCGCCCTGCCGCCCATTCCCGGCCTTGCGGAAGCGGATGTCCTGACAAACCTGCAGATCTTCACTCTGGAGCGGCTTCCGTCCAGCATGGTGGTGCTGGGTGGCGGCCCCATCGCCATGGAAATGGCGCAGGCCTTCCAGCGACTTGGCACGCAGGTCACGGTCGTGCAACGCTCCGGCCAGATTCTTTCACGGGAGGACAAGGACATGGCTGACCTTGTGCAGGAAGCCATGGAGCGGGAAGGCGTCCGGTTCCTGCTGGACACGACCATCCGGGAGGTCCGCACGATTCCGAACAGCGGTGTGGAGGTGGATGTGGTCACCCGCAACGGCATGGACACGACCGTCACGGCGGAGCGGGTGCTCGTGGCCATGGGCAGAACCCCCAATGTGGCTTCTCTGCACCTGTCCCAGGCTGGCGTGCACCACTCCCCCAAGGGCATTGCCGTGGACGCCCGCATGCGCACAAACCGCACGCACATCTTTGCCTGCGGCGATGTGACGGGACAGTACCAGTTTACCCATGCCGCAGGGTATGAGGGAGGAATCGTCATTGCCAACGCGGTGTTCGGGCTGCCCAGAAAGGCCGATTACACCTGGTTGCCCTGGGTGACCTACACGGACCCGGAACTGGCCTCCATAGGCCTGAACGAACAGGCCGCCCTGCTGAAGGGCATTGCCCATACGGTGCATGTGGAACGGTTTTCCGGCAACGACAGGGCGCTGGCCGAGGGAGAGGCGGAAGGCTGTCTCAAGATGGTGCTGGATGCAAAGAAGCGGATTCTGGGCGTGCAGATTGCGGGCCCCCACGCCGGAGAACTCATCAACGAATGGGTGGCCGTGCTCGGTGGCGGCGTGCGGCTTTCCACCCTCGCAGGAGCCGTGCACCCCTATCCGACGCTGGGTGAAATAAGTAAACGGGCTGCGGGCTCCCTTGTCGGAGAGCGGCTCTTTTCGGACGGCGTCCGCAGGATACTCCGGCTTGTGTACGGCTACCGGGGCACCGGAAGCTAGGCCCGCCCCCTTACGTCGTCCCTCCGGTCCTGCGTTCTGGCATCAGTCCATGGTGGACTGACAATCCCCCTCGTCGGAATGCCAGGGATCGACGTGCACAAGCACCTCGGTCACCTCGGGCCCCTCATCCAGCAGAAGACGCTCCACGGCATCGGCAACCTCATGCCCTTCCTTCACGGTGATATGCGCATCCACGCCGATATGCATGTCCACGAGCAGTCCGGCCCCCTGATAGCGGGACCGCAGACGGTGTACGCTGCGTACCCCGGGAACGGAGCAGGCCAATGAATCAAGCTGCGCCATGACCTCGGAAGGCGCCCCCTGATCAATCAGCATCTGCAGTGCCGGATAGCAGATGGCCCACGCGGCGTGCAGGATGAACGTGGCAACCACAATGGCTCCCACAAGGTCGACGAAAGCCCAGCTGGGCAGGATCATGGATACGGAAACAGCCAGAGCTGCGGGAATTGAGCTGAAGGCGTCGCTGCGATGATGCCATGCATTGGCGATGACGGCGGATGAATTGATGCGGCGGCCTTCACGGACCGTCCATCGGTACAGCACTTCCTTGCTGACAATGGAGGCAAGGGCGGCTGCAAGGGCAATGAACCGGGCCTGATAAACTTCGCCTGACCGGAAGGCGGCAATGGCATTCCAGCCGATGCTTGCTCCGGCACCCGCCAGCAGCAGGCCAATGCAGACCGTTACCACGGTTTCCAGACGGCCATGCCCGTAAGGATGATTGGCATCGGCCGGTGCGGACCAGAAATGCACCCCCACCAACAGGGCCACATCCGTGACAAGATCGGAAAGGCTGTGCACGCCGTCAGCCAGCACGGCACGGCTGCAGCCCCAATACCCGGCCGCAATCTTGACGACGGAGAGCAGAACGTTCACGGCAAGGCCAACCCACGTCACCTTGCTCACGGCATCCACATGCTGCTGTCTTGCATTGCTGGTCATCGCATTACTCCTGCACATGCCCTATCACAATCCTGCCATCAGTCCAGCCGTGAAAGCGACAATCGCTCTCAATTCGACTGTAGGGCACCGGCACACGCAGGAACAGGTCACATATCGTCGAACAGCACGTTCTGGAAGCTGCGGTCGCCAAGATCAAAGAAAAGAACGCCGTGCACTCTCGGCCTGCCGGTGATGATGCGCATGACTTCAGTACTCTGCATGGCCGCCGCACAGGCTGCAACGGGTGAAGGAGTACCCAAAAACTCCTCGGCGGCTATCCCGGTGCCCAGCAGTTCCGCTGGCCCGGTTTCCCCAGGAAAGACCGTGGTCACATACCCGCTCAACCCGGCAATGACGGCGGAGACAATCGGAACACCCGCCGCAGCGGCAGCCTCTGCAAGCTCGATACGCTGCTGCAGACCGCCGAGGGCATCGACAACAACATCCTTTCCCCTGCACAGCTCCCGCATGCGGTCACCGGCAAGATGCTCGTGCACCCCTTCGAACCACACGGATGCATTGACGGCAGCCACATGCTGCGCGGCCATCCGAACCTTGGCAACGCCAAGCGCCGATTCGCTCGCCAGCAGCTGACGATTGAGGTTGCTCACCTCGAAGACATCACCATCCGCCCCGGTAATGCGCCCGACGCCAAGACGGGCCAGCAGGTCGGTAAGATGCCCACCAAGGCCGCCCAGCCCCACAATCAGGACGTGTGCGTTGCACAGCCGGAGCTGCTCGGCACAATCCAGGAGCCGCGCATTGTGCTCATAGCGCTCCGGGAGGATGTCCTGCCGCAGGGCAGCGCAATCCACCTCACGCGTCGTGCACCCGAACCGGTCAGCCAGCGCCTGCGAATAGGCAAACGAAAGCAATGTCCGGGAACCGCCGTCAGGCAAGGTCCGAGACTCCGCAGCATCCTGCACCGCAGCACTCAGTAACGCATCATTCATGGAATCTCCCGCCCCCAAACCGCCGTCTCACATACCCCCATAATGTATAAATTTGCCTGCGCTGTCAAAGCGGAGAGCGCCGAATAGAATACGAAAAGGGCCGCTGCAGTGTTGCTGCAACGGCCCTTGGAGCATAGCGGAATACGGAAATCAGACGGCGGCTGGCGAGGTCACACCGGCCATCATGAGGCCGATGGCGTCCACCTTGGCCGTATCCGACTTGTGGAACACATCCATGAACCGCCCCCTGTACATGACGGCAATATAATCCGCCAACTGCAGGGCTTCGTTCAATTCCGAGGTAATCAGCAGAATGCCTGCCCGCTTTCGGGCCTGCAGAAGACGCTGCCAGACCTCTTCGGTTGCGGCAATATCGAGCCCCTGCGTGGGGTTTTCGGCAACAATGATATCCGGACGGCGGAAGAATTCCCGTCCGATGACCAGCTTCTGCAGATTGCCACCCGACAGGGAACGGGCCGTTCCGTCAATATGGCCGGGCTGCACGTTGAATTCCTCGATAATCTGGACGGTGGTCTCGGTGGCCGCCTTGCGATCCAGAAACGGTCCTCGGGCAAAGGCATGCCGGGTGGTCAGCAGAAAGTTATCAACAAGGTCCAGATACTTGCATGTTGCAAGCCCCTGCCGGTCTTCGGGAATATAGGCCAGCGACTTTCCCTTCCGGGGCGGCCGCGGGTAAAACCGGTTCCATTCCAGACCAAGTATGTCCACCCGTCCGCTTACGGGACGGCGCAGGCCGCAGATGACCTCAACCAGCTCCTTCTGCCCGTTGCCTGCCACCCCGGCGATGGCCATGACCTCGCCCTTGCGCAGCGTCAGGTTGAGAGACTCCATGCCGTCCCCGGACAAATTCGTTATGTCCAGCACCACGCCGCCGGTCTTCACCGGTTCGGCTTCAATGGAAAGCACCACGTCACGGCCCACCATGCGGTTGGCCAGCACGGTTTCATTGGGCACGTCACTTTCATGGAACTCATCCACGATCTCGCCCTTGCGCAGAATGGCGATTTCGTCGGAGACAGCCAGCACTTCCTTGAGCTTGTGCGAGATAAAGACAATGGACTTGCCCTGATCGGCCATGCGCCACATGGCCTCGAAGAGCTGTTCCGTCTCGGTCGGGGTGAGCACGGCCGTGGGTTCGTCGAGAATGAGCACCCGGCTGTCCCGGTACAGCAGCTTGAGGATTTCCACACGCTGCTTTTCCCCCATGGAAAGATCGCATACCCGTGCCGCAGGATTGATGGGCAACCCGTAGCGTTCGGCCAGCTCGGAAACCTCGGCTTCCATCCTGGCGGGGGACACCACGAAGGTTCGCTCCTGCCCCAGCAGCACGTTCTGCGCCACGGTCATGGATTCCACCAGCATGAAATGCTGATAGACCATTCCGATACCTGCACGGATGGCGTCGCGCGGCGATTCGAACCGCTCCGGGTTGCCGTCTACAAAGATGGAACCGGACGTCTGGGAAAAACGGCCGGACAGAATGGACATAAGCGTGGACTTGCCCGCACCGTTTTCGCCCAGCAAAGCCTTGATCATGCCCGGACGGATGTCGAGCGTGATGTCGTGGTTGGCGCGTACCTTGCCGAAGGACTTGCAGATGTGCTCAAGGCGCACCAACGGCGGCAGATGTTCGAAAGCATTGCGGTTGACCCGCTTGTTCATGATCTCGCGTTCGCTCACGGCACTAATCTCCCGGCTCAATGTTCACCCCCAATGCGGCGGGAGCCGCCCTGCCCTTACCCCGCGTGGAGGAAACCAGAAGCACGACAAGAGTCAGCGCATACGGCAGCATGAGTAACAGCGAGGATGGCAGCGATGTCCCCAGTGCCTGCAGGCGCATCTGAAAGGCCATGATGCCACCGAAAAGATATGCGCCCAACATGGCACGCCCAGGACGCCAAAAGGCAAAAATCACCAGCGCAACGGCAATCCAGCCACGGCCACCGGTAACGTTGTTGCCCCACAGGTGCGTGTAGGCGAGGGACAGGTAGGCGCCGCCAAGTCCCACAAGAAAACCACCGATAAACACGCCGGCCCACCGCATGCGCTGCGGATCGATCCCGGCGGCAGCACAGGCGGCCGGATTTTCCCCGGCGGCAGCAAGTGCCGTTCCCCAGCGGGTACGATTCATGAAAAACCAGAAGATGACGGGAAGCACGTAAGAAATGTACACCAGCACGTCATGCCGGAAAAATATGTCACCGATGATCGGAATGGCCGAAAGCAGCGGAAAATCGAAGGCATAGAAACCGGTGGTGGCCACCCCCACGTAAGGAGTGCCCAAAAAGTCTGCAAGCCCCACACCGAGGATGGTCAGAGCCAGCCCGGAAACAACCTGATTGCCCTGAAAAACCTGACAAACCACTCCGTGCACCAGTCCGAGGGACCCTGCAAACAATCCGGCCATGAACAACCCCACCCAGGGATTGCCTGTCAGATGAGTGAACAGAAAGGCCCCCAGGGCTCCAAAGATCATCATGCCCTCCACGCCAAGGTTCAGCACCCCGGAGCGCTCGGTGAACATCTCGCCGAGGGTGGCGTAGAGAATGGGCGTACCGGACTGTACGGTGGCCGCCAGAATGGGAATGATCAGTTCGGAAGTTATACCTGTTTCCCCTCCCCGTCGGCAGCAATTCCGGAAGCATCTATTCTGGGTATGCGCTTGACCTCATACCAGTTGAAGAACTGCCCGGCCAGAACGGCGATGAGAAGCAGCCCCTGCATGATGCCCGCAAAGGCCGCCGGCACCTGCAGCTCAAGCTGCAAATTCTCCACGCCCACCCGCAATCCGGCCAACAGGATGGAAAAGAGCGCGATAGAGGTAATACGCAGGCGGGCAAGCCAGGCCACCACGATAGCCGTGTACCCATAGCCTACCACGACATTGGGCTGCAGACGGTTGAGGGTGGCCGAAGTTTCAATAAGCCCGGCCCATCCGGCAAGGGCGCCACACATGGCCATGACCAACATAACAAGGAAATTGTACGGCATACGGGCATACCGGGCGGCACGGGCGTTTTCCCCCCCTGCCATCAGCTCGAATCCGAGCCGGGTGCGCTTCAGGAATACCGACAGGGCCATCCCGACCACGACACACACGACCACCCCCCAGTGTATCCTCCCGAAGAGAGAGCCTATGACCGCGCTGTCGGGAAAGATGACCGTCATGGGAAACCCGAAGCTCGCCGGGTCCTTCCACACACCATAGACAAGAAACTCGAGGAGCAGAATGCCGATGTAGTTGAACATCAGGGTCGAGATGATCTCGTTCAAATCAAACCTGAGGCGCAGGTAGGCGGGAATGGCCGCCCACAGGGCTCCGAGAAAGGCGGCACAGACAAACATGAGGGGCAACAGGGCCCACGCGGGCATGTCCGGAAAGGTCAGCACCGCCCATGTAGCCCCGATGGTGCCGAGGGCGTACTGCCCTTCCGCACCGATGTTCCAGACCTGCATCCTGAAGCATACTGCTACCCCCAGTGAACACAGGAAAATGGGGATGGTCTTGAGGGCGGTAGCCTCAAGCGAATAGCCGTGCGCAAAGGCACCGTCCCACAACAGATACAGGGCATGCATGAACGGCTTGCCCTGCAGGGCAAGCAGCAGGCAACTCACCCCAAGGGAGAATGCCAGCGCCGCGAAAAAAATAAAAAAGGAGCCCCACTGAAGGGGCTCCTGTCTTTTAGCTATTCTGAATCCTAGCATGAAGCGGGGGTCTCCAGTACACCGAAACGGTACAGACGTTATTCGTTGGAACCGACAACGCCTTCAACAAACCAGGTCATGCCGAGCAGCATGTCGTCCGTGGCAACATCACCGGCGGCGATACGTTCCTTGCCGGACTGATCCTTGATGGGACCGGTGAAGACCTTGAACTTGCCGTCATGGATCTCTGCCTTGCGGGCGTCGACAAGGTCGCGGACGTCCTGGGGAACCAGATCGCTGTAGGGAGACAGGCCAACAATGCCTTCGGGCAGACCCCACCAGTAATGGTCGGACTTCCATTCCCCCTTGCGAACCTTCTCAACAACGGTGGTGTAGAAGGGAGCCCAGTTCCACACAGCGGAGACAAGATGGGCCTTGGGAGCGGCAGCACTCATGTCGGAGTTGTACCCGATGGAGTACACGCCGCGTTCCTGGGCGGCTTCCTGCGCACCGGGGGAATCCTGATGCTGGGTGATGACGTCGGCACCGATGTCCAGCAGGGACTTGGCGGCTTCCTTTTCAGTGGCGAAGTTGTACCAGGTCTTGGTCCAGACCACATGCACCTTGGCTTCCGGGTTGACGGAACGTGCACCGAGGGCAAAGGCATCAATGCCACGAATGACTTCGGGAATGGGGAAGGCTGCGACATACCCAAGAATATTGCTCTTGGTCATCTTGCCGGCAACCATACCTGCCAGGTAGCGGGCCTGGTAAATGCGACCGAAGTAGGCGGACATGTTGGGAGCGGTCTTGTAGCCGGAGCAATGCATGAAGGTGACGTTGGGGAATTCCTTGGCAACCTTCAGTGTGGGATCCATGAACCCGTAGCTGGTGGTGAAGATGATGTCGTAATGCTTGGTGGCCATGTTCCTGATGACGCGTTCCGCATCGGCACCTTCCGGCACGGACTCGACAAAGGACGTGGTCACGCCGGGCAGCTTGGCGATCGCCTGACGCCCAAGATCATGCGCATAGGAGTAGCCGGCGTCACCAACAGGAGAAACATAGACAAATCCGACCTTCAGGTCCTTGTTTTCAGCCATGGCGGTACCAAAACCGAACAGGGCCACCAGGGCGGTGCACAGCAGAACACCAAGCAGTTTACGCATCACAAGCCTCCAAGCGCAAAAAATTGTCATTATGATAACGGGGTTGCAGGGAAGCGGCATCCCCCAAACGGAAGCAGCTTCCACGCCGAATCAGACGCAGATTCGAGAAAAAGGAAACTACTATTCTTCGGACAATTTTACAATAGGTGCCACGAATTGCACCTCTGAATCCCACGGAAAAAGAATCCATGTGTCCTGGCTGACCTCGGTGATGAACGTATCCACCATGGGCCTGCCCTTCGGTTTCGCATATACGGTGGCAAAATGGGCCTTGGGCATCATGTCGCGCACCACCTTGGCCGTGGATCCGGTGTCCACGAGATCGTCCACGATGAGCCAGCCTTCGCCATCGCTCTCAACGTGCTTGAGCACACGCAGGTCATCCTGATCCTTCCAGTTGTAACTGGAGATGCACACCGTCTCTATGAGATGCACATCCAGTTCGCGGGCCAGAACGGCAGCCGGCACCAGACCGCCCCGGGTAATGGCAACAATACCCTTGTACGGCCCCCTGTCGAGCAGGCGCCATGCAAGCGCCTTGGAATCCCGGTGCAACTGTTCCCAGGAAACGGGAAACATCTTCTGATAACGATCGGCTTTGGACACGTGCTTCTGCCTTTATGCGTAATTTCAGACTGAAAAAATCAGCAGGTTCTTCGAGATGCTGCCGAATATGCCCCCGGAACTGCAGAAGGGGAAACATGCGACAGGTCATGCGTGTTGCTGCGTGGTTTGCCCAGTTGTGCCCCTTCTGTCAAGTGCGGGGCACCCGGCAAAAGCAGGACGTCAGTCCTGTTTCTGCCTGCGGCTGCCGTCGTACAGCTCATATTCCAGCAGGCGGCATTCGATCTTGGCGCTGAAGAAGGGAAGTCTGCGCTGGGTGCGCAACCCTACCCGCTTGGCCAGATCGAGATTGCCCGTGAACACATACCCCTTGTACCCGCCGCAACGGTTCTTGAAGAAGTCGCCGATACCGGCGTACAGAGGAGCAAGCTCGTTCTTGTCGCCCAAGCGTTCCCCATAGGGCGGGTTCATGATGACCATGCCGCCGCCCTCCGGGATGGCCGTTTCCGTAAAATCGCAGGCACCGAAATCGATATAGCGCTCCACCCGGGCTTCCTGCGCGTTCCGGTAGGCTGCCTCCGCCGTGGGGCGGTCAATATCCGTGGCGATGATGCGGATATCCAGTTCGCCACGTTCTCCGGCCTCGGCCTCATCCAGCAGCGCGTCCCACGCAGCCGGATCATAACCGGGCACATGCATGAATCCGAAATTGTCCCGCATCAGCCCCGGGGCGCTGTTCAGGGCGATGAGCGCCGCCTCAATGGCAAGGGTGCCGCTGCCGCACATGGGGTTGACGAAGTGGCTTTCCCCCTTCCAGCCGGACGCAAGAATGGTCGCGGCGGCAAGGGTTTCCTGCATGGGTGCCCTGCAGGGATTCTTGCGGTATCCCCGCCGGTTGAGCGGTTCACCGGAGCTGTCCAGATACAGCGTGCAGTCGTCGCCGTCCCAGTGCAGAAAGACCACGATGCCCTGTGCATCAGGGCCGGAATCCGGCCGCCTGCCAAACCGTTCCCGGATACGGTCTACAATGGCGTCCTTGACGCGGACGTTGGCGTAGCGCGTATCCCGGATGGAATCGTTGTTCACCACGAACGAGCCCACGGAAAGATAGCCATCGGGGGCTATCCACTGTTCCCACGGAATGGCGTGCACACGGGCGTACAGCTGGTCCGCATCCACGGCGGAAAATTCCTTGATGGTGTACTGCACGCGGTGGGCGGTACGCAGGAAAAGATTCAGGCGCATGCATTCCGTCAGCGTGGCCGTGGTTTTCACGGCGGCGGGCAGTTCGCCAAGCACGGGGAATCCCAACGCACGGAGCTCGTCGGCCAGAATGCCGGAGGCCATGCGGGGGCAGGTAATGAGCACTGTGCTCCTGGTTTCAAAAACAGTCATGGTATATCCGTCACGGCGCCCGTCAGTTCTTCTGCTGCAGCTTGTGCAGCAGATCGGCCTGCGCTGCCGCTTCGTCGTTGCAGCGCATGATCTCGAACTCGGCGTCCGTATATTTCATTTGCAGTTTGTACATGTTGGCATACGCGTTGCCGAATTCACCGCTGTCCGTATGCGCGGCCTTGCCGGTCCGCTTCATGTGCGTCACGGCAAGATGGCCTGTATATACGGGCAGACGGCCGTGCAGCACGCCGCGCAGGTCGTGTTCCAGATCGTCGTATTGCGAGGGAGAGAAGCGCAGGTCGAACCCGCCATGCCCCATCAGGGTTTCCCGCAGGTACATATGCGTGCACCCTGTCACCGAGGCGCAGGGCCGCATGTAGTCGAACCAGCCGAAATCCAGATCCTGATGGTGCAGGTCCGATACGCTGAAGCGACGCTGGTACGGCTCCATGGATTTCGGGGCCGCGAGCTTCTCGCCCCCCTCGTCCAGGTGCAGGTCAACCGCTTGCAGCACCATGGGATTGGCATGGTCCACCACCTTGCACCCCCACGCCAGCGCATCCGGATAGGCACGCATGGCCGCGCCGAAACGCCCGAGCCAATCGGGAGGGAGCATGGCGTCGTCGTCGAGGTACGCGACCCACCGGCAATCCGCAAGCGCTTTCTCATGCATCAGCCAGTTTCTGGCTGCCGGGGCACCCACGTTGAGCGGAAGGGAAATGATGTCCATGCGGTCCCTGCCCATGCGGTCCCGCCAGGCATGCAGTACGTCAGGGGTTGCATCCGTGGAGCCATTGTCCAGGGCGACAACGCGGTTGCCCCCCATATCGCTCTCGGCGATGCATTGCAGGGCCTTGTCAAGGTATTCCGCCTTGTTCCACGTGTACAGAAGCGCAGCCCCGCGCCCTTCGGGCAGGCGCACATCCCTGTCTCGCCCGGACGACACGTCGTGCAGTCGCAAAAGCGTGTTCACGCACCACGGCCGCTGCTCGGCAACGGTCTGCCAGAGCGCCAGCGCCCCGGCCACATCCCCGTTCCGGTAGAGGGACTCCGCCAGCCGCAGACTATGCGAAATGATGGGCAGCCCGGCGCGGGCAGCCTGATAGCGCTGCACGGCCTCCGCATAGGCCCCCTGCGCAAAGGCGATGTCTCCGAGATACCGTTCCCGGAGCGGCGCAGGCATGGCACCATCTGCGGCAAGCCAGGACCGCAGGCGATCGTATTCTCCCTCATAGAACCCGACCAGAAGTGCCTGCGAGGACCAGAACAGAAGGTCCGGCTCTTTCTCCCGCTGCTGCTCCAGAAACTGGAAGGTCTTGTCCGTTTCCCGCTTCTGCAGAAGACGGGTAAGGTATGACACGGATTGCGGCCTTGCGGACGCGCCATGAACGGCGGAAACCACGGCCATCACCTTGGGCACAAGCAGCGGGCGAATGCGGTGCAGCGCGAGCAACTGACCGGCAGTCTCTCCGTCCAGGCAGTCCTGCTCCCACGCGGCCAGCAGCACGTCACTGCCGAGCTCGGCATGAAACGCCGCCAATGCGCCCCCTTCTCCGGCCAGCCTCAGGGCAATGTCGGCAACAGCAAGCAGGTGCGCCTTGCCCACGCCGCCCTTGAGCAGGCGGCGCGACAGTTCCGGTGCAAGAGACTTCCAGTCAATGATCACAGGCGGTTCCTCTGGTTCAGGGTTGACATCCGGTGCGGTCCACTTCACAGTCGGGAATAGTCGACTGCATGCAGTGTGCCTTGGTTCCCCTGCGGAATCAATACCTCACGGGCCAATACAGGGCGACTCATTTCAATAGTTACAGGATGGTATCATGAGTCAGGCCTTTTCCGCAGCCCAACTCGACCCCCTTTTCACTGCCGTGCCAACCCTGGAGTACGGAGCCCTTGGCACCGAACACCAGTGGCGGCATCTGGCAACAGCCATGCAGGCTGCCGGGCACTCGCCGGAACTGCAGGACCTTACGGGGCGCTTCGCGGTGGAAATGGCCGTATGGGCCATACAGGATGCTCCTCTTGATGCGCGGCTGCTCCGGCTTGTCTGCGACCTGGACGGGCACTCCGGCTGCGCACAGGGGCTTCCCCTGCAGGCCTGGCTGGACCGTTCCGCTGTTCCGGACCTGCGGGCCCCGGA
>QKEJ01000129.1 GCA_003252375.1 Halodesulfovibrio sp.
ATGAAGAAGAAGCCCACCCCGATCTTCAGGGGAAAGCCGAGCTGCAGCAGGTTCATCTGGGGGGCGGCGCGGCCCATGAGGGCCAGAGCCAGTTCCACCAGAAAGAGGGAGGCAAGCACCGGTGCGGCGATCTTGACGGCCAGGGAGAACATGATGCCCGAAAGGTCCAGCAGTTGATGCACGATGCCGGGGCCGATGACCAGCTGGCCGGGAGGAATGGCTCTGAAGGTGCCGGCAAGGGCCTGCAGCATGTAGAGGTGGCCGTTCAGGGTCATGAAGGTGAGCAGGGAGACCAGATAGAGGAAATGCGCGGTGATGGAGACGGAGTTGCCGGACAGCGGGTCCGCGATGTTGATCATGGTGAAGCCCATCTGGAAGCCGAGCATCTGGCCGCCGGTCTGGATGGCGGCGAAGATGAACTGGACGGCCAGAGAGAGGACCAGGCCGAGCACGGCCTCTGAGGCCATGATGCGGATGAGGTCGAAGGGATGGTCGGGCATTGTCTGTCCCTTGATGGCCAGGGACGGAAACAGGGCCAGGGTCAGCACGATGCACAGCGAGGCCTTGACCGTCTTGGGGGCGCTTTCGCCGCCGAAGACGGGCAGCATGAACACCACAAGGCTGAGGCGCATGAAGGTCAGCATGAAGCTGTAGAATTCGATGGTGCTGAAGTTGAAGAGGTTCATGCACCCGCGATTGCAAAGGCCGGGCCAGCGTCGGGTATGTGGTGCACGGCAGGGGATGGCAACCGCTCTGAAGCGAAGGCAATGGGGCGGTGCATGGAGGGCGTCAGGTTTATGGCGCGGTGCGGGGCTGTGCGGCGTGCCGGTCGTCGCCCGGGGCAACCTTCGTCACCGGTCGTCACCGGTCGTCGACGTCGTTAGCGGGCGTCTTGGGTCGTGCCCGGAGAAACGGCAAGGCAGGCCCCCACGGTACTGCCCAGAATGAGCATGGCGGTGCCGAGCCACCAGGTCCGGAAGAAGCTGTGCGCGCTGATGGCCGTGACCAGATAGCCGCCGAAGTAGGAGGCCCAGAGCAGGGCCGCCATGAACCAGTATGTGTGGTCCTGCCCCGTCTTGAGGCCGGTCCGGATGCGCAGGGCTGTCCATATGCCCGTGCCCAGGGTGAATAGGCTGAACAGGGAGAATCCCACGATGCCCGTCTCCGCCAGAAGCTGCACGTAGATGTTGTGCGGGTGCGGGAAGCCCACGACATTTCCCTGCCAGGTAAGCACGAGGCCGAGCGCGTCCGTGCCGTGCCGGTACGCGCCGTTGCCGACGCCGAACCAGAAGTATTCCTTGAAGACCGCAAGGGCGGAGGGCCAGATCTGGGTTATCCTGATGTCCTCAAGGGCATGCGCAAAGGTGGCGCGTTCCGGTCCGAAGAAGCCCACAAGGCAGACCAGTATGGCGGGGGGGAGCATGTACCGCAGGCGCAGCCTGCCAAGCATGGCGCACAGCAGCACCGCGGCCGCCATAAGTCCGAGATAGCCGCTGCGGGCCTGGGCGAAGACCCAGAGGTACAGGCTGGGCACCATGAACAGGGATACGACCGCCATGCGGGCGGTGCGGTGCAGTGAGCGGGGAAGCAGGTGCCAGAGCAGAAGGCCGGGCAGGACGGTCATGGCCATGTAGTTGCCCACGCGGCCCCCTCCCATGCTGCCGGTCAGGCGGCCCCCCTCGGGGAGCGCGTCGCGCAGTGCATCCACGCCGTATATATGCTGAAAAATGCCGTCCATGCCCTGCATGAGGGCTGACAGGGCGATCAGGCCGGTGATCAGCATCAGGCGCTTGCGGGTGCGGATGGATTCCACGGCGGCAGGGAAGAAGATGAATCCCTTGTACAGGTTGGTTCGCAGCACGTACCAGCTGGTCCCGAAATCCAGGGTGTGGACCGTCTTGAATGCCAGATAGGCCATGAACAGGGCGTAGAGGCTCCAGAGGGGATAGCGGAAGAAGACGGTGCTGCGGAAGTTGAAAAGGTATGTCCAGGCAAGGCCGGCAAGGCACAGGAGGCCTCCGAATTCGGAAAACACGCGCCCCAGAGGCATGAGGAAGAGATAGGTGCAGATGCCGGCCAGCATGAGCAGGTCGCCCACGTGCCGCGCTTTCGGCTGTTGTTTGATACGGTCGTACATACCGAAGAGCAGACTGGTACCGGCGGCAGGAGAGGCATCGTGCATATGCGGCATATGGTTTTGCTGAGGGTTGTGTGGAATCGACATCCGGTGCGTTGGCATTGTGTACGTGCTTTTGGACGTTAGGTCCACCCATATAGAGCGTGCCTCTCCTGTGTCGGGTACCGTGCCTGTTGCTTGCCTTTGCGCCGTTTATCTGGCAAGCCTCGGTAAAAATCGCACAGGATATCTGGAGGACGTATGGACCTTTTGCCCATCAAACGCGCACTGCTCAGCGTGACCGACAAGACCGGACTGGTGGAGCTTGCCACCTTCCTGCACGGACAGGGTGTTGAGCTGGTTTCCACGGGCGGTACGGCCCGTATGCTTTCCGAGGCTGGGCTGAAGGTTACGCCCGTGAGCAAGGTGACCGGTTTTCCCGAAATTCTCGGGGGACGGGTCAAGACCCTGCATCCGCACATTCACGCGGGCATCCTCGCCGACAAGGACGACGCCGAGCACCTTGCCACGCTCAAGGAGCTGGGCATAGCCGCCTTTGACCTGATCGTGGTGAATCTCTACAACTTTGCCGAGGCGGCCGCCAAGGGACTGGACCTGAAGAACGCCATCGAGCAGATCGATATCGGCGGACCGTGCATGCTGCGCGCTACGGCCAAGAACTTTCACAGCATGCTGGTGCTGCCCGATCCGACGGACTATACTGAGGTCATCAACGAACTGAAGGCCAACGACATGCGCGTGGGTCTCGAGTTCCGCCGCCGCATGGCTGCCAAGACCTTTGAGCGCACCTCGAACTATGACCGCATGATCACGGACTACCTGTCTTCCAGAACAGCGTAGCCGAGCGTGCCGGTGCCCCGCACCACTGTTTGAGCATGATGCGCGTCCGCAGACAGCCCCGGCATGTCTGCGGACGCGTTTGCCTTTCCATGGACCGAACCACCAGGAGCACGCCATAGCCTCCGTTCTCGGCAATACTCAGGGGCTCAAGCCCAGCCAGCTCAAGGCCCTGCAGCGTCTGTACACCCGCAGGTATCCCGCCCTCGGGGGCTACACCCTCGACCAGGCCCGGGAGCTTGCCGCCCTGTCCGCCAGCACCGGCCGCCAGATCGGCCTGCTCATTGACCGCCAGGGGCGCCCGCAGATGATCATTGTGGGCGATACCGGGGCCATCTACATTCCCGAACTGCCGCGTTCCCGTCTGGGCAATGCCCGGCTGCGCGGTCTGCGCCTTGTGCATACCCACCTGACGGAAGCGCCGCTTTCGCAGGAAGACCTCATGGACATGCTCTTCCTGCGGCTCGATTCCGTGGGCGTGCTTACCGTGGACGAGTTCGGTTCGCCGCGTCACTTCCAGTATGCGCATCTGCTGCCCACACTCCCTCCAAGCGAGGGAGACGAGGAGGCAGCGGACGAGTCCGGGGACGAACACCTCGGACGGCGCCCTGCCCGCCGAGGGGCTCAGCCGGAAACGGCCGGCCCCAAGCCCTACAGGGTGCACCCCATGCAGAGCTGGGACAGGGTGGAAACCGATTTCAACGAGCAGACCGAGGCGCTGGAGGACGAAATGTCCCGTGCGCTCACCGATGCCAAGGTGGCGGACGGTGAGGGCGAGCGCGCCGTGCTGGTGAGCGTGAGCACCCTGCCGCGCCCGGTGCAGGAACTGCATCTGGACGAACTGCGCGAGCTGGCCCGAACCGCCGGCATTGCCGTGGTGGGGCAGATTATCCAGCGTGTGCCGCAGGTGAACCACAAGTTCATTCTCGGCAAGGGCAAGCTGGCGGACCTGGAAGTGCTCTGTCTGCAGGGCAATGCGGGCATGGTCGTGTTCGACGGCGAGCTTTCGCCCGCGCAGCTGCGCAACCTGACCGAGGTTACCGAGCGCAAGGTGCTGGACCGTACCCAGCTGATTCTGGATATCTTTGCGCAGCACGCCACCTCGCGTGCGGGCAAGCTGCAGGTGGAAATGGCCCAGCTGCAGTACACCATGCCCCGGCTGGTGGGGAAGAACAGGGCCATGGACCGGCTCATGGGTGGTATTGGCGGGCGCGGGCCCGGCGAAACCAAGCTGGAGACCGACCGCCGCAAGATCCGCGACCGCATCGGGCGCATCAGGGGCGAGCTGAAGACCCTGAGCAAGCAGCGTTCCTACGCCCGCGATCGCCGGGCCAAGGCCCGGGTGCCTGTGGCGGCCCTGGTGGGCTACACCAACGCGGGCAAGTCCACCACCCTGAACACCCTCACCAACTCCGAAGTGCTGGCGGAGAACAAGCTGTTTGCCACCCTGGACCCGACCACGCGCCGTCTGCGCTTCCCGCAGGAGCGGGAGCTTATCCTGACCGACACCGTGGGATTCATCCGCAGCCTGCCCAGGGAGCTGAAGGAAGCCTTCGAGGCCACGCTGGAGGAACTGGAGGCCGCCGACCTGCTGCTGCACGTGGCGGATGCCGGGCATCCCGAAGTGGAGCGGCAGATAGCCGCGGTGGACTCCATTCTTGCCGAGATGGGGCTGCATGAGATTCCGTCCATCCTCATCCTGAACAAGTGGGATACGCTGGATGCGGAACAGCAGCAGGCCATGCGCTACGCCTACCCCAACGCCATTCCTGTCAGCGCCCGCTCCGGCGAGGGGCTGGACGCCCTGACCCAGTCCATCATCAGTCGTATCGACTGGGAGCGCGGGCTGGTGCAGTACGCGGATATCATGGCCGAGGAGGTCGTGGAGGACGAGGCCTCGGATATCTGGGCCGAATTCGACGGCGACGGGCCGCACTACATCCAGTAGTCCGTCCGAACCATGAGACAATAAAAGGCCGGAGCGGTATCGCTCCGGCCTTTTTCAATCTGTGTGGACTGGCATCAGATGTACTGCCAGACTTTGCCCATGGAGGTGTTCATGACCGTCACGGCGCACAGATCGCTGCATGCGATGTGGGCGAGCTCGGCCCGAAGGTTCCCATCCGCCTGCGCGTTGTTGAAGGCGTCCATGACCGCAATGGAGTCGCTGAGAGGGCGAGTCTGGGGGGAGCTGCCGTCGTGCGTCCGGGGGTGGTAGCCTATGTAGATGACGTTGGCCTGTTCGCTGTTCATGTGTTCTCCTCCTGCGGTTCAGGGAACTGTCGTCAATTTACGGAAATTTTTCAACAGTTCGTTGGAATTTGCGGAAGGGTGTCTTCGCGGGCATGGACAGCACAACAGGAAAGGCCGGAGCGATGACGCTCCGGCCTTTTTCAATACGTATCGTTTCCGGCTAGTCTTCGTCGGACAGGCCGAAGTGGGAAGCCATGAAGGGGCCGAAGTAGATGCCGTCGTCATCAAGGTCTTCCTCGATGCGCAGCAGCTGGTTGTACTTGGCCAGCCGGTCGCTGCGGCACAGGGAGCCGGTCTTGATCTGGCCGGCGTTCAGGCCCACGGCGAGGTCGGCGATGAAGTGGTCCTCGGTTTCGCCGGAACGGTGGGAGATGATGGTGGAGTAGGCAGCCTGCTTGGCCATCTCGATGGTGTCGAGGGTCTCGGTCAGGGTGCCGATCTGGTTCAGCTTGATGAGGATGGAGTTGGCCACGCCCTCGTCGATGCCCTTGGCAAGGATGTCAGGGTTGGTCACGAAGATGTCGTCGCCCACCAGCTGCACGGTGTCGGCCAGGGTTTCGGTCAGCTGCTTCCAGCCGTCCCAGTCGCCTTCGGCCAGGCCGTCCTCGATGGAGATGAGGGGGTACTTCTTGGTGAATTCGCCAAGGTAGTCCACCATCTCGGAGGAGGTCAGGCTCTTGCCTTCACCCTTCAGCACGTACTTGCCGTCCTTGTAGAATTCGGAGGCGGCGGCGTCGATGGCGAGAGCGATGTCCTGCCCGGGCACGTAGCCGGCTTCCTCGATGGCGCGCATGATGTACTGGAAGGCCATGTCGTGGCTTTCCAGGTTGGGGGCAAAGCCGCCCTCGTCACCCACGGAGGTGACGTGGCCGTCCTTGGCCAGAAGCTTCTTCAGGGTGTGGAAGGTTTCCGCACCCATGCGCAGGGCTTCGGCAAAGGTGGGAGCGCCCACGGGCATGATCATGAATTCCTGGATGTCCAGGTTGTTGGGAGCATGCTCGCCGCCGTTGATGATGTTCATGAGCGGTACAGGCAGCACCTTGGCGTTCACGCCGCCGAGGTACTGATACAGGGGCAGGCCCAGGAAACTTGCCGCGGCGCGGGCAGTGGCCAGCGAGACGCCGAGGATGGCGTTGGCGCCCAGACGGTCCTTGTTCTCGGTGCCGTCCACGTCCAGCAGGATGTTGTCGATATTCACCTGACGGGTGGCATCAAGGCCGATAACGGCCTCGGCCAGTTCGCCCACCACGTTGGCAACGGCCTTTTCCACGCCCTTGCCCATGTAGCGGCTCTTGTCGCCGTCGCGCAGTTCAAGCGCCTCGCGGGAGCCCGTGGAGGCACCGGACGGGACTGCAGCACGGCCGGAATGGCCGGATTCGAGGGATACTTCCACTTCCACGGTGGGGTTGCCGCGGGAATCCAGAATTTCTCTTGCCCATACGGAAACGATGGTGCTCATGCTCTTTCTCCTTGTCTCGCGGGGTGAACCGCCCTTTCAATCTCGTTCCGGCGGAAAGGTCGCCGTAAGACGTTAATCCCTGATGCCGCTTTCCATGTATAAAAGGCGCAGACCCTCCAGCAGGAGGTCGGGTCTGACATGGTCGAAACATGTGGCAACCCGTGCGATGGATTGCGCAAATCCGCCCGTGGCCACGACCTGCATGGGGCCTTCCAGCACACCTGTCAGGCGTTGGCAGATGCCCTCGGTCATGGCGGCGAATCCGAAAATGAAGCCGTGGTTCAGGCTGGTGGAGGTGCTTCTGCCCACCACGGGCAGGTCCTCGGAAATTTCCAGACTGATGCGCGGCAGTTTTGCCGTGCGGGACGCCAGTGCGCCGGCGGAGGATTTCACGCCGGGGCAGATGAGGCCGCCGAGATAGGCATCCCCCTCCACGCAGTCAAAGGTCGTGGCGGTGCCGTAGTCCACGGATACCAGCGAGCGGGGATCCGGGAAGAGACGGCGTGCGGCAAAGGCGGCCACGAGCCTGTCGGCCCCCACCTGCTCGGGGTGGGTATACCTGTTTTCCAGCGGAACGGGAATATCCCGCGCCGCCAGCCGCAGCGGTTTGCTGCAGTACCGTTCGCACGCGTCCCGGATAATCGGGTCCAGGCTCGGCACCACGGAGCTGCCCACGCAGGCCGTTACGTCGTCCGGGGCAAGGCCGGCGTGCCGCAGCACGTCCAGCAGGCGCAGTCCGATGGAATCGGATGTCTGGTGCTGGTCCGTGGGCAAGACGTAGGACGTTGTCACACCTGCGGAATTTGCCATACCTATTTTAACATTCGTATTACCGATGTCGAACAGGAGTATCATTTTTTTCATTCTGCGGGTTTCCCCCGGGTCGTGGTGCATCGTGCGGGAAGACCTGGCCTGTCCGGCTATCTGCGGGCTTCCACCGTGGCTTTCAGCGATGTGGTCATGCGTTCCACGTTCGCTTCGGTCACGGCGCGGAGCTTTCCGGCAAACAGGGGCAGCAGCACGCCGCTGACCCTGATACCATGCATGAATCGTGAACCGTACCTGTCAACGGGCGCAATGATAAAGCAGTGCATGATATCAAGAAAGCCCGGAAACGCATAGCTGCACGTCCAGACCAGTTCCTTGGAATGGACCACGGACTGCACGCGCATGGTCAGGGGGCCGGGCGTGTCGCGCAGGAAGCGCATGGAGACATGCACGTCGGCACCGGGGCGCAGCTGGCCTGCCGCTTCCGGATAGATCGGATTCCAGGTGCCGTAGGCGTCAAGGGCACAGAGCACCTTCCAGATGCTCCATGGCGTGGCCTCCATCGCAATGCTGCGTTCCATGACAAGCGAGAACAACCCTGACATGCAGCGGCACCTACCCTTTTTGCTAAAAAATAACAAGCGTATGCCTCAAGGACCTTGCACTGGCATCCGTGACCACTTACAGAGGGATGGGTGCCATGTGCACGGGGGCGGCCCAGGGCCATCGAGGCGGGGCTGCCCGGCGGGAAAGAACTCCAGAGACCAAAGGAGAACCAGATGACAGCCGCAGCGCTTATTCCGGCACCGGATGCCATTCCCGTGATGTGGGGATGGCTGGAGGTGCTGCTCATCGGAACCTTCGTGGCACACATCCTGTTGATGAATGCCGTTGTCGGAGGTGCCGTCGTCTGCCTCGTGCGTTCCGTTGTTTCCCCGAGGGGAGCGGTGGTGCACGAGGTGTCCCACGCCCTGCCCACCCTGTTCGCCCTGACCGTGAACTTCGGCGTGGCCCCGTTGCTCTTTGCCCAGATGCTCTACGGCCAGTTTTTCTACACAAGCTCGGTGCTCATGGCCGTGTATTGGCTCTCCGTGGTGTTTCTGGCCATTGCGGCCTACTCCGGCCTCTACGTCTTCAGCTACAAGCAGGATGTCTGGGCGCACGCCCGTTGGGTTCTGGCCCTGGTCTGCATGGTGCTGCTGTTCATGGGGTTCATCTTTACCAATAACATGACCCTGATGCTGCGTCCCGAGGCGTGGCAGGCCTATTTTGCCGGGGGCGACCACATGGGCGGCACCATCCTGAACCTGCAGGATCCCGCGCTGCTGCCCCGCTACCTGCACTTCATGCTCGCGGCGGTGGCCGTGGGCGGGCTGACCCTCGCCCTGCTCTTCACCCTGCGGGTGCGCAGGGGCATGGCCCCGGAACAGGCCGCGCCGCACATCCGGTTCGGCATGCAGTGGTTCACGATCTGTACCGGCGTGCAGCTGCTGGTGGGCAGCGCCTTTCTCGGGTCGCTTCCCCATGATATCCGCCTGCTGTTCCTCGGCGGTTCCAGCTTTCAGACAGGGGCCCTTGCGGTGGCCCTTACCTGTGTGGCCATTACCCTGCATTACAGCGTGCGCAACCGCGTCGTGCCCACGGCCGTGTCGCTCATTGCCACGGTCACGGCCATGGCCGTGGTCCGTGCCGCGCTGCGCACGGCGTATCTTGAGCCCTATTTCTCGGTGGAATCGCTGCCCGTGCATGCGGACTACTCGCCCATGGTCATGTTCCTGCTTGCGTTTGCAGCAGGGCTTTTGTGCATCTATTACATGATACGGCTGGCCTTCCGGCCCGGCAGGGAGGGGTAGTCATGGAATATCCAGTCTGGTGGATACCGTCGCTTTCCGGTGGCTTCATCATCGCCTGCATGGCGGTGTTCCATGTGTTCATAGCCCATTTTGCCGTGGGCGGCGGACTCTTCCTGGTCCTGACGGAACGCAAGGCCGTGCGCGAGGGCAATGACGCCATCCTTGCCTACGTGCGGCGGCATACCCGGTTCTTCCTGCTGACCACCATGGTGGCGGGCGGCATGACCGGGGTGGGCATCTGGTTCACCATTGGCCTGCTGTCACCTTCGGCCACGTCCACGCTGGTACATGCCTTCGGATTCGGATGGGGCACGGAGTGGGTGTTCTTCCTCGGTGAAGTCGTGGCCCTGCTGCTCTATCATTACCGCTTCGACGCCATGGACCGGCGCGACCACATGACGCTCGGCTGGTTCTATTTCCTTTTTGCCTATCTGTCCCTGTTCGTGATCAACGGCATCATCACCGCCATGCTTACACCGGGAGACTGGCTTGCAACGCAGGAGTACTGGGACGGGTTCTTCAACCCCACCTTCTGGCCTTCGCTGGCCCTGCGTTCGGCCATCTGTTTCATGGGGGCCGGGCTGTTTGCGCTGGTCACGGCCATCCGCATAGAGGATGCCGCAACCCGCGAGCGCATGGTGCGCTATGCCGTCTACTGGGTGGGGCTGCCGTTCCTGATCATGCTTCCGGCAGGCCTGTGGTACGTGTATGCGCTGCCCGAGCCGCAGTTTTCCATGGTGCTGGAGCGTTCCGCACAGACACCGCAGCTGGTGCGGGTGTTCTTCCCGGTCACCGCGGCCATCATTGCGGGCGGTCTGCTGGTAGCCTACCTGCGCACCCGCTGGTGCCGCACGCTGCTGGTCTGGGCGCTGGTTGTCGCCGGGCTGGGGCACATGGGCATCTTCGAATGGACGCGCGAAGCAGGGCGTCGCCCCTATCTCATCCACGGGCATACCTGGTCCAATTCCATCAAGGTGTCGGAGACCGAGGCCATCCGCAAGGCCGGGGCACTGGCGAGCGCCAAGTGGGTGCGTCTGCGTTCGGTGCCTGCGGACAACATGATTGCGGCGGGTGAGGAGCTCTATCGCCTGCAATGTCTTGCCTGCCACAGCGTGGACGGCCCCATGCTCTCTGCCGAGACGCGGACGGCCGCCCTGACCCGCTCCGGGCTGGAGGCTCAGCTTTCCGGGCAGGGGCGGCTGCGCAACTTCATGCCGCCCTTCATCGGCACGGCCGAGGAGCGCGTGGCGCTGGCCACCTATATCGCCGACAGCATCCAGCGCCGCAGTCCTGCGGAGGCGCCTGTCTCGCCGCAGGCGCTGGCCACCATCATTCCCGCGTTCAACCAGCACGAGGCAGAGTACGTGCTGGTGGCCTGGGCCACCATGGGCATGACCACCATCTCGGACAATAATGACCATTTCACCATGCAGCCGCCCGGGGTGACTGTCCGTGCGCAGCTCTTGCGCCGGGATGACACGCCGGAACTGATTACGGATGACGTGGTGCTCTCCTACGCCATGGAGAAGGGCTTTGAGACACCGGCCCGACATGTGTCGTTCTGGAAATATGTGCAAAGCCTGTTCGGGCAGTCCGTGGCGGAAAACACGGGCATCGGGCCGGACGGCGTTGCCGGGGCACCCATTGCGGGCACCTTTGCTCCGGACGAGGCGCATCGCGCCTTTGTGGTGAACGGGCTTGCGGCCATGCCGTACGGCAACGACGGCAGCGTCACCCCGTACCCCCTGCTGACCGTGGAGGCCCGCAACGCTCAGGGCGAGCTGCTCGCCACCACCAAGGTGGCCATTCCCGCCTCCACGGAGTGGGGATGCCGGAACTGCCATGACGGCGGCTGGCGCGTGGCGGACCGGACGGGCATGTCCGACACCACGGCCCGCAACATCCTTGCCGCGCATGACAAGATCAACCACACCGACCTGACCGCCCGTGCCGCTGCCGGGAACCCCGTGCTCTGCCAGAGCTGTCATGGTTCGGACAAGGTGGGCACCAAGGGGCGTGAAGGGCTTATCGGGTTCTCCGCCGCCGTGCACGGCTGGCACGCCAACTATCTGGGCGAGAAGGACGACCGCAGCTGCAAGAGCTGCCACCCCGCGGCCCGTTCCACGCTGACACAGGGACTGCGCGGCCTGCATGCGGCCAAGGGGCTTACCTGCGTCAACTGTCATGGCACGCTTGAGGACCACGCGCTCGGTCTGCTCAAGAGGGAGAAGGCCGAAGGCAAGCAGGGTGTGGAGCGGCTGATGACGCATCTTGCGCCCCGGGCTGCGTCCTCGCTGCAGGATGTGCAGCCCCGTGCCCCGTGGGTGAGCGAGCCGGACTGCGCGGTCTGCCATGACTTCTTCACGACTCCGGCGGCCGATGCCTCCGCCGCCAACCAGTGGACGTCGGGGGATCCCGGCGACCTGTTCAGCAACCGCCAGGACGACATGGGGGCGGTGATGTGCCAGGCCTGCCACGGCTCCACCCATGCCCTGTACCCGGCGGAGAACGCCTACGGACCGCAGCGCAACAACATCATTCCCCTGCAGTATCAGAAGCTCGCCGGGCCGCTGGGCAGGGGAAACAACTGCATCTGTCATACCCGGGAACTGACCATGTACGAGTCCGCGCACCATCCCATTGTGCCCAAATAGACGACCTCATTGGCATATCCGGGGTTTTCTCGTACCTATCCGGTTTTATTGACTTGTTAGGAAAAAAGAAGATTGTTCCAGAATGGAACAATCTTCTTTTTTCTTGCCTTTGTTCCCGTTTTGCTGGCTATGGATACGCCGTTCAATCCTTCTGAAAGGGGCCTGCTGG
>QKEJ01000136.1 GCA_003252375.1 Halodesulfovibrio sp.
GACAACAACACATCGTTTCGAGACCCGGGCCCTGCATGCCGGGTGCGCCAAGGATTCCACCAACGCCCGCGCCATTCCGGTGCACAGGACCGCGGCCTACCTGTTCAACAGTACGGAGCACGCGGCCAACCTGTTTGCGCTGAAGGAACTGGGCAACATCTATACGCGGCTGGGCAACCCCACGCAGGAGGCGCTGGAACAGCGCATGGCTTCGCTGGAAGGCGGGGTAGCCTCCGTGGCGCTGGCCTCGGGAACCACGGCCATCCACTACACGGTGCTGAACATCTGCCGGAAGGGGGACGAGATCGTTGCCGCCTCCAACCTCTACGGCGGCACGTATACCATGTTTGACGCCATCCTTCCGGACCAGGGCATCGTCACCCGGTTTGCGGACTTTGGCGACCCGGCATCCATCCGCGCCCAGATCACGGAGAGAACCCGCATGCTCTTTACCGAGGTCATCGGCAATCCCTCGCTGGACGTGATTCGTATCCGCGAGGTGGCAAAGGTGGCCGAGGAATTCCATCTGCCGCTGGTGGTGGACTCCACCTTCACGCCGCCCAGCATGTTCCGGCCGCTGGAGCATGGGGCGCATGTGGTCATCCACTCGCTGACCAAGTGGATTGGCGGACACGGCACGGGGCTGGGTGGCATTGTGGTGGACGGCGGAACCTTTGACTGGTCCGATCCCAAGTTCGCCCTCTACAACGAGCCGGACAATTCCTATCACGGCCTGCGGTATGCCCATGATCTTGGCCCGCTGACCCCCATGGCCTTTGCGGTGCGCCTGCGGCTGGTGCCGCTGCGTAATTTGGGCGGCTGCATCAGCCCGGACAACTGCTGGCTGTTCCTGCAGGGGCTGGAGACACTTAGCCTGCGCATGGAACGGCATTCGGCCAATGCCGTGCGTATTGCGGAATACCTGAAGGAGCATGCTGCCGTGGCGTGGGTGCGGTATCCCGGGCTGCCGGACGATCCTTCCCATGCGGCGGCCCGCGAACAGTTTCCGCAGGGATACGGCGGCATGGTGGTGTTCGGCATCCGGGGCGGCGCCGAGGCCGGGGCCCGGTTCATCGACAATCTGAAGCTGGTCTCGCATCTTGCCAACGTGGGGGACGCCAAGAGTCTGGCCATCCATCCCGCCTCCACCACCCATTCGCAGCTGACCGAGGCGCAGCAGCGCGCAGGCGGCATCACGCCGGACCTAATCCGTCTTTCCGTGGGCATCGAGAATGTGCACGATATCATGGAGGATCTGGAGCAGGCCCTCGGCGTGGCCGTGGCATGAGTCGGCGTGCGGCAGACAGACAACGGAAAAGCCCCCGATGCATGACATCGGGGGCTTTTTGTATCGGATTCCCTAAAAGGGCTCGGCTTCCATCTTCAGGCGGTTCAGGCGTACCTGGGCATACTGTACCTGCACCTGCATCTGGTTCTTGGTCTGCCGGTTCTGATGGATCTCGGCGGCGAAGAAGATGCCCCGGGCCGGATCCTCGGCCGCGAAAAGACGCTTCTGTTCGGCATCCAGCGCCGTGAGCTCCTGCGTATACTGATCAATCAGAGTCAGAAGTTCCGGGATGCTATTCGGCAATGATTCTGCGTCGTTTGGGTTGCTCACTGGTATTCTCCTGTCTGGGCTTGCGGACCATGGTCGGTTCGGGAAGGCCGTTGTAGAATGTCCAGAAGGACGGCATGAGGTCGGTTACCGTTCCGGGGTTGGAGAGCTTGATGGAACGCTTGAGGAAGGCGAGCAGGGCAAAGGCCATGGTCCAGTAGGCGTCCGGGCTGCTCCATACGGTGGAGGCGGGCACGTTGGCCGAAGGGAAGACCTTGCCGTCGTCAATGAGCATGTTGGCCTGAGCCACGAATCCCTCGACCAGTGCGCCGTCCATGCCTTCGGGCATGGGGGGCAGGGCAACCGGGTTGCCGGTGTTCTTGGCGCGTGCGCAGGAAACCGCCACCGCAAGGGGGTAGTACTGCGCGGGCAGGGCGCCCAGCACGGCCTGTTCCGCCTTGTTCACGTTCTCCGTTGCCGTGGCCGTGACCGAACCGTTGCCGGTGACGACGTCCAGGCCGAAGGAACGCAGCAGCCCCAGGGCGTCGGCGCCTTCGGGCAGGGCTTCGGGCCAGTCGCCGCCGAGGCGGACGGTGCCCGAGGTGAAGGCCGGGAGGGAAAGCAGGACCGAACAGATGGCCGGGTCCAGCGTCTGGAGCGGTTCTGCAGGAACGGCTGCCGGGCCGGGCAGGATGCTGAACGCGCTGACCGTGCCGTCGATGCGGATGTCGCACTGTTCGAGCAGGGCGCGGGCCTCGTTCAGGCAGGTCTCGCCGTGCGGGTTGTTGTTGAGATTGATGGTTACCGGCACATCCCACGTGGCGGCTGCAACAAGCACGGCGACAACGGCATCGGCAGGCAAGTCGCCGGGAATGGCGATGGCGTCGGGGATGACCCCGGAGCATTCAAGCCGCACGGGCAGGCCGTTGGAGCGGGGAATGACGTGCGCGATGCGTGCGCCGAGCTGCGGCAGGAAGTGGCGGAAGGCGGTGAAGTCCGCATCCTTGAGGACGGAGCCGCCGGTAAACTTGAGGGTGCCGTGGCGACCTGCGGCCATGAGGGCCAGCAGGTAGAAGTTCAGGTGATCGTCACCTGCGAATATGACCTTGTCGGCAAAGGTGAGGGCATCGTTCCCCTTGCTGACGATATCGTCGTTCTGCCAGTGCAGTGCAGCGCCCGCCTGGTTGAGGGCCTTGGACAGTTCCACCACGGGGGCGGCGCTGACCAGTCCCTTGAGGCGGCTCTCGGCGCCGGCGGCGGCCGTCATGGCCATCCACAGCTGAGCTTCACGCAGGGAAGCCGGGCCGGGCAGGTCCACGTTGACGGGCTTGCGGTTGGGAGACAGGGTGAAATCCGTCTTTTCGTCAGCCTCGGTCTTGGACGTGAACTCGATGTCCTGGATCAGACTGAACAGCTGCCGGGCGAGACGGGGGTCCTTGCTGAACTTGGCGGCATTGGCCTCCCACAGCAGACGCAACTGCTTCTCGCTGGAAATTCCTGTGGTGCCGGAGCCCTCTTTCTTGGGGCGGCGGGTCTTCTGGACGAGCTTGGAGCGGCGTGCCAGCAGCTTCATCAAATCCACGTCCATTTCACTGATCTCTTCGACCAGGGTCATATTCTTCTTCATCGCTATTCGCCTTGCATTGAGCATTAGAAAATGTGTGCGTTCCCGTAGCGTGAAACCGGAGGGACCGCAACAAGAATAATCGATGCCATCCTTCCGGCACGTGGCGCCCATGAGGCTGTAACCCTGTGCGTGCAGAATGCGGCCTCACCATCAATAATATATGGAGGAGCCTGTGATAGGCAAGCGCAGACAGTGTGCCATGCTTCACAAGCTCGGTATTGTTGGTGTCCGGAACAGCCCCCGGGAGGAGCGAATGCCCGTTGCAGACGGCTGTGCAGCGTTGCGGGGGCAGGGAATGGCGCAGGTTTTTGATTGGGTGTTCAAACCGTTAGCAGGGAAGGGGGGGCGCAGGGGGAAATGTAAGAGAAAATCTAGACTCGGCCTGTGTTCCGGGGTTTCGTGAAAAAATGCATTAAGAATGTCATGCACCCTTGCAACCTTGGCTCAATCAATGTAAATGGCTATGGACCATGCGGCTTTTGCCGCTTGGTAAGGGGTTGTTTGATCTGTACCAAAGCACGGAAAATCGCAGGGTTATGGCTTCTTGCGGGGGGTTTGTGAAAAAAACGAACAAGCCGCTTGACCTGCCCCTGTCAGCTTTGTTACTTATCTCACAAGCAAGCCGGAATAGTCGTCCGTCTTGCCCGCCTATGCCGATGGAGGCCTAAAAGGCAGAACGTTATGTGACGCTGCTTTTTTGTCTCCATCGATCAGATGGACCCCGAAATGGGAAAAAGGCTTTTAGGTAAAACCTTTAATTTCGTTGTGTTGGAGGATAAGGTATGCCGACTTACGTAGACCCGTCTAAGTGCGATGGCTGCAAGGGTGGCGAAAAGACCGCCTGCATGTACATCTGCCCTAACGACCTCATGATTCTGGATCCCGAAGCAATGCGTGCTTTCAACCAGGAACCTGAGGCTTGCTGGGAATGTTACTCCTGTGTGAAGATTTGCCCCCAGGGCGCAATCACCGCACGTCCCTACGCTGACTTCGCACCCATGGGCGGTACTTGTATCCCCATGCGTTCCGCCGATTCCATTATGTGGACTGTTAAGTTCCGTAACGGCAATGTGAAGCGCTTCAAGTTCCCGATCCGCACCACCCCTGAAGGTTCCATCAAGCCCTTCGAAGGCAAGCCCGAACCGAAGGACCTGGATGACGAACTGCTGTTCACCGAATCTGCTCTGGTTGCTCCCAAGGAAGCTATGGGCCAGAAGATTGAAGTGGCTGAAGCAGACATCACCATGGTTAAGAAGGCTTCCGCTGTTTAAGCGGTTGCCCGGATCACGTAACGAAAAGAAAATTTCCTATAGGAGATATTATCATGCCGATGATTCCTGCTAAGGAACAGCCCCGTGGTGTTGCTATCGCTGAGCCGGTAGTCAAGGAACACGACGTTGACATCCTTATGGTTGGTGGTGGTATGGGTAACTGCGGCGCCGCTTTTGAAGCTGTGCGCTGGGCTGACAAGTTCGCTCCCGAACTGAAGATCATGCTGGTTGACAAGGCTGCCCTCGAGCGCTCCGGTGCTGTTGCCCAGGGTCTGTCCGCAATCAACACCTACCTCGGCAAGAACGACGCTGACGACTACGTCCGCATGGTTCGTACCGACCTCATGGGCCTGGTTCGCGAAGACCTTATCTTCGACCTGGGCCGTCACGTTGACGATTCCGTTCACCTGTTCGAAGAGTGGGGCCTGCCCTGCTGGATCAAGGACGAAAACGGTCACAACCTTGACGGCGCTGCCGCTAAGGCTGCCGGCAAGTCCCTGCGCAACGGCGACGAATGCGTTCGTTCCGGCCGCTGGCAGATGATGATCAACGGTGAATCCTACAAGTGCATCGTGGCTGAAGCCGCCAAGAACGCTCTTGGCGAAGAACGCCTGATGGAACGTATCTTCATCGTGAAGCTGCTCCTCGACTCCAAGGAAGAAAACCGCATCGCCGGCGCCGTGGGCTTCAACCTGCGTGCCAACGAAGTGCACATCTTCCGCACCAACGCCATGGTTGTGGCTTGCGGCGGCGCCGTTAACGTGTACAAGCCCCGCTCCACCGGTGAAGGCATGGGTCGTGCATGGTACCCCGTTTGGAACGCAGGTTCCACCTACACCATGTGTGCTCAGGTTGGCGCTGAAATGACCATGATGGAAAACCGCTTCGTCCCCGCCCGCTTCAAGGACGGTTACGGCCCGGTTGGCGCATGGTTCCTGCTCTTCAAGGCTAAGGCTACCAACTTCAAGGGCGAAGACTACTGCGAAACCAACCGCGCCATGCTGAAGCCCTACGAAGATCGCGGCTACGCCAAGGGTCACGTTATCCCGACCTGTCTGCGTAACCACATGATGCTTCGCGAAATGCGCGAAGGTCGCGGCCCCATCTACATGGACACCAAGACCGCTCTGCAGACCACCTTCGAAACCATGACTCCCGCACAGCAGAAGCACCTCGAAGCTGAAGCTTGGGAAGACTTCCTCGACATGTGTGTTGGCCAGGCTAACCTCTGGGCCGCCTCCAACATCCAGCCCGAAGAAACCGGTTCCGAAATCATGCCCACCGAACCTTACCTCCTCGGTTCCCACTCCGGCTGCTGCGGCATCTGGACTTCCGGTCCCGACGAATCCTGGGTTCCCGAAGACTACAAGGTGCGCGCTGCCAACGGTAAGGTCTACAACCGTATGACCACCGTTATGGGCCTGTGGACCTGCGCTGACGGCGTTGGCGCTTCCGGCCACAAGTTCTCCTCCGGTTCCCATGCTGAAGGCCGTATCTGCGGCAAGCAGATGGTCCGCTGGTGCATCGATCACAAGGACTACAAGCCTTCCATCGCTGAAGATCCCAAGGCCCTTGCTGACCTGATCTACCGTCCCTACAAGAACTACGAAGCCGGCAAGGGTGCATCCACCTGCTCCGTGGTTAACCCCGAGTTCATCTCGCCCAAGAACTTCATGATGCGTCTCGTCAAGGCTACTGACGAATACGGCGGCGGCGTAGGCACCTACTACACCACCTCCGAAGCAGCCCTGAACACCGGCTTCCACCTGCTGGACATGCTGGAAGAAGACTCCCTGAAGCTCGCTGCCCGCGACCTGCACGAACTGCTTCGTTGCTGGGAAAACTACCACCGTCTGTGGACCGTTCGTCTGCACATGCAGCACATCGCGTTCCGTACGGAATCCCGTTACCCCGGCTTCTACTACCGTGCAGACTTCATGGGCCTGGACGACTCCAAGTGGAAGTGCTTCGTTAACTCGAAGTACGACGTGAAGACCGGTGAAACCACCATCTTCAAGAAGCCCTACTACCAGATCATTCCCACTGCTTAGTATCTGAGTAGGTCTTAGAACTCCCGGGCGGTTGCGGGTAACCGCAACCGCCCTTTTTTCTTCCCTGACCCAGACGGTCTAAGCCGGGGCAGTAAGTTTCCATGCCTTATTGTCTGGGCTTAGGCCGTTTTGTCGAATTGGCCCGAAACATCCGTAGGGAGGATAGCAAGAATGTCCAACTCCATACTCGTCGTCGGTGGCGGCTTCAGCGGCATCACGGCCGCGCTTGAAGCCGCTGAACTCGGCTACGAAGTGTACATCGTCGAGAAAAGCCCTTTTCTTGGCGGCCGGGTGGCACAGCTTAACAAATATTTCCCCAAGCTCTGCCCTCCGTCCTGTGGCCTGGAAATTCAGTTCCAGCGCATCAAGAAAAACCCCAATGTGAAATTTTTTACCCAGGCTACGGTGGATTCCGTGGCGGGCGAAGCTGGCAACTTCACGGTAACGCTGAGCATTGCGCCCCGTTGCACCGCTCCCAGCAGCGCCGAGCTGAGCACCCTGGCAGAAGGCCTTGAAGGTGAGGTGACCGACGAATTCAACTTCGGTCTTTCCACCCGCAAGCCCCTGTACATGGATACGCCCTTTGCCTTCCCCAACCGCTACGTTCTCGAGAAGGACAACCTCTCCCAGGCCGACAAGCTCAAGGTGGGCTCCAGTGTCCACTGTGACCTGAACGAATCCGAGAAGAGCGTTGTTCTGAACGTTGGCAGCATCGTGCTGGCCACCGGGTGGAAGCCCTACGACGTGACCAACCTGACCAACCTCGGTGCCGGTCAGATCAAGAACTGCGTGTCCAACATGCAGCTTGAGCGTCTTGCTTCGCCCAACGGTCCCACCAATGGTGCCATTCAGCGTCCCACCGACGGCAAGGCTCCCAAGAAGATCGCCTTTGTTCAGTGTGCCGGGTCCCGTGACCAGAACCACCTGAACTTCTGTTCCTACATCTGCTGCATGGCTTCCCTGAAGCAGGCCCTGTACGTACGTGAACAGTACCCTGATGCCGAAGTGACCATTTACTACATCGACCTGCGTACCCCCGGCCGCTATGACAAGTTCATGCGCAAGGCCACTGCCGACGAGATGATTCATCTCGTGAAGGGCAAGGTTGCCGGTGTTGAAAGTGATGCCGCAACGGGCGATGTGATTGTTGAAGTCGAAGACGCCGTGAAGGGGACCAAGAAGAAGGTCCGTCACGACATGGTGGTTCTGGCAACCGGTATGCAGCCCAGCCTGTCCGGTGAAAAGAATCCCTTCGGCGTGCAGCTTGATGAGGACGGTTTCGTTATCGGCGGCGAAGCAAAGGGTATCTTTGCAGCCGGCTGCGCCACGAAGCCCCTGGATGTCATGCGCACCGCGCAGTCCGGCACCAGCGCCGCGCTCAAAGCTATCCAGACGGTGCGAGGGAGGTAGTAGATAATGGCCGAAAAAATAGGCGTATATTTTGACCAGTCGGCCCTTGGCATCCTTGATGGCGAGGAGTTGGCTGCTCACGTAACAAGTAAGTTCGGCGCTTCCTGTCCCGTGGCAAAGGCATTTCCCGTGCTTGCCGCAGACAGCGCCCGCGCGGAAATCCGTGCTGATATTGAAGAGAACGAACTGGACGGCGTGCTGCTGTGCGGTGCCACCCCCCGTGTGGACTGGGACCTGTACGACTTTGAAGGCGTGATCGTCGACCGCGTCAACCTGCGTGAACACTGCGTGATGTCCTTCCGCGATGCGGACGGCTCCGTTCCCGCTGCAGGGGACGACGCCCCCGAGCTCCTGACCCTCATGGCGAAGGACTACGTGAACATGGGCGTGTTCAAGCTGCAGAAGACCGGTGTGCCTACGCCGCCCGAATTCGAGACGGTGAAGACCATCATGGTCATCGGTGGCGGCTGGGCCGGTCTGACCGCAGCCAAGCAGGCAGCCGACTACGGCTTTGATGTCATCCTGGTGGAAAAGGAAGCGGAACTCGGCGGCAAGGCCCTCGGCATGCTCAAGACCGCTCCTCTGGAATACCCCTATACCGAGGCGCATGCCACCGGTATCGAGAAGAAGATCGAAGACGTGACCGGCAATGCCAAGATCAAGGTCATTACCGGCGCCCGTCTCGAAAAGCTCGAAGGGCTGCCCGGCCAGTACAAGGCCACCATCAAGGGCGAACAGTATCCCGTGGGCGCCGTGGTTCTGGCTGCCGGCTGGGTACCGCAGAATCCCAAGGTGCTTGGTCCCATGGGCTACGGCAGCGTACCCAATGTGGTTACCGCCGCCGAGTTCGAAAAGCTGGCCAAGACCGGAGCGCTTACCGCCAAGCGCGTTGCCTTCATCCTGAACACCAGCATGGTGGACGGTGGCGACATCTACGCTCCTGTCTGTGATGAAGAAGCTCCGGCCGAGGCTGAAAAGGCGGCTGAGGGTGAAGAGACCGAAAAGGCCAAGTACGTGCACAAGGATCTTGAATCCGTACGCCACCTGCCCATCTCCAACGCCGTGAGCTCCGTGGTTGCCCTCAAGCAGGCCAACTACGTGTGCGACACCTTCGAAGACGGCCAGGCCTTCATCCTGTATGATTCCATGGTCGTGCAGGGCATCCACGAGCGCTACTACAAGGCTGCGCAGAACCGTCTGGGCATCATGATGTCCAAGGCCGAGATCAAGGGCGTTGCAGCCGACGGCGACGAGATCATCGTTTCCGCAGGCAACACCCTGATGGGCGGCGACATCGAACTGGCCGTTGATATGGTCGTTCTGCCCACGGGTATCGTTCCCGCCACCGCCAAGGACCCGATCATGAACTTCGTGTACCGTCAGGGCCCGAACTTCCCCGATCTGGACCTTTTTGAAGGGTATGCGGATTCCAACTACATCTGCTTCCCGTATGAAACGCGTCGTACCGGTGTGTACGCTGCAGGCTGCGTCCGTCAGCCCATGATGCTGGATGCTGCCGAGGAAGACGCCATCGGCGCTACCCTCAAGGCCATCCAGTGCGTGGAATCGGCCAACCGCGGTGTTGCCGTACATCCCCGCTCCGGTGACCTGAGCTACCCCGTGTTCAACTTCGTGCGTTGCACCCAGTGCAAGCGCTGCACCGAGGAATGTCCCTTCGGCGCACTGGACGATGATGAAAAGGGAACGCCGCTGCCCAACTACAGCCGTTGCCGCCGTTGCGGTACCTGTATGGGCGCCTGTCCGGAACGCGTCATCTCCTTCGACAACTACAATATCGACCAGATCGGTACCATGATCCGCGAAGTCTACGTTCCGGACAACATGGAAGCCGACGGTCCCCGCGTCATCATCCTTGCCTGCGAAAACGACGCCTATCCCGCGCTGGATATGGCCGCTGTCCGCGGCAAGAAGTGGAGCCCCTACGTACGTATCATTCCCGTACGCTGTCTTGGCTCGGTCAACGCCATCTGGGTTGCCGACGCCATGTCCAAGGGTATCGACGGCGTGATGATGCTCGGTTGTAAGTATGGCGATGATTACCAGTGCCACTTCGTCAAGGGCTCCGAAATCTGTAACCGCCGCAAGGACAACATCGCCGAAACGCTCAACCGTCTCGGTGTGGAACCCGACCGCGTGGAACAGTACGAAGTCGCCATCGACGAGTACGACAAGGTGCCGGACATGATCGAGGAGTTCATGCAGATGATCTTCGAAAAGGGTCCGAACCCGTTCAAGGGCTACTAGGAGGAGATGGAATATGGCTCAGTCCGTAAGAATCCAACCAGATCTTCAGTTTGTCAAAGAGTTGCAAGCTGTAGGTGGGGAATCCCTGAAGAAGTGCTACCAGTGCGCTACCTGCAGCGTGGCTTGCCCCATCTCTCCCGCCAGCAACCCCTATCCCCGCAAGGAGATGGTGTGGGCTTCGTGGGGCTTGAAGGACAAGCTTATCAATAACCCCGACATCTGGCTTTGCCACAACTGCGGCACCTGTTCCGACCTGTGCCCCCGTGGTGCCAAGCCCGGTGACCTGCTGAGCGCCCTGCGCAACATGGCGTACCAGCGCATCAACGTGTTCCCCACTATCGGCAAGTGGATGAGCAGCCCCAAGTACCTGATCAACCTCATCGCCATCCCCGCAATCCTGTGGGCGGTCATCTGGTTCATCAGCGCCAACTACTATGCCGGATCCGCTTTCCCTGTCGGTCCCGACGGTGAAATCGTGTACGGTAATCTGTTCTTTGGCGACTACTTCATCGACCCCATCTTCATGCTCACCTTCTTCGGCATGGTTGCCTGCTTCTTCAAGGGAACGCGCAACCTTATCAAATCCTTCAAGCCCGAGGGCACGACGCTGGTCCTTGGCAAGCAGAAGCCCCTGCTTCTGTGCCTGAAGGACGTGCTGTTCGAAGAGATCATGACCCATAAGAAGTTCAAGGATTGCGGCGACGACCGCTCCGACCGCAAGGCCGGTCATATGCTGGTCTTCTACGCCTTCCTTGCCCTGATGGTGGTTACCGGCGTCGTGGCTGTGGGCCACTGGGGTGGATACCTGTTCCACTCCATTGCCATCCACACCCCGCTGAACCTGACCAACCCCATCAAGATTCTGGCGAACGTCGGCGCCATCATGCTGATCGTCGGCATGGCCGTGCTGACCAATCGCCGTCGTAGTCAGGAAGACGCAAAGACCAAGTCGAACTACTACGACTGGTATCTGCTTAATGTCATCTGGGCTGTCGCTCTGACCGGCGTGCTTTCCGAGCTTTCCCGCTTGGCTGGCATCCCCCAGATCGCGTACACCGTGTACTACATGCACCTCGTAGCCGTGTGGATGCTCTTTGCATACCTGCCCTGGTCCAAGCTGGGCCACGTGGTATACCGCACCGTTGCGCTGACGTATGTGCGTCACATGGGACGCCGTTAGAAAACGACAAGCGCTCCCGCCTGTGCGGGGGCGCGTCAAGAAAAGACTTCAACAAGAAAATATTCTTTCCTTGATTATAGGAGGCCCAAATGTCTGAAGAAGCACGCAGGGTTTTCAAAATGGAAACCATCCTTGGTGTGATTGCCGGCAAGAGCGGTGCCGATGTTGCCGATCTGCTTGGCTACCTGGCGCAGCGTGAACTTTCCGCTGAAGAACTGGGTGCCGTTGCTCCCATCGCCAAGGGCTGGCTGTACAGCCTTGAACCCCGTTTCATGAGCTGTGAATACTCTGAAAACGTGGTGTTCGAAGAGTGGGCCCAGAAGCAGGCCGCTGCTCTGGGTGACAACGTTTCCATCGAGCCCATCCCCGCAGCCGAAATGGCCGGCATCTCCGTGGTGCTGGACAAGATGGCTGATGCCAAGGCTACCACCGCCGCTCAGGCTGCCGACGTTGCAGACCTGAAGGCCAAGGTTGAGGCTCTGGCTCCCTTTGAAGCCAAGGCCGCTACCCTGGAAAAGCAGGTTGCCGACCTGACCGAGAAGCTGGAAAAGGCCAAGGCCGATCTCGCCGCCGCTCAGAAGGATCTGAAGGCCTTTGATGGCAAGGTCGCCATCAACGAGAAGGAAATCGAATCCTCCGTGAAGGATATGGTTTCCAAGGGTCTGAAGGAAGCTCTGGCCAACCTGCCCGTGGGCGCTGCCGCTCCCGCAGGTGCTGTTGCCGGTGATGCCGCCGCTGCTCCCGCAGCAGCCGAGCCCGCAGGCTTTGACGATGCTTCCGGCGGAGACGTTCCGGATACCTTCGGTTTCGGTGCTTCCGGCGCCGGCGACGACGGTTTCGGCTTCTAAGCCCTTTCCGGTCTCGTACCGTAGACGAAATGAAAGCCCGGTCCGCAAGGACCGGGCTTTTTCGTTGTGGAAAGGAGAGGGCGGAAGCCGATATGCGTGTGCTAGCCGCCTATGGCGTTCATGCGCTTGTCGGCGATGGTGTGCTCGCGCATCTCCTGCAGCAGCTTGTAGCCAAGGGGCTTGCGCTTTCCGGCGTTCTCCAGCACCCGGCGCACGTGCTGCATGGACAGGCCCGGGTGGCGCAGAATCTGGCGCAGCCCGTATTCCTTGTCGGAGAAGAGGCAGGTGCGCAACTTGCCGTCCGATGTGATGCGCAGGCGGTTGCAGCTGTTGCAGAAGTGGTTCGACATGGGCGAGATGAATCCGAGGCGTCCCATGCCCCCTTCAATGCCGTACAGCCGGGCCGGGCCGGACTTGCGCTCGCCGGGGCCGAGGGTGGTCAGCACCGCATGGGAGCGGGCCGCGGCAAGGATATCTTCCGCTGCCCAGAAATTGTCCTGTGTCCAGCGGTTGCAATGCCCCATGGGCATGAACTCGATGAACCGGACATCCACGGGGTTGCGCCTTGCAAAATTGATGAAGACGGGCAGCTCGTCGTCGTTGATGCCTTTGAGGGCCACGGCATTGAGCTTGATCTTCATGCCCAGGTCCAGCGCCTCGTCGATGGCACCGGTTACGTTGCGCAGCATGTCCCGCCCGGTGATGTGCTGAAACTTCTGCCTGTTGAAGGTATCGAGGGAGATATTCAGCCAGCTTATCCCGATGTCCTTCAGGGCCTGGACCTTGCCGGAAAGCAGGGTGGCGTTGGTGGTCAGGCGCAGGTCGAGCCCGGGGTGGCGCAGAAGCATCTGCTCAAGCAGGTGCAGCAGTCCCTTGCGGGCAAAGGGCTCGCCGCCGGTAAGCCGTATCTTGCGGATGCCCATGTCCACGGCAAGGTCCACCAGACGCAGGATTTCCTCGTAGGTAAGGATGTCCGCATGCTGGAGGAACTGCATGCCTTCGCTGTTCCAGCAGTACATGCACCGCAGGTTGCAGCGGTCCGTCACGGAGATGCGAAGGTAGTTCACGCACCGGCCGTGGGAGTCGCCGATGGACGCTGCCGCAGGAAAGGGAATGGCTGTCTGGTTCATAGGCCCGCAATGAGTCGACGGGCCATTTCCAGGTCCGCCGGATAGTTGATGTTGAAGAAGGGCAGGGATTCCTCGCTGGTGTAGGGAACGTACAATCTGGCCTCTTCCGGGATGACCCGGCTGAGTTTGTGGATGCCGTTGCCCACAGCCTGCTCGAAGAGCGGCAGGGCCGCGGGTTCATAGATGGCCACAAGCGATTCGATGAAGCCGGTTTCCACCTGCAGAAAGGTGGTCATCAGGGTGGCGTCGGTTCGCTCCGCCCTGCGCGCCACGAGCCGTTCGAGGCAGGAAATATCCATGAACGGAAGGTCGCACGACAGGACCAGGATGGGGCCTGTGGCAGAGCGCAGTGCGGTGGTGACGCCACCGATGGGACCAAGGCCGACCCGTTCGTCTCTGAGCCAATGGTAGCCGGGAATCTTGGGTACTTCCGAGCGACCGGAGACCCAAACCTCGTCCACGATTTCCGAGAGCAGGGAGCAGGTGCGGGTGAGCAGGTCCGGTCCGGAGTCGCCGTGCAGGCGGATGACGGTCTTGTCATTGCCCAGACGGGTGCTCAGGCCTCCGGCAAGGACAACGCCGGTCAGTCCGGAACCCGTGCGCCCGTTCATGCGCGTACCCTGCCAGCCTCGTCGGCAAAAACGGTGAAGCGGTTCTCCCTGTCCCGGGCAAAGCCCACAAGGGTGGCATTGTGCTCCAGCGCCATGTCCACGGAGGCTGTGGTTACGGCGGACCGGCTGACAATGTACCGGAATCCGGCCCGAAGCGCCTTGGCGCACAGGCTGGAGGTGACTCTGGCCGAGACCAGCATGACCATATCCGCGAGGTTCACGCCCTCCCGGTGCGCCCATCCGGCCAGCCTGTCCAGACAGTTGTGCCTGCCGATGTCCTCGGCGCGGTGCAGTACCTGCAGGGTGGCGGCGTCCAGCACCCCGGCCCTGTGAAAGCAGCCGGTATTGTCCCAGAGGCCTTCGGTCTGCATGAATGTTCCCATGGCTTCCAGCAGTGATGCCGCGGCAATGGTGCCGGGCGTCCCTCCGTCTGCAGGCGCGGGTCCGTCAAGGGTCACCTTGAACCGGTTTTCGCCCACGGCCTCCACCGAGGCCGTGCGGCCCATGCCGTCCATGTCGAGCAGCACGTGCCCCAGCGCAAGGTCCTCCAGCGCATGGGGCCAGGCCCACAGCGTTTTGGGGGGCGCCTGATCGGTCAGGATGGTGATGGGAATTTCGCGGCTGAGGACATCCTGCTGCTCTTCCCACATCCCGTCCCGGTACTGGCGGATGCGCACGGTGCGTGGCATGGCCGTGGTACAGGGGGCGGAGCTGCTCATGCTAGAAACCCCATGCGGAAAGGGTTGGACGGGAGAGCCCCTGCTCGCGGGCAAGGATGTCCAGCGCCAGTGATTCCAGATCATCAAGGGCGGGAATGCTCACCGTATCCAGTTCGCGGAAGTCGCTGGTCTTGAGATAGCAGTTGCAGGTTCGGCAGACATGCACTTCAAACCCGCGTTCTCCCTCTGCCTTGAAATATTCGAGCTTATCGTGGTCCTCCTCGCCGCAGAAGGCGCACTGCAACCGCTTGGCCCGGTAATCGGTACGGCAGAAGGAGCAGGTGAGGTGCCGGAATCCTTCCTTGCCGCGCAGGGAAGAGATGAGGGGCAGCGAGCCGCAGTAGGGACAGTGCCCGAAGGCCCAGGGCTCCTCATCATTGTGATGCGTCTTCAACTGCTCGCTTACGGCTTCCAGCGAGGGAGTAAGGCTGCCCTGGACAAGGAAGCGGACCGTGCTGGGGGCTTCGGGCAGCCGGGCGGCCCAGTCGGCAAAGAAGAGCGTATCATCCCGGATGAAGGCGTCACAGGCCTCGGAAAGGCTGAAAATGCCGTCTTCCAGTGCCTTGCGGACGGCCTGCGCGGAGGTGCCGATGGGGCCGCCGGAGGCTTCGGACAGGGCCAGCAGCTTGCCGAAGAGCAGGGCCGTCTGTTTGGCGTCAAACACGAAGTGCTCGCGCGGAAGCAGGGGAACGCCCTGTAGGTGGGCGCTGGGCGGCGTCGGAAGCGAAGGAAGGGGGACGGAAACGGCCTGTCTGGCAGCCAGCTGCAGGGTAGCCGTATCCGAGATGATATCAAGCAGGGGAGCGGGCAGAAATTCCTTGGTTCGCAGGATGACGAGCTTTCGCTCCAGCCGCTTCCGTTCAGTATCCATGTCAAAGGTCATGCGTTCTCCTCGGACCAGTCTGGTCATATGGCGCTAGCGTAACAGGGGGACGGCAAAATTCAAGAGCCATGCTCATGCTTCCAGTTTAGCACAATGCTCAGCTTTTTCAATGAGCATGGAGGGTTGAAGAGCGGAATGGTCAATCCTGACTGTATGATGGCCCACAGGGGGCTGCATCAGGAGGCAGGAGAACATAAACCGTCCGGGTACGCAGTGCAGGTATGCATGCCGTGCCCTGTTCCGGATAGGTAATCCCTGCCGACGGCTTGAGCAAGTGCCGTACGTGCATAGCCAGCCGTGTGGGCGTGATGTCCGGATCGTACAATACCGACGCTCACTGACGCGCTACGGTGCCTGCGGAGGTACCGAAATCATGTTGAACAATCCATTTCTTTCCGGGCATGTGGCTTTGGCGGCAACCGACGTATGTTGTGAGGACGTGGCGTGGAACAGGCATCCGGCGTTTGCGGGTGTTTCTCTGCGACATCTGGTGACCGGCAGCGAGACGCAGGGGCAGTTCAGCACGCACATGGTGCGGGTAGAACCCGGATGCGTGCTGGACACGCATCGTCATGGCGGGTGTTGGGAGTTTCATGCGGTAGTGGCTGGGAACGCCCGGTGCGAGCTGGCAGACCGGAAGACCGAGTATGGGCCCGGCGTGTGCGGCGTCATTCCGCAGGACATGCCGCATCGGGTTGTGGCGGGCGAGCATGGCGTGTATATTCTGGCAACGTTTGTTCCCGCCCTGCTGTAAGCCTGTTTGCTCCGGCGGTGGTGGGACAGCCCCGAAATCCTTCCGGAGACCCTATGGCCCGTAGACCTGCCTGTTCCGTATCGCTGACTGCCTGGGCATCCGGCAGTCATCATGTTCTTGTCCGCGATCGTATCCCCGCTGTCCTGCGCCATGTGCACAGGCGGGTGTGCGTCACGGCGGTGCGTGATGCGCGGTTGGTGTACGGGTTTTCTTCGGAGGATGTGGCGCTGGAGGCGGGAAGCCTGCTGGTTATCGCATCCGGCGTGCCCCACTGTTGTCATGCGGCAGGAGGGGGCGGCGGCATGCATGCAAGCCTGTGCGTGGCCCGGGAACGGCTGTCTCTCAGCCATCCGGTGACCATTGTCTCGTCCCCCCCACTGGCGGACGGGCTGTTTGATCTTTGTGCCGCCTCGGAGGACAGGTTCCTCGCGCAATTGCAGGCTCAGCTGCATCACGGGAGCGAGCCTGTTGCCATCTCCGGGCGCACAGGCCAGGAGGAGCAGCGCACAGGTCCTCCGCATGACGTGCTGACCATGCTGCGCGTTATGGAGGAACGGCGGACTGCCGCCGCCATGCAGCCTGGGGCGGGATTCTCTCTCGATCTGCTGGCGGACGCCTGTGGCGGAGATGCGGTGCGCCTTGCACGCCGTTTCCGGGCGTACATGGGGCTGCCGCCCTATGCGTGGCACATGGTCAGCTGTATCCAGCAGGGGGCCGATATGCTGGCAAGGGGCGTTCCCATTGCCGAGGTCGCGCTGCGCTGCGGTTTTTTCGATCAGAGCCACTTTGCTCACAGGTTCCGGCAGATCATGGGCCTGACGCCCGGTCAGTACGCCCGGGCTTTTGCAGGCGTACACCCGCAACGATGAAAACAGGAAGGCCCCGGTACATGGTACCGGGGCCTTTGCATAACTGTTGGCGCGGAGGCTAGCCCCCCAGATAGGCCTTCTTCACCTCGGGGTCATTGGCCAGTTCGTCGGCAGCGCCGCTGGCCACGATTTCGCCGGTGTCCAGCACGTATCCGCGGTGCGCGAGGCTGAGGGCGACCTTGGCGTTCTGCTCAACCACGACGATGGTCAGGCCGTCTTCCTGGTTGATCTGCTTGAGGGTACGGAACATTTCGTACATGAGCAGCGGGGCAAGCCCCATGGAGGGTTCGTCCAGAAGGAGCATGTCGCACTTGGTCATGATGGCACGGCCCACGGCGAGCATCTGCTGTTCGCCGCCGGAGAGCGATTCGCTGCGCTGGGTCTTGCGTTCCGCAAGCCGGGGGAAGAGATCGAAGATGCGATCGAGGTCGCGCTTGATCTCCGTGTCCGGATCGTTCTTGCGGGCGTATGTGGCCAGCGTCAGGTTCTCCATGACCGTCAGGTTGCCGAAGATACGGCGGCCTTCCGGTGCGAGAGCGAGGTTGAGCTTGGCGACCACATCGTGCGGTTCCACGTTCAGGATGGACTGCCCGCGGAACTTGATGTCACCCGAAATCACGCGCGGCGCCTCCGGAGGGGGCAGGCGCATGATGCTGTTCAGGGTGGTGGACTTGCCTGCACCGTTGGCACCGATAAGGGTGACAATCTCCCCCTCGTTCACGTGGAAGGAGATGCCGTGCAGGGCCTCAATGTTGCCGTATTTGACGTAGAGATTCTCTATGGATAGCAGCATCAGATTGTGTCGTCTCCAAGGTAGGCCTTGATAACGACCGGATTCGCCTGAATTTCCTCCGGTGTACCGTCGGCAATTGTGGAACCGAAATCAATGACCTTGATATGTTCACACAGGGACATGACCACCTTCATCTGGTGTTCGATCATCCAGATGGTGATGTCGAATTCGGTATGGATCCAGCGGATCAGCTTGATGAGCCCTTCAACGTCCGCCGAGTTGAGTCCGGCAGCCGGTTCGTCCAGCAGCAGCAGCTTGGGGCGTATGGACATGGCCCGGGCAATCTCCACGCGTCGCTGCAGGCCGTAGGGCAGGTTCTTCGGCCGCTCGTAGGCGTATTCCTTCAGGCTCATGGCTTCGAGCATTTCCCATGCGGTATTGTCGATGGAGCGTTCCTGCTCCCGGTATCGCTTGGTGCGCAGGAAGGCGTCGAAGATGTTGTAGCCCATGCGGTAGTGCTGGGAGATGCGGATGTTGTCCAGCACGGTCATGTCGTGCCACAGCCGGATGTTCTGGAAGGTACGGGCAATGCCCATGGCGGTGACCTGATGGGGCTTGAGGCCTGCGGTGGGTTTGCCATCAAAGAAGATGGTGCCTTCCGTGGGCTGGTAGAAGCCGGAGGTCAGGTTGAACACCGTGGTCTTGCCGGCGCCGTTGGGGCCGATAAGCGCCAGCAGCTGGCCTTCCTCAATGCTGATATTGAAGTCCGAAACGGCCTGCAGTCCGCCGAATCGTTGCGTCATGTTTTTGATTTCAAGAAGTGGCATGGCTGTCTCCCCTACTTGAAGCTGTAGAATTTACGCAGTTTCGGGAAGGAGTCGGGCAACTCCCTGTTACCAAAGATGCCTTCCGGCCGGAACTGCATGAGGAAGAACAGGATCATGGGGATGATAACCCACTTCCATACCTGGGAAATCTCATAGCTGTCCGGCAGAATGCCGATGGAGTGCATCAGGCTGTCCACCTCGGGGATGATGAAGCGCAACGCTTCGATCAGCACGGTGAAGATGATGGCGCTGAGCACGGAGCCGCTCAGGGAGCCCATGCCGCCAAGGTAGACCATGACCATGCATTCGGTGGACTTCATGATGCTGAAGGACTGCGGGTTCACGTAGCCGTATACGTGGGCGAACAGGCCGCCGGCAAGGCCCGCGAGACCGGCCGAAAGCATGAAGGCCGAGATTTTCATCTTGTTGGTGTTGATGCTCATGATTTCCGCGGCCACCTCGTCCTGGCTGATGGCGATGATGCCCTTGCCGTAGGTGGACGTGACGAACCGGCGGATGAGGAAGATGGAGAAGAGCGTGCCGATGATGATCCAGATGAGCATCCACGGGATGTCGGCAACGTCGTACATGGAGTTGATGACCCTCTTCATGCCCTGAAAGCCTCGGGGGCCGCCGATGATGTCCATGTTCTCGATGGCCGAGATGACCATGTAGTTGGCAGCGATGGTGATGATGGCCAGATAGTCGCCGCGCGTCTTGAATGACGGCAGGGCCACGATCAGGCCGGTCAGGGCGGCAACCAGCGCGCCCGCGAGGATGATTGCCGGAAAGCCGATCCAGGCCAGGTCCGGAGGGAGCATGGGGGCGCCAAATACCTTGTCCTTGGCAAAGATGGCCACGGAAAGGACGGAGGAGACATATGCGCCGACGCACATGAAGCCGGCATGACCGCAGGCGAACTCGCCCATGTAGCCGTTGATGATATTCAGGCTCGAGGAGAGGATAATGTTGATCCCCATGAACATGATGACCGTAAGGATATACTGGTCAAGCCAATTGTATTGCGCCAAACCCACCAAACCGAGGCAGGATAGGAAGAGCGCGATGGTGAAAGTATGTTTCTGCATCGGAAGTTCCTGTAATCCGGTTCGTTAGATTTTGGTCGTCTTGGCGACGCCGAAGAGACCCGTGGGCTTGATCCACAGAATGACCAGCAGGATGCTGAAGGCGAAAAGATCGCGGAACGAGGAGGGCAGCACCGAGGCGACCCCGATTTCGATGAACGCGAGCAGGAAGCCGCCTATGAAGGCTCCCCGGATATCGCCGATGCCGCCGACAACGGCTGCAATGAATGCCTTCCAGCCGATCAGGGCTCCCATGTAAGGTTCCAGGATGGGATAGGACATGGCGAAAAGCAGACCGGCAAGCCCTGCAAACCCGGATCCGAGGATGAAGGTGAAGACGATGACCGTGTTCAGCGGAATGCCCATGAGCGGTACCGCGAACTTGTCAAACGAGACTGCGCGCATGGCCATGCCGAGCTTGGTTTTGGTCACGATCCAGTGCAGGAACAGGAAAACTGCGACGGCGGCGAAAATGACCAACAGCTTCAGGTTGGTGATGGACGCTCCACCTATGGAAAGCACTATGGTATCCACCATTTCGGGGAATTTCTTGCGGCTTGCGCCGAGCAGTGCGAGGTTGCCGTTTTCAAGTATCAGGCCGCACATGAGCGCGGTGATGACAACATACAGTCTGTGGGCCCCCTTTCTGCGCAGCGGGCGGTAAGCCACACGTTCCAGTGTAACTCCCACGCAGGCCGTCAGCAGCATGGTCAGCGGTACGGCCAGCGCCACCAGGGTCCATCCGCCTGCCATGCCACCGAGGTAGGTGATGAGCATGGAGGAGATGAAGAAAGCGATATAGGCCCCGACCATGAAGATGTCTCCATGGGCGAAGTTGATCAGAAGCAGCACGCCGTAAACCAGGGTATAACCAACAGCGATAAGGGCGTAGAAGCTGCCCCACTGCAACGAGTTGATAATGTATTGCAGGAAGCCTTGTAGCAGCGTTTCCACAGGAGGAAACCTCCTCAACAGCACATACGGGAACTGTCGTGTTAATGGTTAGTGTTGTTGTGGTGTGGTGTAAAAAAGGCGGCGGGTCAGACCCGCCGCCTTATCTTTTTGGGCGGGTGACTATTCGGGGCAGACGGATTCGGTGAATTCGAACTGACCGGCGGGGCTGATCTTAACAACAACGGCGCACTTGATGGGGTCGCCCTGTTCGTCAAAGCTCATGGTACCGGTGATGCCTTCGAACTTCTGAATCTTGGCCATGGATTCACGGATGGCCTTGCGTTCCTTGCGGGTGTCGGATTCCACCTTGCCGGCGTCCTGAATGGCCTTCAGCACCAGACGGGTGGCGTCCCAGGTGAGGGCGGCAACGTCGTCAGGGGTGTAGCCGAACTTGGCGGAGTAGCGGTCGATGAATTCCTTGGTCTTGCCCGTTGCGCCGGCTGCGGCGTAGTGGGTGGAGAAGTACTGGCCGATGCAGTCGTCGCCGCACAGGGTCATGAGTTCAGCGGAACCCCAGGCGTCGGAACCCATGAAGGGACCCTTGTAGCCGAGCTGGCGGGCCTGCTTCACGATCAGGGCAACCTGGTTGTAGTTGTCGGGAACGAAGATGAAGTCGGGCTTAGCGCTGACGATGGTGGACAGCTGAGCGGAGAAGTCCTGGTCCTTGGTGCCATGGGATTCGAAGGCAACAACGGAACCGGCGCCCTTCTTGCCTTCCCAGACCTGCTGGAAGATTTCGGCAAGGCCCTTGGAGTAGTCGTTGGAAACATCATAGATAACGGCAGCGGTCTTGGCGCCGAAGGTCTTTTCGGCAAAGTTGGCTACCACGGGACCCTGGAAGGGGTCGAGGAAGGCAGCGCGGAACACCCAGGGGCGGTCCAGCGTGGTGTCGGGGTTGGTGGACCAGGGGGTCACCATGGGGGTCTGGTTGTCGTCGCAGGTGCCACCGGCGGGAACGGCCTGCTTGGAAGAGTTGGGGCCGATGATGGCAACAACCTGGTCGCGCTCGATGAGCTTGAGAGCAACGTTAACGGCAGATTCAGCCTTGGACTCGTTGTCTTCGTAGACGAATTCCAGCTGGTACTTCTGGCCGCCGACTTCGAGGCCGCCTGCACCGTTGATGTCTTCCTTAAGCATTTCTGCAGCAAACTTGGAAGCTTCCCCAACCTTGGGGATGTCACCGGTGAGCGGGATGTTGAAGCCGATTTTGATGGTGTCTGCTGCAATGGCCTGGGCAGCGAAAAGCAGCATGAACAGAGTCGTAAACAGGAATTTCCTCATGGATTGCCTCCTCAACATAATGAAATGGTCAAAAAAGTTGTTTCCCAGTGGTCTGTACACTACCCGAAGTGAGGACACTTGCAACCACTTTTTGCAATATTGCTATTTTTGTAAAAGATGAATTAAATCAAATGTTTGTGTATTAACAAAAATGTATAAAATATTATCAAATAAAATTAGCATGTTGCGATAGCAAAAAAAGCCGGTTCTGCCGGTGTACAGGAAGTTGGCTGCGTGCACAGTCTGTTGTTAACTAGCTGAAATTATATATCAATAACATTCATGTCATTCTGCATGTGAGGTGTAGCCATGGTTTTGTAGTGTTTGGTGAAAACCGCAGTGTTTTTTATTACAATTGTGTATATAATCATAAAATCAGAAAAAACAGATCATATCGACATCGCATTGCGCCATATGTGCTCCAAAGCATCAGGGGCGTCGGGTTGCCACCAGGCTGGGGCTCGGCTACAAGGCTGGCATACCCGATTTCTGGCGCAAGCCTCATGTATTCTGTCCGGATGGAGAGCCATGCAGTATCCCTTTTACAAATTGAGCCCCGGCGGGAACACCACCATCCTGCTGGACATGCCTGACCCCGGTTCCAGGCGGCGCGCTGCGCTGGCCAATGCGCTGATGCACCCGTTGCATCTTGGGGCGGAGCAGGTCGGCTTTGTTGATCTGTCCGTCCGTCGGCCCCGTCTCGTCATGATGGGAGGCGAATTCTGCGGCAACGCGGCCCGCTCCCTTGGGGCGGTGCTCGTCATGCGGAACCATCCCGCCCTTGTGCTGAGCTCTTCGGGAACCTGCGAGGCGGAGGTGGAGGTCTCTGGTGCATCTGCGCCGATATTGCTGCGTGTGGCCTCAGCGGCGGATTGGGGCGGTATGTACGACGCGGCTGTCCGTATGCCTGTCCCGTCTGCAGGGGCCGTGCAGCCCGTGGAGCAGGGCGTGACCGTTGTCCGGCTTGAAGGGATAGTGCATGTGCTGCTGGACGAGGCATTTCACACCATGCCGGAGGAGTATGTTGCCGCCTGTGCTGGGTGGCGAGAGCGGCTGGGGCTTGCCGACGAGGAGGCTGTCGGCTGCATCTGGCATACCAGGGACGGCGGCATGACGCGTATCCGTCCAGTTGTCTGGGTGCGGGAAACGGCCTCCACGCACTTCGAAACCGGGTGCGGTTCCGGCTCCATGGCGCTGGCTCTGCATCTGGCTGTGTCCGGAGGGGCAGACGTGGGGTTGGACATCCTGCAACCCAGCGGAGCCTGTATTCACGGCCGGGTGACCTATTCCCCGATCGGGGGCTTCGGCAACGCCTGGATAGGGGGCGCCGTGTCCGTGGTGGCCCATGGGCATACCTGTTTGCCGTGCCTGTAGCCGGCTGCGACCGGGGAATGGTGCGGGGGTTGTTTATGTGCTCACTTGAGGGTAGTATCATTATATTGCATCTGCGCCGATGCGTTCCGCGAGCTGTCCGGGGGGAGGCCTCGGCCCGGCGGTTTCTGAAAAACTTGAGAACATGGAATACGATACAGAATGGATCTGACTCTCCTGGCCGATCTGTGGGATTTTCTTGCAGTCGATCGGCACGTGCCCGGCAAGCTTTTGCTCAAAGTTGATCTTGCGATCCGCAACCATCCCGGTGCTGCAGAAATTGCGCGAACCGGCCTTTCAGGGCTGTCCGCCATCCGCAAGACACGTCTGAACATCTTTACCCGGACGTTGACGGTGGAATACGACACTGCCAAGTTGCCCTTTGAGAAACTGCAGGCGTTGCTGACCTGTTCGGACAGAGACGTCATGCGGTCCATGGCTGCGGACCTGTGCCTCGCATAGTCCGGACTGACCGACCATCCGGCAAAATTATACTGGCTTCTTTTTTCTCCCGTGCAATGATGACACAAACAGGGCCCGGCTGCATGCCGGGATGACGGAGGGATCATGGTCGAGAATAATCAGTATCTCACGTTCTCGCTTGCGGAGGAAATCTTCGCGCTGGACATCAGTTCTGTCAGGGAAGTGCTGGAGCTCACCTCCATAACCCGCATTCCCCGTACGCCGGGGTACATGCGGGGGGTCATCAATCTGCGCGGCCATGCTGTTCCGGTTCTCGAACTGCGTCGCAAGTTCGGCATGCCCGCCATTGAAGACACGGTGAATACCTGCATCATTATTGTCGAGGTTGAGATGGACGGTGACACCACCATCATCGGCACACTTGTGGACTCCGTCCGTGAAGTGTTCGAAATGGGGCAGGACACCATCGAGGCGGCACCCCGCATGGGCACTGCCATCAAGTCCGAATTCATCAAGGGGATGGGACGCCAGGGCGAGAACTTCGTGATCATTCTTGATGTGAACCGCATCTTTTCCGCAGAGGAGCTTGCCGAGGTCGGCGCTGCTGCCCCGCAGACCCCTCCTGTGGAGGTGCAGGCGCAGGCTTCCGTCTGAGCCCAACCGCACGTGCTGTTTCAGGCCGTCCCCGGAGATTCCGGAGGCGGCTTTTTTCATGGTATCTCCGGGCATGCTTGAGTTGACCGTGGCGACAGTGTACCCTGCCGAGCATGCGGCCGGCTGTCGGTCTGCGTGGTGCCTTTCGTGAATGCAGCGGAGAGGGGAGTGTCCGTATGTCTGAGCCTTTTGAGGATGGCGCCGCCCAGGGCGGCGCAGGAGAACTCGCCGCCCTTCGGGAGGAACTGGAACGGCTCAGGGCCCGGAACGCAGTGCTGGAACGGGCCAACCGGCTGGCATGCCATATCGTGCCTGCGGCAGCTCCCGCATCTGGCGAGCACCGTGACATCATTTTCACGGTAACCCGTTCCGGCATGGTGCATTCCGCGAATCCCCTTGCGGCCAGCTATCTGGACCAGCCTCCCGCCGCCATTCATGGCAGGCCTCTTGCCGCCCTTTTCCCCGCATCCAGCATCTTCATGCGTGTGTACGACCTTGCCGTGCGGTCTGGCGAAGGGGCTTCCATGACCGAGCACAGGGACGGCAGGCTCTATGAATGTCGTGCGTTTCCCGTAGCCGGGGTGGGGGACCATGTGCTGCTGGTGCTCATGGACATTTCCGACCGGGGGCATGCGCGGCAGACCCTGCTGCATAACCAGAGGGTGCTGGAAGAGCGTATAGCCTCCCGCAACGCCGCCCTGCAGGTGCAGGTGCAGGAGCGCCTGAAGGCCGAGGAAAATCTGCGGCGTGAGCAAGGCTTTTTCCGTCTGGTGCTGGATACCGACCCATCGTTCATTTCTGTCTATGACGCGCAGGGCAGTCCTCAACTGGTGAACAAGGCCTTTGCCGCCCTGTTCGACTTTGCCCCGGATACCCCCCTCGAGAGCATGTTTCATGATGGGTCTCCAGCCTGGACGCTGGTAGGGGCCAATGCCGAAAGAGTCTGCCGGACAGGCGTAACCGTGCATCAGGAATGCGAGTTGGAGGATGCGCTGGGCACCTTCCGCTGGTACGACGCGGTGACGACTCCCCTGCGCATGCCCACGGGAGAGACCCTAGCGCTCTGCATTGCCACGGACGTAACGGATCGCAAGGTCAGCCAGCTTGCTCTGGAACAGGCGCACAGCGAGCTTGAGGAGCGCGTCAAGGAGCGCACCGTGGCTCTGGCCGAATTGAACGGACGGCTTGTGCGCGAAGCCATGGAGCGCCTGGAGGCGCAACGGCGCATCGAGGAGAGTGAAGCCCGTTTCAAGGGGTTGTTTTTTGCCAACCAGGCAATCAAGCTGCTTATTGATGCAGAGACCTTTGTCATCGTGGAGTCCAACACGGCCGCGCAGAGCTATTACGGGTATTCCAGGGAGGAGATGACCGGGTTGGATTTCTTTGCCCTTACCCTGTCCGACGCCCGTCAGGTGCGTGCCCGGAATCGGCTGGTGGACAGGGACGGTACCGCCCGGTTCGAGAGCAGCCATCGCCGCAAGGACGGCACGACGGTTGACGTTGAAATCTTCGCGGGCATGATCATGGACAAGGGGCGCAAGGTCATTTTCGCCATTGTCCATGACATCACGGAGCGCAAGCTGGCGGAGCGGCTGGTTATTGAGCAGCGCAACCACCTTACGGCCCTTATGAACGCCATGAATGAATGCGCCCTGCTGCTGGACGTCCGGGGGCACATCATTACCCTGAACACGGCGGCAGCCACGGAGCTGGGGGATACGGAAGAGCATCTGGTAGGCTCTTCGTTGCTGGCGAACGCGGGTCCGGAAAGCCGCAGGATTTTCGGGGGGATGCTGGACAGGGTGCTGCAGGATGCCGTGGCGGTGCGCGAAGAATACGTCATGCAGAAGAAGACCGTGTGGGACGTGACCTTCTATCCGGTAATGGATGCGCAGCAGAGTGTGGTGGGAGCCGCCATCTACGCCAAGGACATCACGGCCCGCAAGCAGGCGGAGGAGCGCTTGCGCTGGCTTTCCGCCCGGGTGCTCTCGGCGCAGGAAGAGGAGCGCAAGCGTATCGGACGGGAGCTGCACGACAGCACCGCCCAGACCCTTTCCGGAATCAAATTCATGGTCGAGGCGGATCTTGCCGCCATGGCGCGGGCCAACGTGCCGCATGATACGCGGGCCATGCGCAAGGTCGTCTCACTGCTGCAGGGGGCCATCATTGAGCTGCGGCGTATCATCATGGACCTGCGCCCCACCGTGCTGGATGATCTGGGGCTGCTTTCCGCTCTGCGCTGGCTGCAGGACGAGTTTTCGGCCATGCACGGGAATGTGAACTTCCGGCTCTGGCTGGATGCGGATGAGCGCTGCCTTGACGAGATGCAGAAGTCGGTGCTGTTTCGTGTGGCGCAGGAGGCCATTACCAACGTGGCGCGTCACAGCGGGGCGGATGCGCTGAGCCTTTCCCTTTCCGTGGAAGGCGGGCACTGCACGCTGACCATTGCGGACAACGGGGCGGGCTTCAGCCTGGAGGCGGTTGGCAGTTCGGGAATCGGCCTCGACAGCATGCGTGAGCGGCTGGAATTGGTGGACGGTCATTTGCATATTGTTACGGAAAAGGGCATGGGAACCCAGATACAGGCCGTCGTGCCCTTGCGCGACCGTTGATCCTCCCCTTCCGTGACCTTGGACCCTGAGGAGAGTTGTTTTGTCAGAATCCAATCTGGTTTGCCAGACGCTGTGCGAACATGCGGATGCCATCGAGGATGTCCGCCAGGCCATGGTTGCCGATGGTGATGTCCTTGCCCTTGCCGAATTGTTCAAGGTGCTGGGCGACGGTACCCGCGTCCGCATGCTGCTGGCTCTTGCGCGCAGGGAATTGTGTGTGTGCGACCTGTCGGCTGTCATAGACATGTCGCAGTCCGCTGTCTCGCATCAGCTGCGTTATCTGCGTGCCGCCAAGCTTGTCCGCTACCGCAAGGAGGGCAAGAACGTGTTCTACGCGCTGGATGATGAACACGTGACCGGCCTGCTCATGCAGGCGCTGGAACACATTCGCGAGTAGCTCGCAGGCACCCTGCAGCCGATACGACATGAAAAAGCCACCGTCTCCGGTGGCTTTTCTTTTTAGGTTGTGGTGTCCGTGTGGCCTCGCCTGCGCTCGCGCGCATGGGCGGTAAGCCCCAGGTCGTTGAGCACGCAGTACAGAGAGGGCACCAGGAACAGGACCATGATCGTGGACATGGTCAGGCCGAATATGATGCTGCAGGCAAGGGGAATGAGAACCTGGGCCTGAATGCTTGTTTCCGACAGCAGGGGGACAAGGCCGGCGATGGTGGTCAGCGAGGTGAGCAGCACGGCCCGCAGGCGGTTCCGGCTGGCGGCCGGAGCCGCAACTTCCGGGTCCATGCCCTCCGAAAGGCGGATTTTGAGGAATTCCACCAGCAGGATGGAGTCGTTTACCACGATGCCCGCCAATGAAATGAAGCCCATGATCGAGGGCATGGTCAGGTCGAGCCCCATGAGCAGGTGGCCCCAGATGACCCCGATGAGCGCCATGGGGATGGCCGTGAGCACACAGATAGGTTCTGAGTAGCTGCGGAACTGGAAGCTCAGCAGCATGAATACCCCCGCTATGCCCACGATGAAGGCGGTGCCCATGGAGCTGCCTGTCTTGGCCCCTTCCTTGGCTTCTCCCTCCTGTGACATGGACAGGCCGGGGTACTTTGCGAGCAGACCGGGTATGAAGCGTGCCATGGTGTCGCGGCGTATCTGGCTGGCGTTGGCAATGGCGGAATCCACATCTCCTTCCACGGTGACGGTACGGACGCCGTTGGTCCGGGCTATGCGTGCCCAGCCCCGGCCGTAAGCGACGTTGACCACACTGCCGATGGGAATCTGGTTTCCTTGTGCATCGGTGACGTGGAAGTAATCGAGGTCGGCCAGGCTGTTCTTGTCCTGCGGCGCAAGGCGGACGTCCACTTCGTACGATTCGCCGTGGTACTGCAGCTCGGCGGCTGTTTTGCCGAAGAAGGCCGCCCGGAGCTGGTTGCTGATGGTCTTGGCGTTGATGCCGAGGGATTTGGCCCCCTTCTTGAGCGTGGCCCGCAGTTCAGGTTTGCCCGGCCGCAGGTCATCCTGCAGGTCCACAACGCCGTTGTACTGCGACAGCCAGTGCTGCAATTCCAGTGAAGCCGCTTTCAGCGTGTGCAGGTCATTGCCCTTCAGGCGGAAGCTGAGAGCCATGCCGCCGGGGCCGATGACCGGTTCCTTCCAGACCATGGAGATTACATCGGGCACCACGCCGGTGCCGGTGCGCCATTCGTTGGTTACGTCGTCAATGCGAACGGTGCGCTGCTTGGAGTCCAGAAGGTCGGCGGAAACCGTCACGACATGAGGACCGGTTTCGTTCGTATCCGCATTGGTGTTGAAGTAGATTGCGATATTCTTGACCAGATGCTGGCCCCGGGGCTGGTCCGGGGTGTGCTTCGCATCTAGCTCCTGCAGGGCGCCGACCAGTCGCTGGGCCACGGCCTCGGTACGGGCCAGCGGGGTTCCCTGCGGCAGCAGGACCCGGGCCTCAATCTGGTCGCCTTCAAGGTCGGGGAAAACCTTGAACTTCAGGCGGCCACCCGCAATAAGGCCGACGCTGATCAGCAGGACGGCGATGACGCAGCCGAGAAAGAGGTAGCGCCAGCGCACTGCACGGTCAACCCATCGGCCCACGATGTATTCCCGGAAATACTCGAACTTTTCGTCAAACAGGTCGCGCATGCGGCTGCGCTTGTCCATGCGCATGGCGGACAGTGAGTGGGCCAGGTGGTGGGGCAGAATGAAAAACGCCTCCACAAGGCTGACACCCAGTGAGAGGATGAGTACAAAGGGCATGACCCAGAGCACCTTGCCGATGTTGCCCTGCATGAAGGCTGCGAGGGTGCCGAAGATGAGGATCGTGGTGACGAAGGAGGAAATGACCCCGATGGCCACCTCCCGGGTGCCGTCCACCACGGCTTCGAAATGCCGCTTGCCCCGGTTGATGTGGGCGGCAATGTTCTCCGCTATGACAATGGCGTCGTCCATGATCAGACCCGTGGCCAGCAGCAGCCCCACCATGGTCATCATGTTGATGGTCATGCCCGTTATGAGCATCCCGTACAATGAGGCGAGGAACGAGACGGGAAGCCCCATGGCCACCCAGAAGGCGTAGCGGAAGCTGAAGAACAGCCACATGGTGAGGAAGACCAGAAGAAGGCCTTCCAGACCGTTCTTGAGCAGCATGTCCAGCCGGTCGTTCACGATGTCGGAAACATTCTTGGTTATGGTCAGGTGTACGCTGGGCGGAGCCTGTTCCCGTTCCTTTCCGAGAAATGCCTGCGCCTGCTCCACCAGCCGCAAGGCGTCCTGCTGGTGTGTCTTGTTAACTTGCAGAATGCCGGCGCGCAGTCCGTTGAAGATGACCTTGTCTTCGTCCACCTCGAAGCGATCGGTGATGGTGGCAATGTCGCCAAGGCGGATTTCGGCCCCGGAATCGCCGGACACGACGATCAGGTCCTCGAACTCCTGAATGGTCCTGCGCTGGTCCATGAACCGGATGAGGATGTCGCCCGCTTCCGTCTGCAGGGTGCCTCCCGGCAGGTCGACACTCTGTGAGGCCACGGCATCTGCGATGTCGGCAGCGGAAAGTCCGTACTGCATGAGCGCGCGTGCAGGAATTTCCACCCGGATCTGGTGGTCGGAGAAGCCCTTGATGGTAACCTGGGTGATGTCCGTCGATGCGACGAGGCGGCGTTTCAGGTCTTCGCAGTAAGCCTTGAGGTCCGGGGCAGACATGGGGCCGGTCACGGCAACCGACATGACGAAGTCCATGCGGTCCAGCTGGGAGATGATCGGGTCCTCGGCCTTTTCCGGGAAGTCGTCAATGGCGTCCACTTCGGTGGTTACGTCATTGAGGAACCGGTCTATGTTTCCGCCTTCCATCATCTCGGCGATGATGGTCGCCGATCCTTCACGGGCTTCGCTGGTCACCTCGGCCACGTCGGAGAGCGATTCCAGGGCATCCTCGACCCGCTCGCAGATGGCCTCTTCCACGTCTTCTGCCGTGGCGCCGGGATAGGCGATGGCGATCTGTACCTTGGTGGGAGTGAACCGGGGAAAGGTCTCGCGCAGCAGGTTGGGTGTTGCCAGAATGCCCATGAGCAGGAATGCCGCCATGAGCAGGTTGGCCGCCGTGGGATGGGAGGCAAAATACTCCAGAATGCGTTTCATCGCGCGCTGCCCTCGCCCCTGGCCTGCTGCCGGAGGGCTGCATCGGCGTCAGGATCGTCCACGGGGTTGAGCAGCATGCCCTGTACCGCCGGGATGACATCCGTGAGAACGACGGAGTCTCCCTCGGCAAGGCCTGAGCGCAGAACCACGATGTTTTCCTGCGGGAAGTCCACCACAACCTTGCGCAGCTCAAGACGCTGCTCGGAGTTCATGACGTATACGGTGTCACCGTGCAGGGCGGAACGGGGGATGGTGATGGCCGGGGCAAGGGGGCGTCCCTGCAGCTCAACCTCGCAATACATGTTGGGCAGCAGTGGCGGTCGTTTGCCCGGTTCCGCCTTGATGTAGGAGTCCTCGACAGCCACGTATACCCCAATGGTCCGGGTGGCAGAATCAATGGAGTCGTTCAGACGTGAGACATGGCCGGTCCAGGTGATGGTGTCGTTGCCCAGCTCAATGCGCACCTTGGCGTCCAGATTGAGAAAGCGCTGAAAGGTCGTGGGGTCCAGCTTGCCTTCCTGCACCACGGGGTTGCTGCCCCGGGGGATGACATAGCGGAACATGTACAGGGGCATCTGGGCGACCGCCTCGGAGAGTCCCACGGAATCGGCCCGGGCAATGGTCTGTCCGGAGGCGACAGCCTGCCCGCGTTCCACCGATACCTCGGTAATCCGGCAGTCAAAGGGGGCGCGGATATAGGTCTTGCCGAGATCTATTTCCGCTTCCGCAAGCTTGCTCCGGCTTGCCGCGATATTGGCGAGCAGAGCCTGCTTCTGGGCGGGGATGCTGTTCAGGGTGGAGCGGAAGGACTGTACCTTGTTTTCCTGCGTCAGCAGGTTGCGTTCCGTTTCATCCATCTCGGAGCGGGAGATGGTTCCGGACTGCATGAGCCTGCTCATGCGTTCGAAATCCTTGCGGGAGAGTTCCAGTGATTTGTTCTCCACCTCGTAGGACCGGCGGGTGTCCGCCTCGGTCTGCTCCAGTTCGCGCAGCTGTGCCTGCAGGCTGTTCATGTCCGCAGTGGATTGCTGTTTGGCGGTAAGGCGCTTGGCCGGGTCGATGCGGACGAGCAGGTCGCCCCTGGCCAGCAGAGCGCCCTTCTTGAGGTGCGGGTTCATCTCCACGATCTGGCCGCCCACTTCGGTTACGGCCTGCCACTCCTGACCGGCCTGGATGTGCCCATATCCGATGACGCGTGGAATCACGGCCAGACTGGGGGCCTTGAGGACGCGGACGGCCACGCTGCGTTCCGCCACCGGGATGCGCTCCGGCTTGCGGGCGGTCTTGAGCAGCACGACAAGGCAGAGGATGCCGATGCCCACGGCGGGCAGGATAAGGAGTTTTCTGGAAAAGGGTATACGCATTGGTATCTCGTTGGCATTGATGGTGTCGGGTGTGTCGGAGGACGTTGTTCCCCTCTTTCAGGAGTTCGTCGTCCGGCCGGGGAAAACGGTTTCACGGGCAATGCGGTGCCTGAACATATCATGGTGCACTCGCAACAGCCAGACGCAGGCGAGGAAAACTCCCGACGCTTTTTGTGAATCATAATTCACTTTAACTGTATTGTCACGGATTTTCGTGGGCGGTTTTCCTTGAGATACCGGGGAATATGGCGCATATTGCGGAAAACACGTCAGCCGGTCCCCTGGCCGGCCGCCCTCAGGAGGAGCCATGCGATTTCCTCGTACCATAGCCTGTTGTCTGCTTGCGGTGCTGCTCTGCGCGGTGCCGGCACTTGCGGGCAATGCTGCCGATGGCGCTGCCGTTTCGGAGCGCTGGTATTCCCAGACGGTGTACGTGCCCGTCTATTCGAGCGTCTTCTTTGGCAATCAGAAAAGCAAGGGGCCCAGAACCTTCAATGTTGCCGCAACGGTTAGCCTGCGCAATACGGACCCGGCAACGCCCATCACCATTCTCGAAGCACGGTATATCGGTGCGGAAGGGGCGGTGCTGCAGCAGTATGTGGAGACGCCCCGGGTGCTCGCACCGCTTGCGTCCATGGCCTTGTCCGTGGATGAGAGGGATGAGAGCGGCGGTGTGGGGGCCTCGTTCCTTGTGCGTTGGAAGGCGGAAGTGCCTGTGACGGCACCGCTGATGCAGGCGGTGATGATCGGAACCCAGTCTTCGCAGGGTATCTCGTTTGTCACGGAGGGGCGCGCGCTTGAGGGTGTGCGTCCGTAATTTTCTGGAATGCATGCAGAAAGTGAGCGGCAGTGTTTTCTATTGACAGTGGTGCATGAGCGGTTCATATTGGTCTGACCAATCTCCGGCAGGGAGCTTTTTCAGTTGGCTGTCGGGGGAAAGGCAAGGAATGACGTTGGATACGACAGAGCATAAGGGGACACGCAGAGTACGGTTGCACGAGGAGATCGTGGCCCAGATTCGCGAGCTGATTGCTCAGGGCGAATTGAAATCCGGTGACAAGCTGCCTGCCGAGCGCAGGCTGGCCGAGATTTTCAGGGTCTCACGGCATTCGGTGCGCGAGGCGATCCGGACGCTGGAACAGCTGGGCATCGTGACCAGCCGTCTAGGGGACGGAACCTACGTGCTGGAAAAGAAGGAAGAGCAGGTTATCGAACCGCTGGCCACAGCGCTGGAACGATGCCGGGGCAAGCTTGCCGAGGTGCTGGAGCTGCGCAAGCTCATCGAGCCGCAGATTGCCTCTCTGGCAGCCCAGCACGTGACGGATGCACAGCTTGCCGGACTGCGTCTGCAGCTTGATGAGCAGATCAGCGATATTCAGCTGGGCAACACCGGTTCGGAGGCCGACTGCGAATTCCACAAGCTTATTGCCGCTGCAACCGGCAACAGCGTGCTGCTTGAAATGGTCTCCCGTATCCACGACCTCGTTGCCGAGAGCCGTGACTTCACACTGCAGAATGATCATCGGCGCGACTGGGCGGTCGAAACCCATGAGCGCATTCTCAAGGCGTTGCAAGACAGGGATCCTGATGCGGCCTTTCGTGAGATGCACGATCATATTGCCTATGTGGAGCAGCTTGCGTTGAAGGAACTGGGGATTTAGCGCCGGAGCCAGCAAGGCTCCGCGGCGTACCCGAAGGCGGGAGAAATGGCTGGCCCGTGCAGCGTTGCCCGCCGCCGTATACCGGACCTGTCATTATGCAGCGCATCTGCCGGGTGACGCCTCCTGCACCGCTCCCCTGGTGCCGGTTCGCGCACCTGTCCGTGCCGCTGAGCAGAGCAGAGGAACCATGCTGACCATCCTTTTCATGTATCTTGCCCTTGGCGCAGTTGCCGGCATCCTTGCCGGTCTGCTCGGCATCGGAGGCGGGCTCGTCATCGTGCCCATGCTCCACTTCGCCTTTCAGTGGCAGAACCTGCCTCAGGAACATCTGATGCATCTTGCGCTGGGCACGTCACTGGCCACCATTATCCTGACATCCATCTCCAGCTACCGTGCGCACGACAAACGTGGTGCGGTGCGCTGGGACATATTCCGCAGCATCACCCCCGGCATTATCGTCGGGACACTGACCGGATCCTGGCTTGCCTCCGGCATGTCCACCGGTATCCTCAAGGTCGTGTTCGTCTGTTTCCTATACTATGTGGCCACCCAGATGCTCATGGGCATCAAGCCCAAGCCCACGCGCGACATCCCCGGTACCGCAGGTATCTTCGGGGCTGGCGGTATCATCGGCTGCGTTTCCAGCATTGTGGGTATCGGCGGCGGCACGCTGACGGTTCCCTTCATGACCTGGTGCAATGTCCAGATGCACGTTGCCATCGGAACGGCATCCGCCATCGGACTGCCCATCGCGCTGGCAGGTACGCTCGGCTATATCGTGACCGGCTGGGGCGTGGAAGGACTACCGAGCTGGACAGTGGGATACGTCTATATTCCGGCGTTGCTCGGCATCATCTGCGCCAGCGTGCTTACGGCTCCCTTTGGTGCCAAGCTGGCGCACAGCCTGCCCGTGGCCAAGCTCAAGCGCATATTCGCCATTCTCCTGTACGCGGTGGCCACCAAGATGCTGCTGAGCCTCATCTAGCACCCGACTTTCAGCTGTATGCCAGGGGCTCCGCGCACGCGCGCGGGGCCCTTTTTATATCCTGTGCTCAGTAGATTCTAAGAGCCCTGCCTTTTGGTGACACGGCCGCGGCATTCCCCTACACTGTCAGAACGAAAAGGAGCGCTATCTGTGATGCTGGACAGGATAAACCGGTTTGCGCCGCAGGGGAAACCATGCCCAGGAGTGCGGGCCATGATGATGCCGGCGTGGCTGGTATGTCTGGCATGGCCTGTCTTGTCGGCCATGCCGGCATGCGCCACGGATGGGCCGGGACGTGATGGCAGCGGGGCCCTCGCAGCTGCGGACCGGTTTCTGGCTGTTGTTTCCTTCCTGACTTCCGGGGCGTTTCTTGCCGGGGCGTGTGTTGCCCTGATTGCCCTGTTTCTTGTTTCCGTCCTGCTGTTCCGTCTTCGCCTGCTGCGCATGGAATTGCGCAAGGGGGAGGTGCGTGGCGCCCATGTCCAGAACCTCAGACAGGCCATCGAGCAGTCCGGAGGGGCGCAGGGGGTTGAGGACGGCGTGGTGGGAGTGCTGGACCGGTGCCGCCTTTCTCTGGGCTGCTCTCTGCTTGTGGTTGGCATACTGCCTGATCATCATTCTGATGATGCGGAGCGTCTTTTCTGGAGTTTTGCCGAAGGATATGAGGAAGGCGCCATTCGTCAGACCCTGGAGCATGCGCTGGCAACGGAGTATCTGCGCACACTGGACGGCCCCTGCTGGCTGCATGATGTTGCAGGGTACCCTGCGCTCTTTGCGCCGATTACCGGCCTGAGCCAGCTGTTCGGAGCCGGATGTGTTGTTCCGTATACCACCGCGGGGATGCGTCTGCGCATCTGTGCGTTGTTTCGTCGTGGCCATCGCCCCGTGCCTGATGCCGAACTCGTGAGCCTGCAGCTGGATCAGGCATGCTTTGTTCTTTCCCGGGTAGCCTGGCGGATGGAAGCAGAACGTGCGTTGGCGCGGGAACGGGGTCTGCGCTCGGGCATGTTCGAGACGCCGGGGCTTGCCAAGCTGCTTGCCAACCCGGCCGACGGAACGATTCTGGACGCCAACACTGCGGCTGCGGAGCTGTTCGGTCTGGATAGAAAAAAACTGTGCGCCATGTCTCTGTGGCAGTTGCACGAGTCCGACACTGTCGGTGCCAGAGGGCTGTATCGCCATGCCGCCGAGAGGGGGCAGACCTTTGACATGCGCTACGGTTCCCGTGACAGCGGGCTGCGCGATCTTGAGGTTTCCGTTTTCTCCCTGCAGGTGGATGGGGCTCCTGCCGTGTTCGCCATCTACCAGGACGTGACCGCCCGCAAGCGGGTGGAGGCGGAATTGGCAGGGAGCGAACTGCGTCTGCGCAATCTTGTGGAGCGGTCTCCTGTGCCGTTGGCCCTGTGCGATCAGCAGTGCCGCTTCGTCTACGCCAATCCGGCCTATGCGGCCCTGTTCGGGTATGCCCGCAGCGAGATGGAGGGGCAGCATTTCAGTATGCTTCTGCCTGAGGGGGGGCTTGAGGAGTTTCAGCAGTTTCATGACCGCTTCATTCAGGAGGCCGAAATATCCGGACGCGAATGGACTCTTGTCCGCAAGGATGGGGAACACCGTGTGATGGAGGTCAGCTGCTTCATGCTCAAGGGCACGGGGGGCCTGCCGCAGGTGGCTACCTACATGCAGGACATAACGGATCGGCAGCGTCTGGCGGACATGATGATTCAGAGTGAGAAAATGGCTTCCGTGGGTGGTCTTGCCGCCGGTATGGCGCACGAGATCAATAATCCGCTGGGCGGCATTCTTCAGGGCTGCCAGAATATTGGCCGAAGGCTGGACCCTTCGTTGGTCGCAAATAGGAACATTGCGGATTCATTGAATGTTTCAATGGAAGACGTGTTGCGCTACCTTGAGGAACGATCTATTCTGCGTTTTCTCGACGGCATACGGGAATCGGCGGGGCGGGCTGCCCGGATTACTGCCAACATGCTGGACTTCAGCAGGCGCGGTAATGCCCAGTACGCCCCTGTTCTGCTGTCGGAGCTCATGGACAAGGCGCTGGAGCTGGCTGAAAACGACTATGACCTGAAGAAGCGGTTCGATTTCCGTCAGATCTCGATTGTCCGGGAATATCAGCCCGGCATGGAGCCAGTGCCCTGTGTGGCGACGGAGGTGGAACAGGTCGCCCTCAATCTGCTCAAGAATGCGGCACAGGCCATGGGAGAGGCGTCTCCTCCCATTGCGACACCTGTTATCGTGGTGCGCACCCGGAGCGAGAGCGGGCAGGCCATCTTCGAGGTTGAGGACAGCGGGCCGGGTATGTCCAAGGGGGTTGCCCGACGCATCTTCGAACCCTTCTACACCACGAAGAAGGCTGGAAGCGGAACCGGGCTGGGGCTGGCTGTTTCCTATTTCATCATTACGAACAACCACAGGGGAACCATCCAGGTGGATTCGGTTCCCGGTCGCGGCTCGCGGTTTACCGTGGCGTTGCCTTACCAGCGCGAGGACTGAGCCGACAATTCCGGAGGAATCATGCGTATTCAGAGTATTCGTACGGCAGTGCTCGTCATGTGCCTGCTCTTTCTTGTCGGCTGCAGTTCGGGAGAGGCCCCGGAAGAGGGGGCGGGCAAGGCCGGTGAGGCTCGTCCGGCAGCTGCGCAGGAGCAACCGTCTGATTGGGAGGATGTGCTCAAGGCGGCGCAGGGCACCACGGTCTCCTTCTACATGTATGGCGGCATGGCCAATGTGAATGCCTGGATAGATGGCTATGTGGCCGATGCTGTCCGTGCGCAGTATGGCATTACACTTGAACGGGTGCCCATGGACGCCTCGGTGTTCGTCAACAAGCTGCTGACGGAGAAGGCTGCCGGGCGGGACAAGGGATCCATCGATCTGCTCTGGATCAATGGCGAGAATTTCAGGAACGCCCGGGAAGCAGGGCTGCTGTACGGACCGGTTGCCAACCGGTTGCCGAACGTTGCGGCGTATGTGGATCCGGCAGCCGCAGCCACGGACTTCGGCTATCCGGTGGACGGGTTCGAAGCTCCCTACGGCAGGGCCCAGTTTGTCATGGAATATGATTCGGCAAGGACCCCCGAGCCGCCGCAGTCGTTTGCGGAACTGAAGGCTTGGGTGAAGGCGCACCCCGGGCGTTTCACGTACCCGCAGCCGCCAGACTTTACCGGCTCCGCCTTTGTGCGGCAGGTGTTCTATGCGGTGACCGGAGGGTACGGGCAATATATGCACGGGTTCGATCAGGCCCTCTTTGACGCCAAGGCCCCGTTGCTCTGGCACTACCTGAACGATCTGGAGCCCTATCTCTGGCAGCAGGGGCAGTCCTACCCCAAGGATCCCGCGGCGCAGGCACTGCTGTTCGCCCGCGGAGAGGTGGATTTCATGATGGCCTACCACCCCGCGCATGCCCAAAGCCGGATTCTGGAGGGTGTGTATCCCGCAAGTGTGCGAACCTTTGTCATGCGGGACGGATCCATCTTCAATACCCATTTCACGGCCATTCCCGCCAATGCACCCAACAGGGCGGGCGCCATGGTTGTGATGAATTTCCTTCTTTCGCCCGAAGCCCAGCTCTCCAAGTTCCGGGCCGAGAACTGGGGCGACTTCCCGGCCATCGACACCGGGCGGTTGTCTGCGGACATGGCCGCCCGGTTTGCCGCGGTGGATCTTGGGGCCGCCACGCTGAGCGCCGAAGCCCTGAATGCCGTGGCCGTGCCGGAAATTCCCTCCGCCTGGCTGGAGGCTCTGGAGCAGGGATGGCAGGATCACGTACTGCACAAGTAGTGTCCGCCTGCCCGGTGCTGCTGGACATGGACAACGCTCTCGGCAGCCCCGTGCGGGACGTGGATGACGGGGTGGCCCTTGCGCTTGCCCTGGCCTCTCCCGAGCTGGAGGTTGTGGGGATCGTTGCCTCGGCCTGCAACTGCAGTGCGTCCGAGGCCCTTGCCAATACGCTGCGGATGCTTGCCGTTGCCGGCCGCAGGGATATCCCCGTGGCCCGTGGTGCCGATGGGCCCCTTGTTGCCGACAGACAGGCGCACCACGCCTATCTGGATGCCAAGGCGCAGGGCCCGGACGCATCCTACTGGGCGCAATGCGCGGTGTCCGATGGTTCTGTTGCGTCTTTGCTTCCGGATGAGCGTACGGGGAGCCGACTGATTATCGACATGGCCCGTGCCCATGCCGGGCGACTTGTGCTTGTCATGCAGGGAGCCCTGACCAATCTGGCCCTTGCGCTGCGTGAAGCCCCGGATATAGCCGGATGCATCCGGGAAGTGGTGCACATGGGGGGCGTCTTTGTGCCCAGACAGGATGCGGGGCGCGAGCGGGCCTTCGAGTGGGCCACGCCGGATGTGCCCGCCGAGGTGTGGGAGCACACCCTGCGGTTCAATACCTGGTATGATCCCGAGGCTACCGCTGTAGTACTGCGTTCCGGCATGCCTCTCCGGCTTGTCACGGCCAATGTGACCGTGCATGTCTTCATGCGGCTGGAGGATGTTGCACGCATCCGTCAGAGCGGCGGCGCATGGCGGCGGTTTCTTGCCGACGCCGTGGAGCCGTGGGTTCGCTGGAGCATGGAGCGGCGGAAGCTGCCTGGTGCCCATATGCACGACCCGCTTGCTGTCGCTGCCGTGGCGTTTCCGGATATCTGCCGCTATCGGGTCATGCATGCCGATGTGCCGGCCTTTCTGGAGGGGCGGGAGTGGCTGCTGCGTGCTCCGGAGGCTGCAGGAGGCACGGTTATGGTGCAGGCAGCCGTGGATGTGGATGTGGACCGGTTCGAGGTGTTGCTGGCGGATCGGCTTGCAGGGGCGGACGTTCTGTGAAGGGGGGAGGTGCACAAATGGATTGCATGGGATTTTTCTATCCGTTTTGCATATGCTCCTGCCTTGTGATTCTTAGGATTGTTCGTAACTTTGTCCCGAGCTGGGGAAAAAAATATACTTGTTGGTCCGACCGCCCGACGATAGGGTGCCCAACAGGTTGCCTGAAATGGCATCGCGCCGCGTGAGTTTTTCTATGTAACACACTGTTGTTAATCGTAAAAATCATTCAGCGTTTTCAGGTTTTCCCAGGTTCCTGAATCTTGTCGCAACCATGCGGGGAATGGGTGTCCGTTACGGGGCACATGTGGAAAAGATGCGGGAACAAATGACTATCAGGAGGATGCCGTGATCAAATATTGTATGGATGACATGCTGAAGCAGCTCGGCAAGGACTTTGACGAATTCGCTGGCACGCTTCGCTCGGTGGAGCGGACCGAGGAGGGAGACTTTATTGTTCCCGCCGAAGTCATGCTGAGCATCGTCGGGCAGGTGCAGTCCCTTTTCGGTACGGTGAGAAAGACACACGTTTCGGTTAAGACCGCCCTTGAACATGAGTACCTTTCACGCGAAAAGGCGTGGGACATGCTGCTGGAGGCGCCGGACCCCGGTACGGAACATTGATTCCGGACCGGCCGGAATCCGAGCACGACCGCTCCCGAGCCCCCCTGCAGGCCAATGCCCGCAGGGGGGCTCGGCTGTTGCCGACCTTTCGTGAGGACATTGGGTAAAGAAAAAGGGCGGAAGCCGAAGCTTCCGCCCTGAATGCACATACTCGCCGGTGCGGACTAAACGCAGCCGGTGGGCTTGGGCAG
>QKEJ01000095.1 GCA_003252375.1 Halodesulfovibrio sp.
ACAAAAGAGAAGTTTATCTATACAAGCTAAGAAAAAGAACCGACATTACTATAAATTTATTAGATGATGTTAAGAAATATCATACAGGAATCCTCTCTGGCGGATCAATTGAACAACTTTTTATTTCAAATGGATTGAATGACAAATATTATTATACAGTCAATAACTCTGAACAATTACTTAAAATGCTTTTTGCTGGACGAGTTGACCTCATCCCTGGCGACCCTTTGGATTTAGCATACCAACTAAATGAACAAGGTTACGAACTATCAAATATTGAAACGGCATTTCTTCTCGCTGATGAGGGAGGTTACTACATGATAGCAAACAAAGACACATCCAAGAGCGTACTCATGAAAATACAAAAATCACTTGATGAGATCTTGGCAACAGATGTCAAAGATCAAATCATCACTAAATATGTGAAGTAATTATCCAACACATAAGCAAGCCATGAACAACCTCAGGCAATGCATCACTCCGGCGCCGCCCTGATCGCTCTATCCGTCTCCCGACGAGCAGCACTTGCCTGCCCCCATCAGGACTGATACATTTTCTGTCGCGTTCAGAACACTTTCATCCGGTGCGGGACCATGAAGCAGATACCGATCATACACCTCCATATCCCCAAGGCCGCAGGCACCACAATCACCACTATGTTCCTGTCGCAATTCCCGAGGGAGGAGGTGTTCCAGTGCGGTGATAACGAGTTCGGGCTCAACCACTACCAGAGCAACCTTTTCTTCATCAACCTGAGCGACGAGGAAAAGGCGCGGTATCGATTCATTGCCGGACATGTGGAGTTCGCCGTCATACAGGGCTACCCGGCCAAGCATTTCTCGTTCACCTTCCTGCGCAACCCCATTTCGCGCATCAACTCGATGTATCACTACATCCGTCAGAACACCTTCCACCACCTGCACCCCGCCATCATCGAGAACAACCTCTCCATGGAGGGATTCTGCACGGCCGGCCTCTGGCATGAGATAGACAACGGCATGTGCCGACGCATTTCCGGCATTGCCGACAGCATTCCGTACGGCAAATGCACAGATGACGTGTTGCAACTCGCCAAGTACAACCTCGAGAACAACATCAGCTTCTTCGGACTGCAGGAGCGCTTCAACGAATCGCTTTTCCTGCTGATGTATTACCTTGATGCCATGGAACTGCTGAACTACCGGAAGTCGAACATCACCAAGGTCAAGAAGCGTGACAGGGACATGTCCGAATCGGAACGCACTGCCATTGAGTCCTGCAACCACCTGGATCTGAAGCTTTACGCCTTCGCCCGCGAGCTCTATGCCGAACGCAACCGGGAAGCCAAGACCGTGCTCGCAAAGCCCATGACCAACTACCTGAACGCCATGAAGATCAAGGCGTCCCAGTAGCCCTTCCCCACCTTTGGGCAACAAAAAAGGCCACCCCCGAAGGTGTGGCCCCGTAATACGCAAAACAACGATGCCGGATCAGGCTACTGCGGATGTGCCCTGCTGATTGAAGGCAAATCCGTTCTTGCCGTCCCGCTTCACATCGTACATGGCCTCATCGGCCACCTGAACCAATTCCTCAAGCGTACGGCCGTCCTGCGGAAAGAAGCTTACGCCCACGCTCACGCCCACGGCACAGTCCTGCCCTTCGATGACCACGGGAGAATTGATATTCTCCACCAGGCGACCCAATGCAGCGGCCACGTCCTCACGACCGCCCACGTTGCGCATGACAAGGACGAACTCGTCGCCGCCCAGCCGCACCACGCACTCCTCGGGAACGTACCGAACAAGCTTTTCCGCCACCTTCTTCAGCAGCAAGTCCCCCACACGGTGTCCAAAGGTATCGTTGACCTTCTTGAATCCGTCGAGATCGAGGAAACAGACGGCCAGCTGGTCGCCCTGCCGCTTGGCCTCGTCAATCCAGGAGGGCACGGTGTCCATGAGGAAAAGGCGGTTGCCGAGACCGGTCAGCACATCCTTGTAGGCATAGCGCATGGCCTTGTCGGAAAGGGATTCATTCACGTCCTTGACGGTACAGAAGAAGCACTCGTGTTCGGGCGAGAACATGAGGTTCCATGAAAGGCGCTTGTACGACTCGTCGCGGGAACGGAAACGGAAGACCACGGAGGCGGTGGCAACGTCAGCGGTAATCAGGCTCTGCATATCAGCGAGAGCCCGCTCGCGGTCATCAAAGTGCATGTACTCCACGAGATAACTGCCGAGAAGATCACTCTCGTCATGCCCGGTCACGGCCTCCCAATGGGTGTTCACATCCTCGAACCGCCCATCAATGGAAACCACGCAGCCCATGTCGTGCGTAAGTGACAACCACGCATACCGCTCCATCTGAAGCATGCGCTCGATAAGATTAAGATCCGGCTCAAAGACTGGCATATTCTGATTCATCCCCCTGCTCCCAGTGGCCGATACGTCCCCGCCACTCACCCATGGCGATAGCAGATCAAGGCAAAAAAGACAAAAGGAATCTGCAGATTTCCTTCTTCTTCAAGTATTCCCGGAGGTAGAGTCAAACACGCAGAGGCGGAAGCAGGCACTTTTTTCTTCGCAGAAGCTACTCCCAGCTATGGACCAGCTCGGCTTCGTCTGCGGAAAGCAGTTCAAACCAGCGCTCACGGAACCAGGAATAATGATGAATACGCAGATCCTTCCAGAGATCCGGACGGATATCCCACGGTTTCGGACCGTGAAAATGGATAAGGCATCCCTCCTCCCGGGCTTCCGTGCGGTAGGGGGGGCAATTGAAGCGGGGCGGCAGCTTGGTCACCTGCTTGCCGAAGAAATAGTTCAGCAGCGACTGGTCCAGGTTGCCGATGTGGTGGACATTCTGCAGGCAGAAGGCGAGGAAGTTGTGAATATGGTCATGCCGCCGCAACCGGGAGAGATTGAAGTTCACCACGCCGGACGAGAACGTCCAGATGGGAAAGGGCAGCGGCACGGTATAGCGCCTGTCCCGGTAGGTGTAGTGCATCTCCTGCACGTCGTGGTAAAACGGCGCAGAGGCCTCGCGGGCCATGGCCATGTACGGGGGACGCATCGCCAGCAGTTCATCGAAGCGCGCATGGAAATACATGTCGCTGTCGCTGTAGAGCACGAAGTCCTCGTCCGCAAGTTCGGGAACAAGAGCCAGTTCAAGCTTGAGAAAGGCGCCGATGGCCCTGTGAAACCCGCGGGGGACGGTCTTGTGGTTAAGCTGCGGAGCATACACGGCAACGGGAATGCGCTCCCGCTCCATGGATTCGACCGTCTCGCCACACGTGCCCCCGTATACGCACAGGACGGGAACATCAGCACCATAGAGCCTGCGCAGACTGCGCACGGCAACTTTGGCAAGCATGAGATAGCGGGGATTGTCGTCGATGCAGAATACGATCTTCATGAAGGGCTGCAGCTACGGGACAGCAGAAAATTATTATGACGGCTCTTTCCGGTTCAGACTGCACGCCCTCCCCTCCGCCACGGGAACATAGACTCGTTCCTCACTGAGCAGAACCTGCTGTTCGGCCTTGCCCAGCATCTTCATCCAGACATCGCCCGTGCGCGTGTTGAAGACGAGCTTCCGCCCACGATCTCCCCCCACATTCTCCCGCTGTATCGAAAGCCCCAGTTCATGCAGAACCTTCCGGGCAACCTCCACGTTGCGGGCCCCCACATTAACCAGTTGCTGCACGTCCGGCGAAGCCCCCACCCCCATGCTGAACGCGCCGCCGAACAACTTCAGCTCCAGCTCCCTGTTTGCCAGGCCACGCCGCTGGAACTGCTGATAAATGGTTCCGATGGCAGAATCCACGAATTTGCACGGGGTCTTGCCGTCGTAGGTCCCCTCACGGCTGCTCGGCAGCATGGCATGGAATATCCCCGCAAGGCCGCTCCGCGCGTGATAGAAACTGACCGAAATGCATGACCCCAGCACCGTGGAAATGAGGACGTTTCCGTGCGTGACAATACCCTCGCCGATCTTGAGATGGACATTGGGCAGGCCCGCATGACGCAAGGCTTCCGGAACGGAAGCCAGACCAGCTTTTCGGTGCGTTTCTGAGGACATACAGCTCACTCAGCCGAGGCAACTCTATACAATGCGCATCCCCCCCGCAAGCAGAACGGCGCCGAGCGGGTTAATCGTTAACCAGTTCCTTCAGTTCCTTGCCGGCACGAAACACCGGAAGCTTCTTGGAGGCGACCTCGACACTCTGCCCGGTCTTGGGGTTGCGTCCCTTGTAGCCGTTGTATCCCTTGACCTTGAAGGACCCGAAACCGCGAATCTCGACCCGCTCGCCTTCCAGCAGGGCATCACGCACGCTGTCAAAGAAGGAATTCACGACCAGAACAGCCTCGTCGTTGGAGAGATTGTGTTGTTCTGCCAGCATCTTAACGAGTTCACTCTTGTTCATACCCAGACTCCTTTCCCCACATGTTCAGGAATATTAGTGTACTATATTACAGTAATACATACCGCCAACTATTCTGGCAAGAAGAAGACGAATTTCCGCACGCCCTCCCCCCTGTACGGGTGCCCCCTCAGGCATGGTTTCGCAGTTTCAGCTCCAGGGGGTGCGGCGCAAGATACCACTGCCCGGCCAGATACCGCTCGTCGTACTTGCGCACGTAATGGTTACACAGCGTCACCGGAACAATAAGGGGCACCAGCCCGGCATGATAGGCCGCGATAAGGTCTCCCAGCTCCTGCTTTTCATCCGCCGAAAGCACACGCTTGAAATATCCCATGATGTGCTGCAGCACATTGGTATGCTTCTTTACGGTGGCCCGCCGTGACAGCGCGGTCATCAGCAGGGACTGATAGGCATCGGCCAGTTCGTCGGGATTCATCCCCGCACAACCGGCCACAAGCCTCCCGCTCTCCCGGTACAACTCCACACTGTGCGACATGATGAGCAGTTTGTGACGGGTATGAAAGGGAACAAGAGAGCGCGCATTCACTCCGGCGGCAAGCAGCCGCCGCCATCGCTGCATGGCAAAGAGGCGCACAATGAAATTCTCGCGCAATGCCGGGTCATGCAGCCTGCCCTCCTCCTCCACGGGAACCAGCGGAAAGCGTTCCATGAAGGCGGCCGCAAAAACGCCTACGCCTGTCATGGACGGCGGTCCCGCCGTTGCCGCCTTCTCTGGCGGAACATCGCGGTACACCTTCACCCGCTCCATGCCGCTGGACGGCGACGCCCGCTTGAAGATGAAGCCGCACAGATGCTCCCGTTCCAGTTCATCCAGCCGCTGGGCTGCCCAGGCCTGCATGCGCCCGGTCATGTCCTCGCCGGAACGCACGAAAACGAGCCGGGGAGAGTCCGGGTTGCCCACAAGACGCAACGCCTCACGGGGGACAGGCAGCCCCATGCCCACCTCGGGACACACGGGGACGAAATCGACAAACTGCCCCAGCGTGTCCACAATCCACGCATCACGCTTGTGGCCCCCGTCAAACCGGACCTTCTCCCCCAGCAGGCAGGCGGAGATGCCCAGGCGAATACGCTCGTCGGCATGATCCATGTTGCGATTTCCCCATGAAGGTCTACAATGTGTGAGGACGGCACTGTCCCTTCGTGTGACGATGCCCGATAATGTCCATTTTGATCCATGATAACCAAGGGTTGACCCCATGATGCATAGCAGACAGACAATTCAGGTGGTGTTTTTCGACTTCAGCGGCGTTCTGGCGGAAGAGGGATTCGTGCAGGGCCTCAAGGAGATAGGCCGCCAGCACGGGCTCGACCCGGACGCCTTTCTGCGCACGGCGGCCGACATATGCTATGACAACGGGTATGCCTCCGGGGATGCCGATGAGCACGCCTTCTGGCAGGACCTGCGGGAACATGCCGGCATCACGGGAACCGACGAAACCCTGCGCCGGGAGATTCTCTCACGGTTTGTCATCAGACCGTGGATGCTGCAGGTCGTCTCGCGCGTCCGGAACATGGGGCCGCGCACGGCGCTCCTCAGCGACCACACCAACTGGCTGGAGGAGCTGGACGCAGCCCACGGCATTTTCCGCCATTTCGACAGGGTGTTCAACTCGTATCGCGAAGGCATGACCAAGCGGTCCACAGCCTTTTTCCGGCACGCCTGCAGCACCCTGCAGGTTGCCCCGGAGCACACCCTGTTCATTGACGACAACCCGGCCAACACGCGCCGGGCGCACGAAACCGGCATGTATACCGTCACCTACGGCGCCTACAACGACTTTGCCGAACAGATACGGCACCATATGCCCGAACTCATGCTGCCCCCGGAGGGCTCCCTCAGCTAGCCGCCCCGGCACGCATCGATTATCCTTGCACCGATTTCAGGAACAGGCATACTGGATACACTTCCCAAACTTCCACCGACGGTGCGCACATGAACACAACGAATTCCCCCTCCGAGCAGGCAACGGACCAAGATCAGCTCTTCGAACCCATCTTCGTCGCCCGCCAGCCCATCTTCACCACCGATCGGGACATATGGGGCTACGAGCTTCTCTTCCGGCACAGCGGAACGGCGATGAGCGCAGCCGTGCAGGATCAGGACGTGGCCACGGCCCGGGTCATCGCGGACGGCTTCATGCTTGCACAGACGCAGATTGCGCCGGGCAAGCACATGCTCATCAACTTTCCGCGCAATCTCATCCTGTCCGGCGCCGCCTTTGCCCTGCCCAAGGAACAGTGCATCCCGGAAATCCTGGAACACGTGGACCCCACCGAAGACATCCTCGCGGCCTGTCGCAGCCTCAAGGAAGCAGGCTACACCCTGGCGCTGGACGACTATGTGGGGCAGCCCGGCTATGAAGCCCTGATGAAACTGACGGACATCATCAAGGTGGAAGTGCTGGAGATGAAACCCCTGCAGCTGATGCGACTGGCAGCCCAGCTGAAGCCGTTCAACGTCACCCTGCTGGCTGAGAAGGTGGAGGACGAGGCCATGTATGAGGCCTGCAAGCGGGCGGGGTTCAGCCTGTTTCAGGGCTACTACTTCAGTCGGCCGGAAATCGTTCCGGGCAAGAAGGTCTCGTCATCACAACTGGTCAAGACCCGCCTGCTGACCATGCTTTCCAAGGATTTCGAAGTGCAGGAGCTGTCGGAGATCATCTCGCGGGATGTCTCTCTCACCTTCCGGCTGCTCAAGTACATCAACTCCCCGGGGTTCGGCCTGCGCAAGAAGGTGGAATCCGTGAACCAGGCCATTGCCCTGATCGGACAGAACCCCATCCGGCAATGGCTCATGATCGTGCTGGTCGCCGATCTCAACCCAAGCCAGGCGGCGCAGGAGATCACCTTTCTTTCCGTGCTCCGGGCCCGATTTCTTGAGGAGATTGCCCAGGCAGTCTCGCGCCCCATGCACGTGCCTTCCGAAGCCTTCTTCCTTACGGGGCTCCTGTCCCGCATAGACGTGCTCATGGGCATGCCCATGGAGGAGCTCGTGGAGCAGATTCCGCTGGAATCGGAAATCCGCGACGCCTTTCTGGGCAGGCGCAACCATGTACGGGAGTGGCTCAACTGCCTGAACGCACTTGAGGAAGGGAACTTCGACTATGCCCAGAAGATTCTGGCCGCATACGGCATTGACCTGGAGACGGCGGCAACGGCGCGCCTGAACGCCACGCGCTGGGCCCAGCACATCCTGGGGCTGGAAGCCGACGAGGAAGCCTAGAAGTCCGGCAGCCCCATGGGGGCCGGATAGACATTGTCGTCCCACTGGTTGGGCGGCAGGGCATTGATCACCGGCACCAGTGCGGCCATCACCGCATCATCCCACGGCAGTACATCATAGATTTCCCCGGCTCCCGCCACCGTGTCGCAGGTTATGGCCCCGCTGTGCTCGTCCAGCGTATAGAGCGACATGGGCGACTGCTCCTTCAGGCGACGGATGGAGCTGCCGCCCAGCAACCAGCGTTCGCCGTCGTGCAGCGCACCGCGGATGAAATGGGTGTCGGATACCTTCCAGCGGGCTGCCTCGTACAGCAATCCGCTCGGCTGCACGGCATACCGCAGAAATTCCCCCCGCGACGAGGAACAGCAGTACACGTCTCCCTCATGGGCAACCAGCGAATGCGGACAGTTCAGACCGCTGGCCAGCACCCTGGACACGGTCATGCCGTGGGCCCGGTGCATGCCGAGAATGAGGCCGTGCCCGCCGCCGTGCCAGTCATACCCTTTGGTCTTGTAGTGCCCGAAGGGATGGTAGTGAAAGCAGGAGGCCAGCACCCCCTCGCCCCACGGCAGAAAATCATTCAGGTGGATGGCGTCCATGGGGCGGTTCTCCCACCCTTCAAGCGGATCAAGGGCGATGGACGGCAGGGCGGCACCGACCGGCGCGTCCGACGGACGCATGAGAATGCGCGAATTGCCCGTATCCACCACGCCAAGCATGCCGCCGATCGGGTGGATGCTGTGCGCAAGGTTGGGGTGCGGGCCGGGCAGCGCCTGCTGGCTGACGCCCTGCGGGGAGATGCGGGTCACAAAGCCGTCGGAGGCCAGCAGCAGGTCCTGTCCTTCATAGCAGGCACCGCAGGCCCGCAGCAGGTTGCCGGGGCAGTACCAGAAGGCCTGCCGGGCATCCGTATCGTACCCCACGAGCGATACCAGCGAATTGACGCAGCTCAGCAGAACGCGCATCGGTTCCCCCTATTCCTGGTCGCGCATGTCCACCACACGCTTTGACTTGCCGAACGAGCGCGGCAGGGCGCCGGGATCCACGATCTCCATCTCCACACGGGCCATGAGTTTCTTGTGCAGCGCCGCGCCCACGGCACGGGAAAGCTGCACGTCGTTTCCGGCCAGGACATCCGCCCCGCGCTCCAGCTTGAGCAGCAGGTGGTCCTTGCCCTCCTGCCGGGTCAGCACAATCTGGTATTCCGCTCCGGCCTCCGGAAAATGCTGCAGCACGTCTGAAATCTGGCCGGGGTAGATGTTCACGCCGCGGAAGATGATCATGTCGTCCGAACGGCCGAGGATGTGGTCGTGCCGGGGAATCATGCGCCCGCAGGAACAGGTGCCCGGAATGAGGCGGGACAGGTCCCGGGTACGGTAGCGGATGAGGGGGCTGGCTTCCTTGCACAGGCTGGTCACCACCATCTCGCCCACCTCGCCCTCGGGCACGGGCTGCAGGGTCTCCGGATCAAGTATCTCTATGATGAAGAGGTCCGCCCAGTAGTGCAGCCCCTCATGCGCATCGCACTCAAGGGCCGTACCGGGGCCGTACATCTCGGTCATGCCCGCAATGTCGTAGCTGCCCTCAAGCCCCAGCTTCTCCTCGAAACTCCGGCGCATCTTGGGGCTGTGCGTTTCCGCTCCGAAGATGACCTTGCGCAGACGGCACTGCTCCTGCAGACCGTTACGCTCCACCTCTTCGGCCATGAGCAGGGCCATGGAGGCCGTGGAGCACAGGCAGGTGGTCCCCACGTCCGCCATGAGCTGCAGCTGCATCTCAAGATTGCCGGGCCCCACGGGGACGGTCAGCGCGCCGAACCGCTCGCTGCCCAGCTGGAATCCGGCGCCCGCCGTCCACAGGCCGTAGCCCACGGCGATCTGGATGCGGTCCATGGGCGTCAGCCCCGCTATCTCGTAGCAACGGGCCATCTGCAGGGCGAAGGTGTCGACGTCCTTCTGGGTGTAGGCCAGAATCTTGCGCTTGCCCGTGGTGCCGGACGAGGCGTGTATACGCACCACCTGCTCCTCCGGAACGGAAAGCAGAGGCAGCGGATACCCTTCACGCAGGTCATTGACCGTGGTAAAGGGAAGGGTACGAATATCATCCAGGGTGGAAATGTCGTCCGGGCCGATGCCTGCGGCCTCCAGCTTTGCCCGGTAGGCAGGGCTGTTGGCAAAGGCGTGCCGCACGGTCCACTTGAGTCCCGCAAGCTGCTGCGCCGCCAATGTTTCGGCGGGCAGGTGCGGCAAGAAGCGATGTGTCGCCATATTGTGCTCCCAAGGCACTGAAATGCCATTCCAAATATGAATCTTGAACCCGACGGCAAAAACATGTATCAGGCGCACACCATAACACGCAAGCCACGTGATTGAACGTGCTACCACGAAACGGGACGGGGGAAAACCCTGTCCAAGCCAGACGGAGGCCAGACGTGCGGATTCTGATCGTCGGCAATGGCGGCCGCGAACATGCCCTTGCATGGAAGCTGCGCCAGAGCCCCACAGTGGACGAAATTTTCATTGCCCCCGGCAACGGCGGCACCGCTCTCGAAGGCACCAACGTGCCCATAGCGGTTGACGACATCCCCGCACTGGTTGCCTTTGCCAAGGAACAGAAGATCGACCTGGTCGTGCCCGGCCCGGAACTGCCCCTCGTGCTGGGCATCCGGGATGCGCTGGACACGGCAGGCATCCCCTGTTTCGGCCCCAACGCCTATGCGGCCCAGCTTGAAGGCTCCAAGGCCTTTGCCAAGCGCATCATGCAGGAAGCCAAGGTGCCCACCGCGGCCTTCGGCGTGTTTGATTCCTTTGAGGAAGCCCGGGACTACGTGCTGAAGATCGGCGCGCCCATCGTGGTCAAGGCGGACGGTCTTGCCGCAGGCAAGGGCGTCGTGGTGGCCCAGTCCACGGACGAGGCCATTGCCGCGCTGAAGGAAATCATGGTCGACCATGCCTTCGGCTCCTCCGGCAACCACGTGGTTGTCGAGGAATGCCTCATCGGCGAGGAAGCCTCCTTCATCTGCTTCTGCGACGGCACCACCGTGAAGCCCCTGCCCTCCTCGCAGGACCACAAGGCCGTGGGCGAAGGCGACACCGGCCCCAACACCGGCGGCATGGGCGCATACAGCCCCGCCCCCGTCCTGCCTGCGGAACGCTACGACGAGATCATCGACCTGGTCATGAAGCCGGTCTGCGAAACCCTGGGCAAGCAGGACAGACCCTTCGTGGGCATCCTGTACGCCGGGCTGATGATGACCGCCAAGGGCCCCTACGTGCTCGAATTCAACGTGCGCTTCGGCGATCCCGAATGCCAGCCCCTGCTCATGCGCTTTGACAGCGACCTTGCCGAGGTCATGATGGCCTGCGTGCAGGGCCGTCTGGCCGAAACCCCGCTGAACATCAAGCAGGAAACCACCCTCGGCGTGGTCATTGCGGCGGACGGTTACCCCAACACCTACCCCAAGGGCATGGAGATCTCCGGCTTTGCAGAGGCCGAGGCCATTGAAGGCGTGAAGGTCTTCCAGGCCGGCACCAGCCTTGCGAACGGGGTAACCCGCTCTACCGGCGGCCGCGTGCTCTGCGTCACCGCGCTGGGTAGCGACCTTGCCGCTGCGCAGAAGCGCGCCTACGAGGGCGTGGACAAGATCAAGATGGACAAGGCCTATTGCCGCCGGGATATCGGCTTCAAGGGCCTGCGATAGCATCACGGAAGGTTCGTGCGCTACGCACGCCCCCGGCTGATGCATAGACTCCGGCCATAACCACCAACCCGTCAGGAGATAATGAACATGCCACAGGTCGGTATATTCATGGGAAGCCTTTCCGACGAAGATACCATGCGTCCCTGCACCGAAGTGCTGGACCAGCTTGGTATCAGCTACCTGTTTACGGTGAGCTCCGCCCACCGTACGCCGGAACGCACCGAACATCTGGTGGACTCGCTGGAGAAGGAAGGCTGTCAGGTATTCATCTGCGCTGCGGGCATGGCTGCCCACCTTGCAGGCGCGGTTGCCGCGCGCACCCTCAAGCCCGTGCTCGGCGTTCCGGTCACCGCCTCCAAGCTGGGCGGCATGGACGCCCTGCTCGCCACCGTGATGATGCCCCCCGGCTACCCCGTGGGCACCGTTGCGCTGGACAAGGCAGGCGCCAAGAACGCCGCATGGCTTGCCGCGCAGATTCTCGCCCTGCAGGACAGCGTCGTGGCCACCAAGCTCGCCGCTGCCCGCGAGGAGTTCAAGGCGCAGGTCGTGAAGAGTGCGGAAGACCTTGAAGCCCGCATGGCGAAGTAACCGCCGCCCATTACGTGCACTCCCACGGGGGCCGCATCCGAAAGGACGCGGCCCCCGTTTGCTTTCGTTCCCGACCGGACCACAGACACATTGGAACTGACAGCCCCTCCGCCTTCTGATACCAGAAGCCATGCCCGCAATGTTCCAGCCGCTGATGC
>QKEJ01000003.1 GCA_003252375.1 Halodesulfovibrio sp.
CCAATGTCCGCAAGGACGGCAGTTCCTACGAGACGGAAACTTCGGTTTCCACGATTCATGATGAACAGGGCGTGGTGCGCTGGCTGGTCTTTGTGCAGAACGACATAACGGATCGGGTGCTTATGGAGACCAAGCTCCTGCAGGCGCAGAAGCTGGAAGCCATCGGTCAGCTGGCGGCGGGGATTGCGCATGAGATCAATACCCCCAGTCAGTTCGTGGGAGATAACCTGCGGTTTGTGGGGGACAGTATCGGCGGTTTGCTGGAGATTGCCGCGGCCTGCAGCGTGCTTGTCGGGCAGGACCCGCAAAGGCCGCTCGGCAAGGCTGCGGCGGAGAACCTGCGTCTGAAGCTTGAAGAGGCGGACTACGAATTCCTGCGCGAAGAATTGCCGCAGGCCGTGGTGCAGGCGCAGGAGGGCGTGAACAGGATTTCAACCATCGTGCGGGCCATGAAGGAGTTTTCACATCCCGGACGGCGCGAGAAGCAGTGGGCAAATCTAAACAATGCCATTCGCAATACCCTTACAGTGACGCGCAACGAGTGGAAGTATGCTGCCGAGGTTGCACTGGACCTTGAGGAGAGCCTGCCCGACGTGCTGTGCCTGCCCGCGGAATTGAATCAGGTCTTCATGAACATCATCATCAACGCCGCTCAGGCCATACTGGAAAAGTCCGGCCGTGACGCAGAGGGCGGCAGTGGTCATGTGCAGGATGCCCTGGAAAAAGGCGAGATCAGCATCACCTCACGGCGTGTGGACGATCATGTCGTCATCACGATCGGCGACACGGGCATTGGCATAGCGGAAGATGCGCTTTCCCATATCTTTGACCCCTTCTACACGACCAAGGACGTCGGCAAGGGTACCGGGCAGGGGCTTGCCATCAGCAGGGACGTGATTGTCAACAAGCACCAGGGCAGCCTCGACGTGCAGTCGACATTGGGAGTGGGAACGCGTTTTACCATTACCCTGCCGGTGTCGTGATCCCAACGCCCCAGACTAACGGGTGTATTCCGGTGCCCACAGGTAGTAGAAGCCGGTTCTGGGAACCGCCAGATAGCGTGCAAGGTCGATGCTGATGAGCGCCGGTGCCTCCGCAGCCATGTCCGCCGCCGTGTTGTAGACGGTGTCGTTGGGCAGGGAGCCGTCCCGGTAGACCACGACCTTCGGATCGGACAGCCCCGTTTTCTCCCGTACCATTGCGAGGGCGTCCTCAAAATAGCCTATGCGGTCCACCAGCCCCGTTTCTTTGGCCTGTTCGGCTGTCAGGATGCGGGCGTCCGCAATGCGGGCGGCCTGGGCGGGGGTAAGGTGGCGGCTTTCCCGGACAAGCCACTGGAAGCGGGCATTCATTTCGTCGATCATGGTCTGGAAGAGCTGGTCCTCCTCCGGTGTTCCTTCTCTGAAGGGGGAGCCCATGTCCTTGAGCTTGCCGGATTTCGTCACCACGGCTTCCACTCCAATCTTTTCCATGAGTCCGGCTGCCTGCGGTCGCATGAAGACCGTACCGATGGAGCCTGTAACCGTTGATGGATGCGCAACGATGCCGTCTGCTGCCGTGGCTATGTAATAGCCTCCGGATGCCGCCATCTCCATGAACAGGGCAACAACGGTTGCCCCGGTATCCTGCTTGAAGCGTGTCAGTTCATGCTGCAGCACATCGCTGGCGGTCACGCCGCCGCCGGGGCTGTCCACCACGAGCAGCAGCGCCCGTATGGACGTGTCCTTGCGGGCCGCTTCCAGACGGGCCGCAACCTGCTGCACCATGCCCGGGCGGGTGGTAAAAAGCCCCTGCTTGGGCGAGTTGCTGATGACGCCGCGAATATTGAGAAGCAGTACCTTGTCCGTACCCTTTCCCTGCAGGACGACCTCGGTCAGGGGGGCCGGTTCTCCGAAGAGGCGCATTTTGGGGGCGCAGCCTGCAGCGGCCAAGGCCGTTGCCAGCAGAAGGATCATGAGCGCAAGGCCGGGAAAACGCATGTTCAACTCCTTGATGTCCGTTGCAGAGTGTGGGAGTGGTGTTCTGGTGTGCCGCACAGCCCCTCCGCGGGCAGCCTGTTGCTGGCATAGGGCAGGATAGCGTGTTGCGGCAAGGGCTGCAACGAATCCCGCCAATGTCCGAAATTGCCTCATTGTCTTTTCAGTTGCGCCCTGAAGGCGCAGGAGCCTTTCATGTCTGCCAAGAAATCCGATTCCGACGTGCCCAGATCCGTGCTTGATGACGCCAATCCTTTCAAGTCGCTCGATAAATCCATCTTCCGCGATGCGGAGGGACGCGCGTCGGGCAAGCCTGCTCGTCCGTCCTCAGCCGGTAAACCGGCGTCAGCGACCTCTGCTGAGCCTTCGGAAGACGCTGATGGCGTCTTTTTGCGGGCCATGAGCGGCGTTGCCCGGATGGATGGCAAGAAGCAGGCGGGGCGTACTGCGGGCAGGGGAGGCGCCGGTTCGTCCGGTTCCCGTGATGCGGCGGATGGGCTGGTCTCCATGGGGGAGCTGGAAGCCTTTCGTAGCGCCGTGCATGGCAAGGGGGCACAAACCGGAGCAACGGTGGGCAAGGAAGAGGATCGCCACCCGGCCGATCCTCGTCGGCGTTCGCGGGAAGCCGTGGAACAGGCCCGGCAGGCCGCTGTTGAGGCGGATACGCAGGCCGGAGATGAGGATGAGGCCTTTCTGCGGGCCATGCAGGGAGTGGAAGGCATTACGGCCCGGGGCCGTGACGTGCACCAGGCGCCTGAACTGGCAAAACAGACTCCCGGCGCAGGGGGAGGCGGCTCCTCTCTGCAGGACCTGCTGGATGGCGCCATTGAATTTCAGCTGGAGTATTCCGAGGAATTCATTCAGGGCCATGTCAGCGGATTCGATCCGGTGGTTCTGGGCAGGCTCCGCAGCGGACAGTATAGTCCGGAGGGACATCTCGACCTGCATGGCATGGTTGCGCAGGAGGCGTATGATGCGCTCGTTTCCTTCATGCGCGGGGCCTATGCGAAGGGGCTGCGCACGGTACTGCTCATCCCCGGCAGGGGGCGTAATTCGCCCGAGGGCTTCGGCGTGCTGCGCGAGAAGTTGCAGAACTGGCTGACCCACGATCCGTTCAAGCGGGTGGTGCTGGCCTTCTGCACGGCGCAGGCACGGGATGGCGGCGCCGGGGCCGTCTACGTGATGCTCAGAAAGTTCAAGAAAAGCCGGGGCAAGATTCACTGGGAACGGACGCCTTCGGATCCCGATCTCTTTATCTGATTCGGCAGGGGGGCAGCTCCGCTAGTCCTGCGTGTGGTCTGCAACATACAGGCAGTAGTTGTCCGACTTGGATTGGTACATGGCCTTGTCCGCCATGCTGAGCAGCATGTCCGGGTCGGTACTGTGCTGCGGACACATGGCCACGCCTATGGCGGCTCCCACACAGCGTTCCTCGTTGCCAATCCTGATGGGAGCGGCAATGCTTTCCGCTATGCGCGTGCCCGCCTGCTGCACCTCCTCCGGGTGGCGGATGCCGTGCAGCAGAACCACGAACTCGTCCCCTCCCAGTCTGGCGGCCATATCCACTTCACGCAGGCTGGCCACTATGCGCTCGGCAATGGTGCGGAGCACGATGTCGCCGGCGTCGTGGCCCAGCGTGTCGTTCACTTCCTTGAAGTTGTTGAGGTCAAGGAACAGAAGGGCGAAGGGGGTTTGTGTCCTGTTGAAGACGGCAACGGCATGGCGCAGCTGATCCATGAACAGGCGACGGTTGGGCAGGGTGGTAAGCCCGTCGTGCATGGCCATGAAGCGGATATACTCGTCCTGCTCCTTGCGGCGGGTAATATCGTCCAGCACGATCAGCGCGTGCAGAATGTTGCCCGCATCGTCCATGACAGGGGAAATGGAGGCCAGGAGCCATACCGTGTCCCCTCCCTTGCGATGGGTCCTGAATTCCCCCTGCCATTGTTCACCGCACTGGATGCGCTTCCAGATTTCGTCGGGCGTGATGTCATCAATGTCGCTGAGAATGGCGGGGCTGGCGGTGTAGAGTTCGGCGGGCAGATAGCCCGTCACCTCCGTGTAGCGGGGGTTGACGTATTCTATGATGCCTTCGCGCGAGGTAATGGCCACGGCGGCGGAACTCTGTTCCAGAGCGCGTGACAGCTTGCGGATTTCATCTTCGGCCTTGCGGCGGGCGGAGATGTCGCGGGCAATGCCCATGGTGCCCACGATGTTCGTCTTCTGGTCCGGCGTTTCCTGGGTCAGGGGCTGGCGGATCACCTCGTACCACATGGTGGCGTCTCCCAGGTCGCAGTGCTCATCGTTGCGGAGAGGGAGGCCTGTTTTCAGGACGGCCCTGTCGTTGGCTGCGCAGCGTCTGGCCATGGACTCGGGCAGGATGACTTCGTCGGTCAGTCCCGCAATCTCCGAGGCCGGGCGGTTAACCATGTCCGCGAAGGCCCGGTTTGCCACGAGATACCGTCCTTCTGCATCCTTCAGCCATGCAGGGTCGGGAATGCCGTTGAGGAGCATGAGGAACTGGCGTTCATGCTGCCGTTTGTCCGAAATGTCGGCAATGATGCCCAGCAGCCCGGCAATGGCTCCCTGCTTGTCACGCAACGGGACCTTGCTGACCAGAACGTCCACCCGTTTGCCGTCACACAGGTGCAGGACGCGTTCATCGTTGATGATGGGCTGCCCGTTGGCCAGAACCTGAATATCCTCGGCATGGCCGTGTTCGAATGTCTCTCCGAGCAGGAGCGTTTTCCCGCCGGCCTCTCCGTCCGTGCTGCCCTCAAGGGGCAGCGCGGAATCGCCGAAGAACGCCTCCCTGAACTGGTCGTTTGCGCCCACGTATCGGTGGGCAGTATCCTTCCAGAAAATATAGTAGGGAATGTGCCGCAGGACGGACTCCAGCAGTTCGGTCTTACTGGCCAGTTCCTGTCGCAGGGCTTCCAGGTCACTGATATCGCGCGCAATGACGATGTCGCTGCGCACCCCTTCCAGTTCGATGGCCCGGGCGGAGATCAGGAACTGGCGGTGGGGCGCGCCGCCGGTACGGATGGTCGCGCGCAGGTTGCTGACCGCACCGGATTGCCGGAGAATGCGGAACCGTTCCTCATCTTCTGCACTGTTCCACCGGATGATGCTGCTGAGGGGCATCCCCATGACTTCCTGCCACCCAAGGCCGAGCAGGTGCAGGAAGCTCTCGTTTACATCCATGATCAGGCCGGTGTCGGCGTTGCTGAACAGGATGGGGTCCGGGGTGGCGTGGAAAGCAACCTGAAAACGGGTTTCATGGCGTTTGAGGCTGAAGTCCGAGTGCCCCTTTGCCGCCTGGCGTTGCATGGTGAGAATCTGACGATCTGCCTCGGCATTCTGGCGCCGCAGACGCGCGATTTCCATGAGTTGGCCTTCATAGGCCTCTTGCAGGCGGTCATGGTCCGCAGGCGTGGCGCACCGGAGGCACTGGCGTCTGGCGAGCAGGCGGACGAAGAGTGTGACGAGGGCTCCGGCGATGACGGGCAGGGCAACATGCAGCGGTGCCCCCGGTGCCAGAATGACCGTGGCAAGATACTGCAGCAACGTTGCGCCGAGTGTTGCCACAAGAAATACCAGTATGGAAGAAACTCCGTCGTGTCCCGTTTTTCTTGCCGTACCTTTCATGCCTTCCGCCATTGTCGTCGTATCCCCCCGCTTTCAGGAGGGAGCCTAGCACAACGAGGCAATATGGCAAACAGACATCTTGTAAGGAAGGGCGCGTTTCCCTACGCATTGGGAGCGACGCTGCGGAAGCGCGCCACAGGTCCCATCTGCTCCACAATGGTTTCAAGTACGGCCAGCGGGATAATGTAGAAGAAGTTGCGGGAAAAGAGGGTGCCGTCGGCCGGAGTCCACACATCCCCCGCTTCCACCCATGCGACAAGGTCGCGTTCTTCTCTTGTGGTTCTTGAGGTCGCCGTGCGCAGCGTCTTTTCCCTGATGAACAACAGGGCGTCCTCAAGCAGGACGAAGGCGTCGTCCTCTCCTATGGCCGGTTGCCGTATGAGCGGCTCGAAGAACCGGGTCTGGGAAATGCACAGATCGCAGACCGCATCATAGGTTGCCGCCTGATCGGCGAGGATGCGCAGCGCCGTTCCTATGGTCTGGGCATAGCCCGGTACCGGAGCCTCTGCCTGAAACAGGGCGGCGTGTCGTCGAATGTCCGGAACAAGTGTGTGTATGAAAAGCATATTAATACCTGTAAATAAATATAGATTTATCTTTAAAATATCACGCTGTGCATTCCGTGTCAAGGCGGTGATGCGTCTTTCATGGTTTGCAGGCCTGATTGCAGGAGAATGGTCATGAAGGAATTCTTCCTGTCATGTTACCGTACTACGCGTAAGGCAGGAATGCTGTACTAGGGGAGTCGGGCATGCCAATGCGTTGTAACGGATGTGTCATTCCTGTGATTGTATCGATATGTTCGATAATTACACTGCAATCTTATACTGTGAAGACCGATTGATGCTCCGTTGCTTGTGCATGCATTGATGGCGTTATGTAGTGATATTGTGTTTTTGGATAATAACGAGTGATTTTGGCTTCCAATAAGTTTTAGGATACGATATAGGGTAATAACGATTTGTTGCTTCAAAATCCTGATCCACCCATTGTCGTCATGGGTGATCTCTCGTTGGATGCTGAACGCAAATCAGCACGGAAGCGTTGGTCCCCGGTTCTGCTGGGAGGTGTCTCCCGCCACCTTCAAGCAGAATGACCAAGCCGCTTCCGTGCACTTTTTTATCCATGGCCCTGGGGCGCGGATGGCCCCTTTCCTCTTCCCATGCGTCCTGATCGCGGGTACCCTGTGCGCAATCTGAATCAGGAGTATCCGATGTCCCATTCTTTCCTTGTGTCCGCGGAATCCGCCTCTTCCTTCGTCCGTCCGGGGCGTATTGTTCTGCTGTCCCTGCTTGTCCTGACCTGTCTTCTGTTGGCGGCGGGGTGTGGAAGGAAGGAGCCCGCAGAACTCGGACGTTTCAACCCCATGGGCACCTCCGGCATCCATAATGAACAGGCGGAGCGCGCGTTTGCCAAGGCGCATGCCCTGTGGCGGGGCGAACATTGTTCCGATCCGGACAAGGCCATCGAGTGGCTGACCGAGGCTGTTACCCTGGAACCAGCGTATGCTCAGGCATGGTTGCGGCGGGGGTTGGCATATTCGGACAAGGAGTGGTTTGATCTCGCGCTCGAGGACCTCAACAAGGCCGTACGGCTTTCGCCTACCGTCGAATCCTATGCCTATCGTGGACTGGTTCTCATGCGTCTGGGCAACCTGCTTGGGGCGGAAAAGGACCTTACACGCGCCATCGCAATGGACGACAGTTATCACCGGGCATGGAACTTCCGTGGAGCAACCCGGCTGCGCGACCAGCGTATCTCTCAGGCCTGCGACGACTTTGAACGGGGTTGCAGGGAGGGGGATTGCACGGGATGGAATAATGCCGTCAAGCAGGGTATCTGCGAAGACTGATACCAGCCATTCATTCATCCGGCTGCATTGATCACAATGTAGGGCCCCGCTTCGGCGGGGCTTTTTTTGTGGCATTTCTCCATTGTGTCCGGTCCGTCCACCTTTCTGCTTCTGCTCCGGGACCAGTCTCTTGCCATGCTCTGCCCCCGGTTTCAGCTTCCTCTGCCGCAGCCGTATGCTACGTCAGGTGAAAGCGGTGTCCGTATCCGCGGGCACGCATACAACACGCGGAGGCGAGCATGGAGTGGAAGGAGGTTGCCGGAACCGTGGCAAAGGCCGCGCCGGTGCTGGCTGGAGTTTTGGGGGGGCCTGTGGGAGCCGTTGCCGGTGCCGCCGGGGCGTTGCTTGGATCGTTTCTTGGTGTGGAGCCTGACCCGGCGCAGGTTGCCAAGGCTTTGGAAAATCCCGGGTCCCTGACGGAACTGCGCAGGCTGGAAGCGGAACAGCAGGCTGTTCTGCTTGGGTGGCAGGCGTCGCAGCTGCAGGCCGAGCTGGAGAATGTGCGCGGCGCGCGCGAGCGGGAGGTGTCGCTGGTCAGAATGGGGCATGGGGGGGCGTGGATAAGCGGCGTCGTGTCGCTGGTGGTCATTGTCGGCTTTTTCTGGATGCTGCATGCGGTGGTGCATATGCAGGCGGTGAATGAGCCCGTGCTTCTGCTGCTCGGTTCGCTGGGAACCGCGTTTGGGGCGGTGGTGAACTACTATCTTGGCTCTTCGCTCGGTTCCTATCGCAAGGATGCCCTGGGCGGCATGAGATACCCGCGGGGAGGAGAGCACAATGGCGCACTGTGATGACCGCTCGGGCTGGCGCCTGGATCGGCGAATCAGCGTTTCCGCCATTGTTTCCGGGGTTACCTGCTGCGCCGTGGTCATCGGGTTGATCGCCTCGCTCGAGGTACGGCTCGAAGGCCTTGAGGCCCAGTCTGTCCTGTTGCGGGACGAAATGCGCGAGGCCCGGAAGACCGTCCTGCGCGTGGAGCGCATTGATGAGCGGATGACCCTCATGCAGCGTCTGCTGGAGGAAATCAGGACTGATCTGCGGCAGCGGAGCGAACGCCCGTGAGCCGGCTGACGCGGATGCAACGGCGATTCGTTGAGGAATATCTTGTGGATCCGGATGCCGAGGCCGCAGCCTGCCGGGCCGGGTATTGCCTACGGGAGGCTGGTCGCGCTGCGGCCCGGAACATGGAACATGAGGGGGTTCTCCGGGCCATCCGGCGGGCTCGCGCCGAGCGTTCGGAGCGGACCAGGGTGACGCAGGATGCGGTGGTCCGGGAGCTTGCGGCCATCGGGTTTGCTACTATGCGGGATGTTTGCCGATGGTCCGGTGAAACACTGGAGCTGCATGCCTCGGATCAGCTCAGCGCTGCCCAGGTGGCGGCCATTGCGGAGATTGCGGAAACATCCTCATCGCGCGGCGTACGGCTGCGGGTAAAACTGCACTCCAAGCTGAAAGCGCTGGAAATGCTTGCCCGCCATGTCGGGCTGTACGAGGAGCGGAGAGAGGATGGGCAGGGGGCTCCGGCACTGCCGGACGCTCTGCGTGAGAAGCTGGATGCCCTGTATGCGGCGGCTGTCGTCCCACAGGAACAGGGCTGCACAAGGGGGGAGGAGGCATGAACGGACTGGCGGAGGTGTAGGCCTCCGCCAGTTCTGGTACTCTGTGGTGACGGATGTCGGTGGGTCAGGCGTAACGACCGGTTCGTTCGTACTCCGGCTTGAAGGTCTTCATGAAGGCGGAGTCAATGTAGTCCTTGATCCAGAATGCCGGCTTGCCCCCGAAGCGGATGCCATATTTGTGCAGAACGCCGGTTCTGCCGCCGGTGTTGTAGATAAGCAGGTAGTCGCCGCCCGGATCGAATTCCATGAGCGGGGTTCCCTCCAGCTGGGCCACCACATTGTGGTATAGCACCGGGTTTTCCCGCACGGCATAAACGCCCACCTTGTCCAGCGGTTTGGGCTCATGCCAGATACAGTCGCCCCCACCGAAGATGTTCGGGTATTGGGGACTTTGCAGATAGGCATTGACCAGCAGGCCGCCATCCGGTCCGGCCGGGATGCCAGAAGGGGCGAAGAGCGGCCGTGGACGGACGCCCATGGCAATGAAGATGATATCCTCGGAGTATCGGGCCCCGTTTTCGAGCTCGATGCTGCCGGTCTTGACGGATTTGACATAGCCATCACCCACCAGTTGCACACCATGGCGCAGCAGGGCCTTGCGGCAGAGCTGCCGGACGGAGTCCGGCGCCTTGGACATGAAGGTGCGGCCATGGTACAGCGTGACCGACACGTTTCCCCCAACCTCCTGCCCGCAGGCCCAGGCATTGCCAGCCACCTCAACCCCGGCGGGGCCGCCGCCCACAACGCCTATGCGCACGTGGTCCTTGCGGGCCATTTCCAGAACGCGTTCGCGCCCCATGAGCAGATTCTCGATGGGTTTTACCGTGTAGATGTCCTTGCTGCCGGCTTCCACCACGTCATTGATGATGGAGCTCCCGGTGTTGAAGGAGGCAACGTCGTAGGGGACCTCCGTGCCGGACTCCAGCACCACGATCCCCTCCTCGGGCCGTACGCCCGCGCACTTGTCCACGAGAAAGGTCGCTCCCGCCTGCTCGCAGCTGCGCTTGACCGGGAAGCTGATGTCCTGGGGCTTGTAGTCTCCCCCAAGCATCCCCGGCCCCATGCCTGAATAGTAGTGTCGTTCGCCCGGGCCGATGACGGTTACGTCATGTCCCTTGGCGCGGATCTCCGCTATGTGATCCATGATGGTCATATGGGCATGTCCTGCCCCGACGAGAACAAGATGGGCCATGGTACCTCCCTTGAGTGAACCGAAATACCCTTGTGAAGGAGCTGCCTTCTAGACCAGTGCATCCATGAGAACAGCCAGATGCTTCAGGTGGCCGCGTTCTTCCAATGCAATACGCTCCAGCGCTTCCCGTGAGGGATCATCAGGGGCGTTCTCTGCAGCGCGGGTGTACAGATCCATGGCCTGTGCTTCCATGGCCATGGCAAAATCCACCACGTCTCTCGGGGATTCGAGATCGGACCCGAGGCGCTGCATGTATTCCTTTGTACTCAGCCCGCCTTCGGGCGTGGCCTCCGGCCCCACGTCGGGCAGGGGGGCTCCGCCGGAGATGGCCTGCAGACGTTCCGCCACCGAATCACTATGCTTGCTTTCCACGGAAGCGAGCTTGGAAAAGAGTTCCGCAGCCTTGGGGGACTGAACGGAGGCCGCCATATCAACGTAGAAATTGCCGAGCGCCTTTTCCATGACATAGGCGACTTCGAGAACTTCCCGTATGTCTTCCGCGTTCATGAACAGGTCGAGTCCCTGTTCGTAATCGCCAAACCCCTTCCAGCCGTTCCAGGCCTTGATGCCGCCGGAGAGGTTGAATACCTTTTCGAATCCCTTGCCGGCCAGCATCTGTGAGGCAATGCGGCTGCGTCCGCCTATGGCGCAGTAGACGATGACAGGGCGCTTGGGGTCTATTTCCTCAAGCATGTCGTCCAGAGAGGCCAGCGGGACGAATTTGGCCCCTGCAATGTGCTCTTCCTTGTATTCCTTGTCCTGCCGGACATCCACAAGCTGGACTTCGGGATCGCTGTCCAGCATGACTCTGGCTTCGTGGGCGTCTATGGATCGAACGGGAGTAAGAAACTGTCTCCAGCGCATGGTTGGTACTATCCTTGTGTTTGTGTGAGGGACGGATGCATCCTAGCGCATTGTCCGGTATTGAAAAAGTCCCCGCATCCATACGCCGGATGCGGGGACGATCCGTACAGGGGGACGGGTCAGAGTGACTTGTGGCAGAACCACCAGTCGAAACCTTCGTATTGCTTCAGACGTTCCTGCGCATCCTTCACGCTCTGGGCCGGGGGAATGATGACCCGGTCCTTGATGAGCTCGTTGTTGGGCCAGCCGGCGGGAATGGCCACGCTGTTCAGATCCGAAACCTGCATGCCCTTCACGGCGCGGATGATTTCGTCGATGTTACGGCCCAGTTCCTGCGGGTAGTAGAAGATGATGCGCACGATGCCGTCCGGGTCGATGATGAATACGGCGCGGACCGTGTTGCCGCCCTTGCCCGGATGGATCATGCCCAGTTGCTTGGCGATGTCGCCGAAGTCCGCAATGATGGGAAATTCGATGGCGACGCCGGTTTTTTCCTTGATCCATTCAACCCACTTGATGTGCGAGAAAATCTGATCGAGGGAAAGACCGATGAGTTCGCAGTTCAGGGCGCGGAATTCGTCGATGCGCTTCTGGAACGCGACGAATTCCGTGGTGCACACGGGAGTGAAGTCCGCAGGGTGGCTGAAGAGCACGAACCATTTGCCTTTCATGTCGTCGGGCAGGGTCATGGGGCCGTGCGTGGTCTTGACCTTGAGCTGCGGAAGGGGATCACCGATAAGGGGGAAAAGCTTGTCCATGGAATTCTCCTGTATATGCTGCAGGTTGCTTCGATTGATCTTCGGTTCGCTGCGTCTCGAAACGAGAGTAAGTAATCACATAGCACATAATCAGGAATTCTTACCAGTAGAATGTGTATTGAGTTGGATTTCTCCTGTGTACGGGACCTGCCGGGGTATCCTGTGCCGA
>QKEJ01000174.1 GCA_003252375.1 Halodesulfovibrio sp.
CCGGCACCGGAGCAGGTGCAGGGCGAGCTGTGCGACTTTCTGGCCGGGCTGGAATTCGCGCTCTGCTACGATCCCTACGAGGCTCCGGCGGCGCTGGATGCGCTGTTGCAGGGTCTGCGCCTCTTTGATGTGGGCTTTGCGGCCGACTACTTCATGCCCTGGGCCTCCACGGCTTCGCCGCGCCAGCTCTGGGAAACCATCAACGGCAAGCCGCGCGACAAGGTCAGCTTCACCCCGGAGGAAGGGGTGACCCTGTGCGTGGACTTCTGCCGCCATCTCTTCGGCACCGTGCTCGACGACACCCGGTTCCCGGCGGTCCGCGCCCTCAGGCACTATCTGGACCACAGCGACACCCTGTTCGGCGATGTCTGCTGCCATCTGCTGCACCGGTTCACGGACTACTTCGGCGGCGGCCTCATGGCCCCGGTCTCGGCGGAGGATACCCCGGACTGGCAGCAGTTTCTGGAAGAGGCCCCGGCCATCACCGCACGGGAGACGACGCACGCCGCCTATACCGAACTGCCGGAAGAGGACATGCGCCAGCTCTTCGAGCAGCTGGCCCACCAGCGCAAGGGGTACCGGGTGCGCGATCCGCAGGTGCTCTACGCCGGGCATGTGGCCAGAGCGCTGAACACCAATGCGGTCGCCTGCATCGAGGCGGGCACGGGCACGGGCAAGACCCTCGGCTACCTGCTGCCGGTCATGGAATTTCTCAAGCGCAATCCGCACCAGCGCGTGGCCATCGCCACCTACACCAAGAGCCTGCAGGGGCAGCTCTTCGGCACCGAGCTGGCCGCCTGCCGCGACCTCTTCGGCCAGTACCGGGACATCCCTGCCGCGCTCATCAAGGGCAAGAGCAATTATGTGTGCGCCCACAAGCTGGACGACGTGCTCACGGCCGATACGGACGGGGCCGACCTGCTGGCGTGGCTCTTCTTCGCCAACATCTGCTACCGCTACCGCCTCGCGGACTGCGAGGACATCTCCCCGCGCCTGCGCCGCAGGCTCGACACCAACCGGCAACTTACCGCACTGATGCTGGAGGTAAGCGCCGGAAGCGGCTGCCACGCCAAGCACACCCGCTGCCCCGCGCAGGTGGTGACGGCGGAGGCGGCCAACGCCCGGCTCATCGTCACCAATCACAACAAGCTCATCCTCATGGAGAAGGACGGCAAGCTGAACGGACTGTTCCGCCACTGCATCATCGACGAAGCCAACCACTTCGAAGACGCGGTGCGCAACGCCATGAGCCCGGAACTGGCCACCTCAGACCTGTACGGCCATGCCCGCTACCTGCGCGAGCAGTGCCGCAGGCTGGTCGCCGCCCCCTCCACCAAACCGCTGGACCGGGACAGGGCCGGCCGCGCCGTGGACGCCATCGGCACGATGCTGCGCTACACCGACACCCTGCGCGAGCGGTTCCTCGCCATGGACCGGGGCGCGCTGGGCGGCGCCGTGGCCGTCAGCCCCGCCCACAAGGCCTTCACCAAGGGCCATGTCTCGCACGACCTGCAGCACCTGCATGGCCTCATGGAAGCCGTGCACGAACACACGTCCTTCATGGCGGACAAGGAGTCGGCCCGCCTGCCCCTGCCGTTCAAGAGCCTTTCGCGCTGCCGCACCATGCGCATGCTGGTGCACGAGGCCATGTTCAACCTCGCGCAACTGCGCACGGGGCTGGAGATGGACGGCACGTGGCAGTCCGTGCAGGTCTTCCCGCGCAACTGGATACTGGGCGGCGGGCACGTCTACGTGGGACCGCTGGTGCGCAACCACATCCTTGCCCGGCGCGACACGGTCATCTTCACCTCCGCCACCCTGACGCATCAGGCCAGCTTCACCCCGTTCCGCCGCAGCCTCGGGCTGGGCAAGGGGCCGCAGATCGCCTTTGACGAGGCGGAATGTCCGCCCAAACCCTGCTTCGTCACCCGGGTGGCTCCTCCCTTCGACCCCGATTTCTCGCTGGTGGTGCCCTCGGGCACGCCCACGGCCATGTTCGAGCACAAGACCACATGGCTCAACTACGTGTCGCAGGAGATTCCCCGGCTCATCGAGGCCAACCGGGGCGCCACTCTGGTGCTCTGCGCCAGCTACGAGGATCTGGAGGCCCTGCGGGAGCGTCTGGAACGGGACTACGACGGGGAATACCCCCTGCTCTTCCAGAAGAAGGGCGAGCCGCCTGCCGCCCTGTGCGACGAATTCCGCGCCGCCACGGAAAGCGTGCTCTTCGGCGTGGAAACCTTCTGGCACGGGGTGGACTTCCCGGGCGACACGCTCACGCAGGTCATCATCACCCGCCTGCCCTTCCCTTCCCCCTCCTCGCCTCTCATGGACGCCCGCAAGCGCTGCCTGCCCGACGCCGCCTACTGGGACCGCTACCGCTACGAAACCGCCATCAAGTTCCGGCAGGGGGTGGGCCGTCTCATCCGCCGCGAAACCGACAGGGGCCTCGTGGTGGTGCTGGACAACCGCCTGCTCAAAAACCGCAACATCGCCCCCTGCCCCGTCCTGGAAGGGTTCGGCAACGTGCCCGAACGCCACCGCCGCAGACGCTGATCTCCCCAACAGGATCAGCGCACCGCGAGTACATGTCAGCAAGCGCTTTCTCCCTACCCCTGATTGCCACTCTCTGATATACTGCCTCTTCAGGTGTATACAAACGATACGGTGTCCAATTTTCATACGCCTCAGCGACCTGCCCCACTCTCATCTGTATGATTTTTGGACAGAACCAAAGCATCTTCTCAAGGGACACACCCTTTATTCGGACTAAATTAGTCAGAAATAGTTCACTTTTTCCCGTCTGGTATGCATCTTGTTAAGCAGTCCCCGTGGCCCGAACAGCCACCAGACCTCAGCCAACAGCCCATGCGGGCAGGAGTTTCCCATGCAGCAGCGCACCACCCCTTCCCATCTTCGCCATCCCAGCCCGAGGGCTGCCGCCACCGTGCTTCCGGCTCCGATGCGACTGGCCGGTCCCTGTCTGCTGACCCTGCTCACACTGATCACCCTGTTCGCCCTGACCCTTGCCGCAGCGCAGGTCCGCGCCGAAGAGCCGGTGTCCCTGGCTCCCCTGCCCGAATACCTGCAGGAGGCCGGCAGAAACAACGGTGAACTGCAGGCCGCCTTTGCCCGCTGGAAGGCCGCCGTGCAGAAGTCGCCGCAGGCGGCCACCCTGCCCGATCCCGAGCTCAGGTTCGGCTACTTCATCGAGCCCG
>QKEJ01000110.1 GCA_003252375.1 Halodesulfovibrio sp.
CAGATTGGAACTATCCCGGGAATTCATGACGACCTTATCCCGAAGGGTGCGCAAGGGCAGGACGACCAGCCGCCGGGTCACCAGGCACTGCACAACGTACAGGCACAGCAGCACGACGAGAATGAACCCGGTGAGATGCCAGGAAAATTGATTGGCATGGCCATAAGCCTCGGCCAGAGGGATGCGGATGGAGAGTGCGGACACGACCTCTCCATTGTAACGGTTGAAACTTTTTTCTGCGCCGTAGCGCTCGACAAGCTGGGCTGGAGCGTTCGAGGGCTGAAGATGACAGCGCAGGCATCCGCCGTCCATGGTTTCCCCGCGCTGCAATACGACAAAATAGGGCTGACCCTCAAAGGTTCGCACCCCGGACCAGGAGTTCAGCTGCGGGTCCCGGTTGAGCTTCTCGATAAAGGTTCGCTCGAAAGCATCGGCTTCGTTTTCCGGACTGCGGGCGTTGATTGCTGCTTCCTTATACGCGAACCCTTGCCCGCTGACAGATCGGTATTCCTTCTCAATCCGGCGCACGGCAAAGGTGGAGGACATCCAGGTGGGATCGAAATATCCCGGTTCAACCTCTTCTTTGGCAAGGCGTTCAAACAGCCTCGGTTTGAGTTCCCGGTTGAAATAGGCGTGAATCGCCAAGTTGCGTTCCAGAGAAGCCTTGGCCAGAGTGCGCGCCTCATCCAGCGCTTCGAGACGCATTTCCCGATTGACAGCAGCAACCAGCAGAAATGCCGCCAGCAGGAAAACAACGGCGCTGGTTGCATTCAGCAACGGGCCGATACGTCTCGACGATCCGGATTTTCGCTTGTCTATTGGCAAAATCATCTCTCAGGGCTGAAAGGATAGATCCGACTTACAGACACCAGCGCAGCACCGCTGCGGCCAATTGCTCCAGGGGCAGCACCTTGTCCACGCCTCCGAGCTTGATCGCTTCGTGGGGCATACCAAAGACCACGCAGCTCTCTTCGTCCTGAGCCAGGTTGCGGGCGCCAACCTCTTTCATCTCCAGCATGCCGCGCGCCCCATCGTCCCCCATCCCCGTCATGATGACGCCTACCGCATTCTTGCCGGCATAACGCGCCGCCGAGCGAAACAGCACATCGACGGAGGGGCGGTGCCGGCTGACCAGAGGGCCGTCCTTGATCTGCACGTAATATCGAGCCCCACTGCGCTTGAGCAGAATATGGCGATTGCCGGGGGCTATCAGCACATGCCCTCGCAGGATCGAGTCCCCGTCTTTGGCTTCGGCAACCGAGACGGCACACAGGCTGTTGAGCCGGTTGGCAAAATTGGCGGTAAACTGCTCCGGCATGTGCTGCACCACCACCACGCCCGGACTGTCCATGGGCAGGGCCTGGAGAAAGACCCGAAGCGCTTCGGTCCCCCCGGTAGAGGCCCCGACGACGACCACCTTCTCGGTGGTCTGCAGCATGGCGTTGGAGTTGGGCTTCTGCAGCACGGCATCCGCCGTGAGCTTCGGGGTCACCTTCAGGGTTCGTTCGACGATGCGGTGCAACTGGGCCGAGGCGGCGGCTTTGACAATGTCACAGATACGAATCCGCGACTCCTCGAGAAACTGCTTGGTACCCAAGCGGGGCTTCTCAATAATCTCCACCGCACCGTATTCGAGCGCCTTGAGGGCCGTCTCCGATCCTTTGCCGGTCAGACTGGAGCAGATCACCACCGGAATGGGATGTTGCGTCATGATCTTCTGCAAAAAGGTGATGCCGTCCATGCGCGGCATCTCCACATCGAGAGTGATGACGTCGGGGACTTCTTCGCGCATGCGCTCCGCGGCAATAAAGGGGTCGGCGGCCGCCGCCATGATTTCGATGTCGGGGTCAGAAGACAGGAGTTCCGTCAGCGTCTGACGTACCAGCGCCGAGTCATCGACGACGAGAACACGGATTTTTTTCTTCATGGGATAACTCCGTTGTTATCTGTCATACCCCTGCGTGAAAATCATTTCGTCCCAAGCCGCTTGAGCCAGACTTCACCCGTTTGCGAATTGAACAAAATCTTGCGCCCCCGGGTTCCTCCGGTATCGGATGAGGCGACAACCAATCCGGCGCTCTCGAGAAAATCAAAGGCGGCCCGGATGTTCTTGGCCCCCACCGTGCCGCTGGTTGAGCGTTCCGCATTGAGAAACATGTCCGCGCCGCCAAACACCTTGACCTCGATCTCCTTGCGACTGATCTGGGATTTGTCAAACTGGGCCAGCATGTAAACAAGGGCACAGTTGACGAACTTGAAGCAGTTGTCCGAAAGGCTCACAGGCAGCAGGGCATGACAGATAGCTGCCAGCCCCGTTCTGTGGTTTACAAAGGTGACCGCCACGCACGACCCCAGCACGGTGGAAACCAGTGCCGGCTCCTTGAGGATGAGCAGCTCGGCCGGCTTGAGGAAGAAGGCGTTGGGCGATCCCGAAGAGGTTCTCATCGCACATACCTGTACACGGTGGGTGCGACCTGCTCCAGCGGCACATCGTAGCCATGCAGCGATTCGGAATGTCCGAGAAAGAGATAGCCGCCCGGTTTCAGGTAGCGGCAGAACTTGTTCATCAGTCGCTCCTGGGTCGGCTTGTCGAAATAAATGATCACGTTGCGGCAGAAGATGATGTCCATCGGTTCGGGCCACTCGAATTCCTCGTCCATCAGGTTGAGTCGACCGAAGGTGATCTGTGTTCTCTGCTCTGGAGCGATGCGGACCAGGGTACTGCTTTTGTCCTTGCTCTTGAGCAGGTACTTCTTGCGCATCATCATGGGAACCGGCGCGATAAGACGCTTCTCGTAAACAGCCTTGCGTGCTTTTTCAAGCACGCGGGTACAGATATCGGTGGCAAAAATCGAATAACCGAATCCGGGGGTTGCCTCGGCAAAATCACTCAGCACCATGGCCAGGGTGTAGGGTTCTTCGCCCGTCGAGCAGCCGGCACTCCAGAGCCGAAGCTTGCGACGAATGCCAACGCTTCGGCTGCGCATCAGCTCGGGGAGTACTTTGGACGTCAGAAAATCGAAATGCGTCGGTTCCCGGAAAAAATCGGTCTTGTTGGTGGTGACCACATCCAGAAGATGGATCAGCTCCTCGTGCTGTCCTTCTTCACTGAAGACGTACTGACAATACTCCTCGTGAGTGTCAACACCCAGGGCACGCATGCGCTTGGCGAGACGCCCCTCGAGCATGGTCTTCTTGCCCGAGGGCATCT
>QKEJ01000081.1 GCA_003252375.1 Halodesulfovibrio sp.
GTCACCACCGGCGGCAGGGCATGGGAAAAATCGCCATTGGCAATGGCCCGGGTGTGCATGCGCAGCGAACGCAGGGGGTGGGTTATGGACTTGGAAACAATCACGATCAGCCCTGCAAGGAACAGGAACCCCGCCACGCTTATGCCCACGATGGTGGTGGTCAGCCTGTTCAGGCCCGCCAGCATCTCGTTCCGGGGCAGCACCACGCCCAGCGACCAGGACTGCCCCGAAAGGGGCACAAAGGCCACATCACAGGCCCCCACGCCGGGCAGGTCCTTCAGCTCCTCGAATCCGGATTCGCCCGCCACCATGCGCTTGCCCAGATGGCGCAGCTGGTCCATGCCCAGATATTCTGCATAACTGAAAATGGTCTCGTTGCTGACCAGCTCACGGTCCGGATGCACGATATAGGTACCGTACCGGGACAGCAGAAACACATACCCCGTGTCAAACACGCGGATGCCGGAAACAAGCTCGCGCAACCACGAAATGTCTATGTCCGCCGTAACCACTCCCAGCTTGCGCAGGCCGTCGCGCGTCTTGCGGGCAAAGGGCGTGGCATAGGTGATCATCAGCCGGTTGCCCCCGTTGCCGCCATCAAAGTAGGGCTCTGTCCAGATGGGCCGGTCCAGCTCGCGGGCAAGCTGAAACCAGTCCATGTAGGGGTACTGGTACTCCCGGGAGCCGAGAATGGTCGACTCGATGGTCCCGTTGTCCCGCCTGCAGGTGTACGGGGCATACAGCTCAATGGAGCGGTCAAAGGCGTAGGGGTCAAAGGCGACGGCCATCCCGAATATTTCCGGGTTGGCCGCAAGGATCCTGCGGCTCATGTGCAGAATCTGGGGCTCGTTGATCTTTATGTCTTCCTGGCTCAGGGCCATGGTGGCGGTCACCCGCGCGGCATTGGAAAACACCGCGCCAATCCGCTCCGCCGTGGCCTGCGCCATCTGGGCATTCTCCCGGCGCGCCATCTCCACGATGCTGCGGCTGGATGCCTGATACGAATAGCCGATGACCATCCCCATGATGAGGAAGACCGCACCAAGAATGTATATCGCCAGCCGGGTGGCTATCCCTGTTCGCTTCATTGTTCCTCCCGCCACAGGAAGGTCTCGGCCCAGGGCTCTTTCTGCAGCACTCCGTCCGCATGCAGAATGCCCGTCATTCTCGAGAACTCGTCGCACGTGAGGCTCAGGTCTATCCGGGACCGCTTGCCGAGAATGATGTCGCGCATGCGATCCAGCATCCAGCGCTGGTGGCTGCGGTTGGCCTGCACCCCGTTGGCCTTCATGATGCGCAGCATCATGGCCAGGGCTTCATCCGGATGGGCAAAGACATACTCCCACCCTTCCATGGTGCCCTCCCGCATGCCATGGATGACTTCGGGACGGGCCAGTGTGGGTCGGAGCACGAACAGGGCGTCCTCCGGAAAATTCAGTTCCTCGTCCCGGAAGAAGAAGGTGCTCATGTCTTCAGGGGCCAACCCATAGGACATGAGGGTATGGTACTCGTTGTACCACATGGCGGAAACGGCATCGAGGCCGCCGCGCATGAACAGGTCCATGCTGGGAGACTGCTGCACCACGTGCACCTGAATGCCCTTGCGCCTGAAGAGATCGCGCGGCTGAATCTGGAAGTCGCTCCCCCACATGCCCACGCGCTTGCCCTGCAGGTCCTCTACCCGGGTTATGCCGTCACTCTTGCGCGCCACCAGCATGAGGGCCGAATCGTGCACCACCTGTCCGATGTGCACCAGGTCCACTCCCGCGTCCCACCGCTGCAGGGCGGTGGACAGAAAGGCAGTGGCCACGTCCGCCCTGCCTTCGGCAAGCCAGTCGAGCGGAGCAATATCCGGCCCTCCCGGAAGAATGCGCACGTCCAGGCCGCGGGAGGCATAGAACCCCTTTTCCAGCGCCATATAATACCCGGCGAACTGGGCCTGCGGGTACCAGTGCAGAATGAGTCGGACGGGCTCCCGGGCCTGCACCGTGCCGCACCAGAGCACGCACAGCATGACAAGCAGTCCGGCTCCTGCCGCAACCAGCCCTTTCCCGATGCCGGATACCATTCCGGCCCCGCCTCGCTTCTTCAATCCGGGCCCATGCACAGCCACAGTCTGCCCCCTTTCTGCTGTCCGGAGAACAATGCCTCCTGTCGTGTCCGCCGCATCCGGCGAAAGCACCCACCATTCACATTGCTCTATAGCAATGACATCCCCTGTAAGGCCAGCCTCATTACAAGAAAACACAATTTTGCCGAGCTGATACACCGAGGGGCCTGCAATCCGTTGATTGCAGGCCCCTCGAACGCCAAACATTGGCCGACTAGCGGAAGTCCACAGGCTGCTCCCTGTCCCCGAGGGAAACCGTGGCGACCACCTCCGGAGTACGGCTGATCACGCGCCCGCGGCGAATCACGAACAGCCGGGCGGGATGCAGGCGCAGGGCTTCCATCTTCGTGGCGGCCTGCAACACCACCATGTCGGCATGGCAGCCAGGCGCAAGGCCGTATCCTTCAAGGTTGAGCGTCCGGGCCCCGTGCGTGGTCACGGCGTCGAACAGGGTATTCTGCTGCTCCACGCCGGTCATGTGCAGGGCGTGCGCGCCCATGTGGGCCACCTCGAGCATGTCGTGGGTGCCCATGGGATACCAGGGGTCCATCACGTCGTCGTGGCCGAGGGAAACATTGATGCCCATGGCGAGCAGTTCGGGCACCCGCATCAGCCCCCGACGCTTGGGATAGGTATCGTGCCGCCCCTGCAGGTTCATGTTCACCAGCGGGTTGCACACGCAGTGCATCCGCGCCTCGGCCATCAGGGGCAGCAGCTTGGACACGTAGTAGTTGTCCATGGAGTGCATGCTGGTCAGGTGGGAACCGGCCACCCGGCCCTGCAGCCCCAGCCGCTGGGTCTGGTAGGTGAGAGATTCGATATGGCGGGAATGGGGGTCATCCGATTCGTCGCAGTGCATGTCCACCATCAGGCCGCGCTGCGCCGCAATCTCGCATAACAGCTCCACCGAGCGCCTGCCGTCGTCCATGGTCCGTTCGAAATGGGGAATGCCGCCCACCACGTCCACCCCCTTGTCCAGGGCGCGATGCAGCAGTGCGATGCCGTCCTTGCAGCGCAGCACGCCATCCTGCGGAAAGGCCACCAGCTGGATGTCCACCCAGGAACG
>QKEJ01000180.1 GCA_003252375.1 Halodesulfovibrio sp.
GCCACCGCCTATTACAATTCCGCCGTGTGGCGTGTGTACAACCGGTTTGCCGACGCCATTGAGGAATCCGTGCGTGAATACGGCATCCATGCCCCCGTGCATATCCTCAAGGCAGACGGCGGGACCATGCCGTTGTCGGTTTCACGCGAAATGCCTGTGGAATCCATTCTTTCCGGGCCGGCTGCCAGCGTCATGGGCATCATCGCCCTGTGTGACATCAGGCAGGATTCCATCATTCTGGATATCGGCGGCACAACCACGGATATCGCCCTGTTTGCCTCCGGTTCTCCGGTCATCGAGAACGAGGGCATAGAGGTGGGAAGCTACCCCACGTTGGTGCGCGCCCTGCGTACCCGGTCCATCGGCATCGGCGGCGATTCGCGCCTGCACGTGCAGGCCGGGGCCGTCCGGGTGGGACCGGAGCGTGTCGGCCCCTGCATGGCGGCCGGCGGCACGCAGCCTACGCTTATTGATGCGCTCATCTACAAGGGATTGGCCTTCTTCGGCAATGTTGAGGCGAGCCGCGCCGGCATTGAGGCGCTCGCCACCCTCTGGGACATGTTCCCGGAAGCGTTGGCGGACGAGGCCATACGCACCGCAGTGGCGGGCATTGCCCGAGCCGTGGACGAAATGCTGGATGAGGTGAATTCGCGCCCCGTGTATACCATCATGGAGCTCATAGAGGGCGACCGGCTTGCCCCGAATGTGGTGTACGTCATGGGTGGGCCGGCACAGGCCTTCAGCAACCTGTTGGCCGAAAGTCTCGGGCGCAGGGTGATCGTGCCCGAAGAGCATGCCGTTGCCAATGCCATCGGGGCTGCGCTGACCCGTACCACCTTTGAGCTGGAGCTTTTTGCGGACACGGAAAAGAAGGTGCGTTTCGTGCCTACCCTGGGTCTGCAGGACACCGTTCCGAGCAGATACATGCTGAATGAGGCGCAGGGAGATGCCGTTTCCCTGCTGCTTGCCCATCTGGATAAACTGGGAATTACCCTCAAGGAGGACGATGTGGACATTCTGGAGGCCAATAGTTTCAACATGGTGGGAGACTACGGTACGGTTGGCCGCAATATCCGGGTCAAGTGTCAGGTCCGTCCCGGCGTGGTGGAGAGGTTTATCCATGCGTAGGGCGCTACAGGCATTCTTTCTGGCTGTGTGCATGACGGCGGGGCTTCTGGTTCCCGCCGTCTGTTCGTATGGCAAGGCGGCGGAGACGGAACCCGGTCTGCACGCCATGATTGGCCAGATGCTGCTGGTGGGATTCCGGGGCGATTCCCTTGATGGCATGGCTGCCGGCGATGCGGGCGGCGTGAAGGCCTCGCGTCCCGATACGCTGGAACCGGCCATCGTGCGTGATATCCGGCGGTACAATCTGGGCGGGGTTATCCTCTTTGACTATGACGTGGCGCTCAAGCGTCCGGATCGGAATATCCGCAGCAGGGAGCAGGTCCGCTCGCTTGTCCAGAACCTGCAGCGCATGGCGCAAACCCCGCTCTTTGTGGCTGTTGACCAGGAGGGCGGGCGTGTGGCCCGGCTCAAGCCTGCGCAGGGCTTTATCGCCACCCCGTCTGCAGCGGCGCTGGGGAACGGAACCCTTGCCGGGACGCGGACAGCGGGGGAAACCGTGGGCCGCATGCTGGCCGATGTGGGGATAAACTGGGACTTTGCCCCGGTGCTGGATGTGAACGTGAATCCGGACTGCCCCGTCATCGGCAGACTGGGCCGGAGTTTTTCCGGTGATCCCGGGCAGGTTGCCGAACACGGCAGAGCCTTTGCGGAAGGGTTGAACGCTTACGGCGTCATTGCCTGCTTCAAGCATTTTCCGGGACATGGCAGCGCTCGCGCCGATTCGCATATGGGCGTAACGGATGTAACCGCCACATGGTCAGCTCGGGAACTGGTTCCCTACCGCAGACTTCTGGGGTTGCCGCTGACCACGGCCGTGATGACGGGGCATCTTTTCAATGCCCGTCTGGATGCCGAACACCCCGCCACATTGTCCCGCAAGACCATTACGGGGCTTCTGCGCGAAAGCATGGGCTATGAGGGCGTCATCATTACCGACGACCTGCAGATGCGTGCCGTGGCGGATGCCTACGGGCTGGAGACGACCGTGGAACTGGCGCTCAAGGCCGGGGCGGATATCCTGCTCTTTGGCAACAACCTGAGCTATGATCCCGACATCGTGCCCAAGGTGGTGCGCATCATCACCCGTCTGGTGGAGACCAGGCGCATCACCCCGCAACGCATTGCGCAGTCGTACCGGCGTATCCGCACCCTCAAGAAGTCCTTGAACTAGTCGTCCAGTGTGGTTTCGATTCTGTAGCTCTTGTAGAGACGGTAGCCGAGCAGACTCGAGATGACGAGCAGGACGGCGCTGATGGTTGTGCGCCATACGGGGTCGACGTTCACGCCGCTGCCCAGCAGGGCGAAGATGAAGGTCTGGGGAATGTAGCCTACGATGGAGCCGCTCAGGAAGGAGAGGCTGGAGATGGAAGTCACCCCGGCGATGAGGTTGGTGAGGATGTTGCTGCCCACGGGAAGCAGGCGCACCACCACGGTCATCTGGAAAGGATCCTTTTTGAGGAAGTTGTTCAGCTTTGCCGTGCGAGCGCCCAGACGGGCCTCGATGACCTTTCGCCCCGCAAACCGGGCATAATAGAAGGCCAGGGCGCATCCCAGCAGCGCCCCTGTGGCGCCCATGATGGTGCCGAAGAGAGCCCCGTACACGTAGCCTGCAAAGAATCCTATGAGCTGGCGGGGACACCCCACCGCCGTAAACCCCGCTGCCAGAAGCAGGAAGAGGGCGTAGCCCGTGAATCCCCTGCCGCGGATGTGGGCGTCCATCCACTGCTTGTTGAGCACCTCGTCCAGACCGGAAATACGAAACAGGTAAATCGCGGCAGCCAGAAGGGCGAATATGATAAAGGCCTTGAAAATGGCCTTGCGGGTCTTGGCGTTGATCAAGCTGTGCGTCCTTGTAGCTGCCTTGGCAGCCGGATCCCGTCGGGGCGGGGCTTATGCACTGTATGCCCGGTATGGGCGGCACTGTACTTCAAAGGGCCAAGAAACGGAACTCCGGGTCCCTAACTGGTCAAGGCGGCATTGCTGCCGCCTTGCATGATTCGTTTTGGGGTGCGCATTCTTCCGAACGGCAGGGTCGGAGAGAACGCTATTTCCGTTCCTTGATGACGTAGTTGAAAGACCGGCTCTGCATCCAGCGAATGGCGAGTAGATCAAAGAACGTTGCCTTGGCCCGGTCCCAGACGCCGTACTTGGAGACGCCGTGCTGGCGCGGGCGGTGGTTGACCTTCACCTCGGACACCGTGGCCCCCTGCATCTTCATGAGCGTGGGCAGAAAGCGGTGCATGCCGGTCAGCATGGGAATGCGCTGGGCCATGGCGGTACGCATGACCTTGAGCGAACAGCCGGTATCCTTGACGGTTTCATGGCTCATGCGGTTACGCACGGCATTGCCGAACCGGGACACCAGCTTCTTGACCAGCGAATCCTGTCGCTTGGCCCGCCAGCCGATGACCATGTCGTAGCCCCGTTCGTACTCCTGCAGCATGGCAGGAATGTCGGCCGGATCATTCTGCAGGTCCGCGTCCATGGTGACCACCACGTCGCCGGTTGCGGCATCAAATCCGGCCTTGAAGCCTGCGGACTGCCCGCAGTTGTTGGCAAAGGCCACATAGCGGACGGTGTCGTGCTTCTCGGAAAGGGTGCGGATGACGTCGAGGCTCTTGTCGCTGCTGCCGTCATCAATGAATATGACGTGCCAGTCCTTGTTGGTGCGGGACATGGCGCGATCTATTTCTGCGAAGAGAATCGGCAGGTTATCCTCTTCGTTATAGACTGGAACAACTATGGATATGGAAGTGATTGTTGTCATAACCGGGCAGTAATACCCAATTGGATGTTCCTTGTAAATCGGTGATTGACACATGTGGCTTCGCCACGTAGAAGGCCTCTCACAACATGACGCGGGGTGGAGCAGCTCGGTAGCTCGTCGGGCTCATAACCCGAAGGCCGTAGGTTCAAATCCTGCCCCCGCTACCAAGTGAACAAAGGGACTGCAGCACAGGCTGCGGTCCCTTTTTCATTGCCGTTACCTGGGAAGAGTCTGGGGGAAGAGAACTGCCGGTAATAATAGCTGTTTTCATGATTATCGGGTATGTCTCCGGCAGACTCCGGTATCTTCAGTGGTCCGAACGGCCTCTGGCCCACCGGAATGTATCCGTTTTTTTGAAAACGGGTATCGGAGCGAATGGTATGGCGCCTGCCGCATCGGGGAGCGGCCGGGCGTGGCGTTTGATAAGGGCCGGGCTGTCGCCTGAGTGCCGGTATTGGGGAGGTAGGCCATGAAACGGATTGCCGTAGTCTTGTTGGCATTGCTGGTACTGCATGTGCCGGGACAGAGTGTTGCCCGGAACATCACCTTTGCTACCTATCCGTCCAACGCACCGGACAGGCTTGAGCGCGCACTGACGCCCCTTGTGGAATACCTGTCCGACCGGGCCGGAGATACGGTCCGCCTTGTGGTCACCGACGACTACGATGAACTGGTGCGCAGAATCGCCGATGGTTCGGTCGATTTCGCCTGGATTGGGACCAGCGGATATGTGAAGGGAAAGCAGTTGCTGCCGTCCATGGCGTATCTTGCCACCTATCAGGAGTGGGGCAGTGACGGCAACGGCATCATTCCCTACTACCGCTCCTACATCGTGGCCCTGAAAAGCTCCGGGTTCCACGATCTGGACGACCTGCGGAGAACCCGGTTCGCGTTCACCGACAAGGGGTCCACCTCCGGGTATGCCTATCCCATGATGTTTTTTACACGGAACGGTATCGAACCGGATTCCTTTTTCAGGAAGGTCTTTTTTCTCAAGCGCCACGACAAGGTCGCCGAATCGCTGGTTGCCCATTCCATAGATGTTGGAGCCATGTCCGACGGAACGTACTTCAATGCCGTAAAAAAGTTCGGGGATATTTTCTCCATTCTCTTCATGTCCGACAAGATTCCCCTGGATGCTCTGGTCGCCTCGCCCCATACGGATGAGGGCCTGCGGGATGTCTACCGGAGCCTTCTGATCGGCATTCCAGCGGACAGCCCCGTATTTGATGCCCTGAATGAACATCTGGGCTGGCCCGCGGCAGGATTCACCATTCTGGATGATGCCTTCTACAACCCGTTGCGCGAAGCCCTTGTTCTTACCCAATAACATGGTGTCTGCACATTCATGAACCTGTATACACGCATTCTCTTTGCGGCACTGGCCCCTCTTGTTCTTGCCTTCGGGTACAGCGTATTCTCGTTGAGTACCATCGTGGACAACGATGCGGTAGCCGCTGCCAGAAGCTATGAACTGGAGGGACGACTTGTTTCCCTCAAGTTGCAGAATCTGACCGCCCAGCTTTCCATGACTGCGGACATCCTTTCCCGATCTCGTGAGGTTGCGCAGCGGATGAAGGGGGGGGATGTGGATGCCTTGTATGCGTGGGGCAGTAATTTCATTCGCCCGGGGCTGACGCGCATCATCTTCACGGATATGCGCGGACTGGTGCTGGCCCGTGCCCATCAGGAGTTCATGTTCGGTGATGATCTGGGGACAAGCCCGGCGGTTGTGCATGCCCTGGAAGCAGGCAAGCACATGGGAGCGACGGTGCTCTCCGGGCATGAATGCCTCTATTTCGCTCAGGTTGTCCGCCTGTATGACGAAATACCCGTTGGGGTTATCATCGTGGCCGTGGATATCGACGAGCCCTTGCTGCGATCAATTGCCGAAGGAACGAGGGCCCTCATCAGCTACCATTCGGCAACGCAGGCAGAGATATCTTCTGCTGCCGTGGAAGCCCCCGTGTATACGTCGACCTTTGAATTCCAGTCCTCTTCCGATGCGGGCTCCGGAGGCACCTTCTCCATCTACTTTCAGACAGACGAGAATCTGCAGCAACTGGCCAACTACAGGACGACGCTGTATGTGGTCATGGCGCTCGTATTCCTGCTGTTGCCGTTGCCGGTGTACTGGGTCGTGCGGTACCACCTTGCCCCCTTTAGCAGCATGACGAAGTCGCTGGACAGGCTGAATGCAGGAATCGTTTCTTCCGAAAGCCTGCGGGCGGAACTGTGCACCCTGTGCGAAAAGGGCAGGGGCGAGGTTTCCAAAGTTGCCAGGGCCGTCATTTCCTTTTCCTCTTCCATGGATGAATCCCTCAGGGAATTGCTGGAAAAGAACAACCAGCTGGATGCCATGGCCAAGACGGATGTGCTGACCGGGCTCTCCAACCGCGCGCATCTGTACGCCATGCTGCAGTATGAACTGACCCGCGCGGAGCGGTATGAGGTGCCGTTGGCCGTTGCCATGATCGACATTGACCAGTTCAAGTCGGTTAACGATACCTACGGGCATGCGGTTGGCGATGCCGTGTTGATTCAGTTTGCCGCCCTGCTCAAGCAGCACTCCCGAGAGATTGACGTGGTCGGCCGTTGGGGGGGCGAGGAGTTCCTGGTCATACTGTCCGGCGTGCCGGGACAGGGGGCCATGGTCTGGGCGGAACGGGTGCGTGCGGCGTGCGAAGAGGCGGACTTTTCTGGCGGAAAGGGAGTAACCTGCAGCATCGGCGTAGCCTCCAATGTTTCAGGCATGGGCATGGAAGCCCTGCTCAACAGGGCGGATGACGCCCTCTACAGCGCCAAGCGCAGCGGAAGAAACAGGGTTGTCGGCTCCATGGGCGCAGAGCACGAAGGGCCTTTGGCATAGCGTGCTGCCGCTTCTTTGCCGACCGTTCACCGAAACGTCCTGACCGTTCACCGATAATTTTGCGCCGTTTCCCATGAACTGGGCCAAGGCGCTTGACAGTTTTTTGTCTATGGCACTATGTTTCATGAAACTTTGGTTATCCGGAGAAAGAATCCCATGCGAACCATCACGATGAACGACATGACTTTCCAGCAGAACAGCGTTGCTGTTGCTGCTCTCGTCGTTCTAGTGGTCGTCGTCAACGTCGTCAGCGTCGTCGTGCACGATGTTGGTGCCTTAGCGATGTAACGGGCTCGATCTCCACACAGGAACATATCCCCCGCCAGCGCTACGGCACCGGCGGGGGTTCTTGTTTGACCCGTCCCCCCCGCCGGACACCATCACGGGTCAGCAAGAGGAGTGCAGTATGTTCAGGATGACCGGCGCCCAACTCGTCATTCAGTTGCTCGAACGGCAGGGAATCCAGGTTATCTCGGGCGTTCCCGGCGGGGCGAATTTGCCTCTCTATGACGCTCTTTCCCGCAGCACCATCCATCACGTTCTGGCCCGGCATGAGCAGGGGGCAGGGTTCATTGCGCAGGGCATGGCCCGGGTTACCGGCAAGCCCGCCGTCTGTCTGGCCACGTCCGGTCCGGGCGTCACCAATATTCTTACGGCCATAGCCGATGCAAAGCTCGATTCCGTGCCCGTTGTGTGCATCACGGGACAGGTGCCCAGCCCTCTCATGGGAACCGACGCCTTTCAGGAGGTGGACACCTACGGCATGAGCATCCCCATCACCAAGCACAACTTCCTGGTCCGTTCGGTCGAGGAGCTGCTTACGGTTATTCCCGAAGCCTTCCGCATTGCCGCTTCGGGGCGGCCGGGCCCCGTGCTTGTGGATATCCCCCGCGACATACAGGTTGCCGAAGTGCACTTTGCCGAATGGCCGCAGCCCGGCGAAGCAGACCCGGCCCCGCGGGCGTACGATGCGGACCTTGAAAACGCGGCATCCATGATCAATGCGGCGCGTCGTCCCCTGCTCTGGATAGGCGGGGGCGTGGTAGCAGCAGGGGCGGGCAGCCAGATCCTTGAACTGGCGGAGAAGGCCTCCATGCCCATGACCATGACCCTCATGGGACTTGGCGCGGTGCCGCGTGATCACGCGCTTTCCATCGGCATGCTCGGCATGCACGCGGAACGCTACACCAATATGGCCATGGAGGCATGCGACCTGATCCTTGCTGCCGGGGTGCGCTTCGATGACCGCGCCACTGGGAAGGTGCAGGAATTCTGCCCCAACGCCAAGATCATCCACATCGATATCGACCATAGCGAAATCGACAAGATCCGGACGGCGTCCCTCGGGATTCTGGGGAGCATCAACGAGGTGCTGGAGGAATTGCTGCCCCGTGTTCAGGAGAACACGCGTACGGAATGGCTGGAATACATCTCGGCGCTCCGTGGTGCCTTCCCGCAGCATGCTCCGGCCGAAGGTGGCCATGATTCACCCCAGCGGCTCATCCGCAGGGTGGGCGAACTGGTGGAGGACGACACCATCATCTGTACGGATGTGGGCAAGCACCAGATGTGGACAGCGCAGAGTTATCCCTTCCGGCATGAGCGGCAGTGGCTTACGTCCGGCGGGCTGGGAACCATGGGGTTCGGGTTGCCTGCCGCCATCGGCGCATCACTGGCAGCACCGGAACGTCGGGTTATCTGCTTCAGCGGTGACGGCAGTCTGCAGATGAACATTCAGGAACTCGCCACGGCGGCCGAGCAGCGGGCCAACGTGACCGTGGTGCTGCTGAACAATAACTGCCTCGGGCTGGTCCATCAGCAGCAGGAACTGTTCTTCAAGGCCAACTACTTTTCCTCCGAATACCAGATCGCCGTGGACTTCATCAAAATCGCCGAAGGGTTCGGCTGGCGCACCGTGGACCTTGCGGGCAGCAGCGACCCGGATGCCGACCTTGCGAACGCCTTTGCAGGGCGCGGGCCATGCCTTGTGCATGTTCCGGTGGACAGGGAGGAGAAGGTGCTGCCCATGGTGCCTCCGGGAGCGGCAAACCGCGTCATGATCGAAGGAGAAAAGCATGCCTAAGTCCATACCGAGAACCGTGCTCGACGTAACCGTTGCCAACCATCCCGGCGTGATGTCCCATGTGTGCGGCCTCTTTTCCCGGCGGGCCTTCAACGTGGAGGCGATTCTCTGCCTGCCCGTGAACGGGGGCGAGGTCAGCCGCATATGGCTGCTGGTGAACGAGGATGACCGTCTGGAGCAGATGATACGCCAGATGCGCAAACTGCAGGACGTGCATGACGTGCGGGTCTGCAACGAGAACACGGCCGTGTTCGACCAGCTCAGCACCGTCATGGCGCAGTAGCTGGGCGCAGACCGGAATGCAAAGGCGGGGGATGATCGCATCCCCCGCCTTTTTTCTGCCTCATGAAAGCATGAATTGGCGCATCTGTTCCCGTGATTCATAGAACTTGTGGTAGAATTTCACGTCGTTGCCGAGCGTGTTTCCCACCTGTGCCGGGGTTCTGGCCCCGCCGGTGTTCTGGTGGTGCACACAGCTGGTGTGGCCGCAATAGTAGACTTCGTATCCGTGCAGGAGCAGTTCGAAGTCATGCGCCACATCGTCCATCTGGCTGGGTGAGAAGCGCAGGTCGAACGTCGGGCAGTCCGCAAGGGCCTGCCTGCGGAAGACATGGCAGCAGCCCATGACATTGGCTGTGGGACGGATGACATCGTACAGGCCGGTGTCGAATTTGACCGACGGGCTGTCAAAGCTGATGCGGAACAGGTCATCGCGTACAACCGAAGGGGTCCGGTACAGATACTGATAGCGACGGAGACTGCCGGGGGCGATGATCTTGCAGCCTACCACCCCTGCCTTTTCGTGTTGTTCGAGCACCGTGAGCATGGAGCTCAGCCAGTCCGGCTCCACGTCCACATCATCGTCCAGAAACGCCGTGTAGTCCGCCTGAAGGGTTTCGGGTTGCGCAATGAGCCAGTTGCGCGCCGCCGGAGCGCCTATGTTGACGGGCAGGGAAATGATCTCGAGCCTGTCGCCGAAGTGTTCTTCACGGATGCGTTCCACCCGTGCCTGCGAGTCATCGGTGCACCCGTTCAGCAGTACCTTGATGCGGGCATTTCCGATGTGGGTGGAGGCAAGGGAGAGCAGCGTCTTTTCCAGAAAATCCGCCTTGTTCCATGAATACAGATAGATGTTGACGGTCCGCTCGTCCGGCAGGTTCCGCTCCGGGACGAACGGATTGGCCAGCGCCTCCAGCCGGTAACGTATGGGCTGCTGAAGAGGGTCGAGCTTGAGGGATCGCATATAGAGAATGACGGCCTTCTCCGGTTCGCCGGTCGCCCGGTAGGCCTCTGCGGCAAGGTTGAGCGAATAGGGTCCCTGCGCATCCTCAGCCAGTGCTTCCCATAGCTCCAGCGCCTTTTCGTGCTGCCCGATAAGGGCGTGGTGGTTGAAGAGCATCGTGTTCCAGAATGGGGCAAGCTTGGGAAGGCACTGGAACTTGGATATCCATTCCCCGGGCGGGCAGCCCCGGTCCTGATCATGGCGCAGCAGCATGACCGCAGCCCAGACGCACGCGGGCATGTCCGTGAGCATCTGCAGGGCCAGGCGGTCCCCCTGGGCGTTCTGATTGGCGGTATACAGCCGTTGCGCCCGTTCCCTCAGTGCGGGATCCGGGGTGAGCTTCTTGAGAAGGGACAGCCGCTGCTTGATGCTGTCGTCGGCTTTGAGCATGTCCACAAGGGACATGACCGATTCCTCCAGAGGGGATATTTCCATGGTTCTGACAAGGCTGTAATAGAGAAGACGCACGGCTTCCGTATGACCCTGTATCTGGGGATCATTGATGAGCCTGTTCACGTACCCAATGGCCGCAACGTCATCGAGGACAAAGTTGCCCAGATAGTTGCGCAGGTGCAGGCACACTTCTGAGAGGGAAAGGTGGGAGAGTTCATTGTCGAGGCCCGGCGGGACCCATGCGAAGGAAGAGCTCATGGACGACTCCTGTGGTACACGGAAAAGTTGAGCGACTCTGACATGATGTTTGCATGGAAGGCAACCGGAAAACGTTTTCCTGACGCGCCTCTCATTTGAATTGTTCCCGGAAAGGGTATAGTTGCTTGAGTACGAGTGATGCATCAACGCGGAGTTACCATATGCGCATCGGTTTCAGGTTGTTTTGGGGGTTTGGTCTCATGCTGCTGCTTATTGCGGCGCTGGTCGCCGTGGGCTGGGAAGGGGAACGGCGGCTGGCCGACGCCCGCAGCGTGCTCGAGAGAAGAGCCGGATTGGAAGCGGAAATCAGAACCCTGCAATCCAGCGCGCTCGCCTTCATGCTTGATCCCAAGCCGGGAGCCATCAACGCCGTGCTGGCGGGAAGCGGCGAGGTGGACCAGACCTATTCCGTGCTCAAGATGCATGTGGAACATGACATGGGAGTCCGTCTGGACAGGGCCATGCGGGCCAATGTCGAGTTTCGCGGAGCCATCGAACGGTGGCAGTCGGCTGCGGATGCGCGCGCCGCAAGCGTGGTGGAGGCGGAGAATGCAGCCGCCGCGTTTACGGAACTTTTTGAGGAGCTGACCGGCAAGAAACGTGACGCCGCCTTTCTGCATCAGGACGGGTACGCCAGCGCAGAGCTCGTGAACACGCGCCTTTCGGAACTCCGGGCAGTCAACGATATTCAGAGGGACCTCTACGAGGCCCGCCTGCTTTCCAAGGAATGGGTCCGTGGTGGCGATGCACAGGTCCTGGGAGAAATCCGCACACGCATGGGATCGGCCATGGCCTCCCTCAGTGATGTGAAGTCGCGCATGACGTCGCTTTCAGACAAGGATATGGCGGATACGCTCCTTGCTCATGGCCGGGATTATCTGGCCGCCCTGAGCCAGCTTGAGGACTCCACGACCACATTGAATGACGTGAAAGGGGCCTTGTCCACGGCTGTTTCTGACATGCGCGAACCCATGAAGCTGCTGGCCGACCGGTACCAGGCCGAGGTCGACTACGTGCAGGATATCATGATGCTTTCGGTTGCCGGCATCGCCGCGCTGGGGCTTTTTATTGCCCTTGTTTTCGGCCTTGTTATCTCCGGCGGGGTGCGCAAGCGTCTCGGCAGGGTACGAGATGCCCTTGAATCGCTGGCGAATGGCGCCTGCCCGGCCCGGAATGGCTCAGGGGTGCCGGAAGACATGGGCCCTTTGCTTGATGTCGTGCAGCAGGTGGCCATGAGTCAGTCCGAGCTGGCAGACAGGGTACAGCAACTCACTGCCGGCGCGGATGTCGAGATCGGCCCGCGGTCCGCAAATGACGTGCTGGGGACGGCACTCGGACAGCTTGCCGATGCGGAGCGCAAGGCGCGGGAAGCCCTGTTGCGCAATACGGAAGGAGATTTCGCCACGCTGGTGGCCTCGCGGGAGACATCCGGCGGCCTTATGCAGGCTGTTGATGCCCAGAACCGGTTTGTGGCTGCGCAAGTGGCTGTTGCACAGCATTCCGCAGGGGCCCTGCGGGAGCTGGCCGGTCAGGCCATGCAGATCATCAAGACCTTGGAACAGCGGTTTGCCGCTGCGGGCGAGATGCGCAATGCTGCCGGATTGGCTGAATTGGCTGACATCATGCCGCGCATAGAGGCCGCCTGTTCGGGCATGCGGTCCCGTGGGGACTCCGTGCAGCCTGTGCTCAAGGATATTCGGGCGCTTCATGAGGCTACGGAACGGCTTGGCGCCACCTTCAAGCAGCTCATGGGGCGCGCTTCCTTCAGCGAGGATGTGGCCCGCAGGGTGGAAGCCCTTGCCATCAACGTGAATATCGAGGCTGCCCGGGCCACAGGCGATCGTACCGGTCTGCAGGCCATTGTGACCGAACTGCGTGCCGTGGTGGAGCACTGCAGGGAAAACGCGGCAGACGTGAACGAATCACTGTATGTGGGCAGAAGGGCCTCGGATGACGTGTCGGCCGGATTTGAACGGTTACAGGCCGCTCTTGATGGCGCGGACCATATGGCGACCGGCGGCGCGTTGCTGGAGTCGGACATGGCCCTGCTGCGCAGCCTTGCCCGGCCCGAACGGCACGGCAGGGTCGGCAATTACCCGCAGGCAGTTGATGCCGAGCTGCAGAAGCTGGCATCGAGCCTCGGCAAGGTGTTTGGCGGGCTCGTCATGGAGCTGAACACGTTGAACTCCGGACTCGAGCCGTTCAGGATTGGCAATGTCCCCCCAAGGGATGTGCCCCGTCCGGTTCAGGCGCAGGCCGTTGCTCAGGAACCAGCACAGGATCGGTCCGCTCCGGTGCGGAGCATGCCCCCCCTTCGACTGGGCAGGGCGCGCGGCAGGGATGATCTGGAAGACGACGACCTGTAGTAGGGTCGATGCATGATACAAAAAAAGGGGCCCCAAGGGGCCCCTTTTTTGATGCGCTGTTACAGTCCCATGCGCTCCTTCAGGTAGGTAAAGTCGATGGAGGAACTGACGAGCTGTGCGCCCTGACGGATCTTGATCACGTCCCGGAGCTTGTGGCGGGAGAGGATGATCTCCATCTTTTTGGCCACGGTGTACGTGTCGTCCCGAACCACGACAATGGGGATGTTGAGCACCTCGGAGCGGGTGAGAATGATGTCGTTGGGGTAGAGATTGCCCGTCAGCACCAGGCAGGGGCAGTTGCCCTCAAGAGCAACGAGCTGGACGTCGGAACGGTCGCCGCCCACGATGATGGCGGAATTCTTGTTCTTGCGGAAATGGGTCATGAAGTTTTCGACCTGCATCGTGCCGATCAGGAAGTTTTCCACAACCTTGTCCGATTTGTTCTGGGCGGAGATGACCTTGCCGCCAAGGCGTTCCGCAAGGTCCCCCACTTTGATGGCGCCCATGAGCGGGTCCTTGGGGATGACGCCGAGCACCTTTACGCCGTTCTTTTCGAGGAAGGGGCGGATGAGCCCATCCACCTCGTTCATGAAATTCGGAGGAACGTCGTTGAGCACCACGCCTGCCATGTTGTCGCCGAGGGTATCCTTCAGCACCACGAGATAGTCGTAGTTCAGTTCCTTCTGCAGACGGTCTATGACCACGGCCTGCAGGTTCAGTTCCTTGGCGACCCGGACGCCGTCGACATTGCAGTACCGGCCCGAATACATGGAGCCGGACCCGGCAACAACCATGACATCCTTGCCCTGCTGCAGGGTGTTGTAGCTGTTGACGATGGAGGGCATGAGGTCGTCACACTGGCCGCTGAAGGCGCGGACCTTGAAATCCTGGGTCACCACAACGGGGGTGACCACGTTTGCCGGAGCATCCTGCCCGAGGATGTCCTGTACAAAGTAGGCGTCCTCGTCACCGAGAATGCCGTCGCGTTCTTCGGGCATGGCCCCGACGGGTTTCATGTAGCCGACGTTCAGCCCCTCTTTCTGCAGGCGCAGCCCGATGCCCATGACGACCATATTCTTTCCGGAATATCCGGCGGTTGAGCCAATGTAGATACCGGCAGCCATAGTGCCCTCCTGTGGTGTTGCCCGTTTCCGGTAATGGATGTGGTTATGGTGTTCGCATGCGTGTCCCGCGCATTGTCGTCAGCAAGACGCCTCACCGTGTTCCGGCGCCAGGATGACCCGCACATCCGCTACCCACGCTCCCTCGCTGTTGGCGAGAACGGGATTGAATTCTGCCTCATGAATCTCCGGAAAATCAAGTGATAACTGTGACATGATCAAAAGAATGTCTTCAAGGGCCGTGAAGTTGACGGCATCTTCCCCGCGGACGCCCCGGAGCAGCGGGAAGGATTTGATTTCACGGATCATGTCCTGGGCATCGCTCAGGGAGAGAGGGGCCAGTCTGCATGAGATATCCTTGAGCACCTCCACGTAAATGCCGCCGAGCCCGAAGATGATCATGGGGCCGAACTGCGGATCGCGCTTGAACCCTATGATGACTTCCTTGGACCCCTTTGCCACCATGCCCTGCACCAGACAGCCCATCACGTACGCTTCCTTGCGGAGCCGCTGGGCCCGGGAGGTAATATCCAGAAAGGCCGCCTGAACCTCTTCCGCCGTGTGCAGGTTCACCCGCACACCGCCCACGTCGCTCTTGTGCGAGATCTGGGGCGAGGCGATCTTCAGCACGACGGGGTAGCCGATCTGCTTGGCAGCAATGACGGCTTCTTCGCTGGTCCGGCACAGGCGGGTTTCCGGAATGGGCAGCTCGTAGGCCTTGAGCAGACCCTGTGCCTGAAATTCGACGATTTCCTGCTGCCCCTGTGCCCGGACTTCCCGGATGATCTCCCGCGCCTTGCCGATGTCCCTTCGGTAGCACACCTGCACGGGCAACGGCTGTTCCCGCCATTCCCGGTAGCGGCTCATGGCTTCAATGGCCTTGATGGCAGGTTCGGGGAAATCATAGCACGGTATGCCTGCGCTCACGAGTATATCCCTTCCTTCCCGTACTGCCGGTCCCCCCATGAGGCAGGCAAAGACCGGTTTCTCGTGCATTTTGGCCGTGGCTATAATGGCTCTGGCCACATCCGTAACACCGGTGCGCGCCGTGGGGCACACCAGTACCAGCAGGGAATGGACCCGTTCCTCCTGCAGGACGATGTCCATGGCTCCGGCAATGCGGTCGGCCTTGGCGTCTCCGATGACATCCACGGGGTTGTAGAAGGCTGCAAACGGGGGAAGAATTTCCTTGAGCTTGTCCACGGTGCTTGCCGGAAGCGGAGCCATGATCAGTCTGGAAAGCTCGCATGCGTCTGCCGCAAGAATTCCGGGGCCCCCGGCGTTGGTCACGATGGCCACATTGGGACCGGCAGGGATGGGCTGGCGCGAAAAGGCGAGGGCGAAGTTGAAGAGGTCGCGCAACGCATCCACGCGCATGATGCCCGTCTGGCGGAAGGCGGCCTCATAGGCCTGATCCGCCCCGGCCATGGCCCCCGTGTGCGAGGAGGCCGCCTTGGCGCCGGCGCTGGTCTTGCCGGACTTGATCATGATGACGGGTTTCTTGCGGGTCACGTCCTGCGCAATGCTCAGGAAACGCTGGCCGCATTCCACGGCCTCCACGTAGCCGATGATGACCTTGGTTTCCGGGTCTTCGGCCAGATGGGTAAGAAAGTCCGATTCGTCGAGGATGGCCTTGTTGCCGATGCTGATGAAACTTGAGAACCCGAGGTTGCGCTCCTGTGCCCAGTCGAGAATGGCGACGCACAGGGCCCCGGACTGCGAAAAGAAGGCGATGTTGCCCTTGTGCGGCTGTCCTACGGCGAAGGTGGTGTTGAGGTTGGCTCCCGTATTGATGAGGCCGAGACAGTTGGGGCCGAGCAGGGCAATGTTGTATTGTTGCGCCAGTTTTTTGACTTTCTCTTCGAGGAACCACCCGTTTCCGCCAATCTCCTTGAATCCTGCGGTAATGATGATAACGGCCCTGACCCCCTTGCGGCCAAGCGCTTCAACGGCATCGGCAACTTCTGCCGGGGGGATGCAAATGACCGCGAGATCAATGCCACTGTTGTCGCCATTGCCATCTGGCAGGTCGGTAATGTTGCGGATAACCCGGCATCCAAGTATAGTCTCGGACTTCGGGTTCACGGGATACACGGCCCCTTGGTAGCCAGCCTCAATGAGGTTCTGCATGATGACATTGCCGATTTTACCAGGCGTTGCAGAAGCACCTATTATGGCTACGCTTTTCGGGTTGAATAAAGCCGAGATGTCAGGCTGCTGGGTCATGAACCCTCACTTGGAGAGAAAAGGTAACAATGCTCACTAGACTACAAGAATCTATCCACTATCGCTTTACGCAAGTCAAGTTGCTGGAAACCGCCCTCACGCACAGCTCCCATGCCAACGAGCAGGGAGGGGACATGGAGCACAATGAACGTCTCGAGTTTCTGGGAGATGCCGTGCTTGAACTGAGCGTGTCGGAACGGTTGTTCGCCATGTTTCCCCATGCGCGGGAAGGCCATCTCACCCGGATGCGCGCCAAGCTTGTCAGCAAGCCTGCCTTGGCCGTTCTTGCCAAGGAACTGAATCTGGACAGCTATTTATTGCTGGGAAAGGGAGAAGAGAGCCAGGGAGGACGGGACCGGGATTCCCTGTTGAGCGACGCCTTTGAGGCGGTGCTGGGAGCGGTCTTTCTGGACGGAGGATATGCGGAAGCACTCCGCGTCGTAACCCTGTTGCTGGAAAGCCGCTGGCCGGACGAACCGGAAGGGGGCCGAAGCAAGGATTACAAAAGCAGATTGCAGGAACTTACACAGAAACGTTTCAAGGAGCGTCCTGTATATTCCCTGGCCGGCAGCAAGGGGCCGGAGCATGCGAAAATCTTCGAGGTGCTGCTTACATTACCCGACGGCCGTGCCGTGTCTGCGGAGGGCCCGAGTGTGAAACGGGCAGAGCAGAAGGCCGCTGGACTGGCGCTAAAGCAACTAGACGATTCATCTGACCAATAGACTGTAGAAGGAGGGCCGGGGAGGGGGAGCTCCCCGGCCTTTCTGTCTTTGGTCGCCTTGAACGAACAGTGCGGAGCTATTAGCCGCCGATAAGCTGCATTGCCATCTGCGGCAGCGAGTTGGCCTGCGAGAGCATGGCCACAGCTGCCTGCGTCAGAATCTGGTTCCGGACGAATTCCGTCATTTCCGTGGCAACGTCCACGTCGGAGATTCGGGATTCGGAAGCCTGCAGGTTTTCTGCCTGGATGGTCAGGTTCGAGATCGTGTTCTCAAGGCGGTTTTGCAGGGCACCCAGAGCGGCACGGATCTTGTCCTTGGAAATAATTGCCTGGTCAATGGCGGTAAGGGCTGCCTGTGCGGCCGACTGGGTGGAGATGGTGAACCCGCCCATGCCGACTGCGGCGCTGTTGCCGATACCAAATGCGGAAGCCGTGGAGATGCCTATCTGAATGTAGTAGTAGTCTTCCGCAGAGTCATTGCCCGTACCGAAATGGACCTTCAGTCTGCCCGTGGAGTGCAGGCCGGTTCCGTTGTGGACGTCACCGGAAAGGGTGCCGTTCAGCAGGTGGATACCGTTGAAGTCCGTGGAGTTGGCGATACGGGTAATTTCCGACGCCATTGCCTGGTATTCCGATTCGATCATCAGTCGCTGGTCGGAGTTGTAGGTACCGGTGGAAGCCTGTTCCGCCAGTTCCTTCAGTCGAATCAGCTTTTCGTCGATGATCTGCAGGGCGCCGTCAGCCGTCTGGATCATGGAGATCGCGTCGTTGGCGTTACGTACACCCTGGTTCATTGTGGAAATGTCTGCCCGCATCAATTCGCGGATTGCCAGGCCGGCAGCATCATCCGCCGCCGTACCGACGCGCAGGCCGGATGACAGGCGCCGCGTGGAGTCCGACAGGCGAGAGTAACTTGCATTCAAGTTACGCGATGCGTTCATCGCCATAAGGTTGTGATTTATGACCAAAGACATGGTATAACCTCCTTGTTGTTCTGCCTGTTGAATAGCAATGGCAATGCCAAAAATAAATTATCATTAAAAAACAGAATGTTGTGATTGCTGATTTGTGTTAAGAATTCTTTTGTCTGGCTGAATGGTCAATATTTTCCGACCTGTGAGGCGGTTTTTCGACAAGGGCGGGGCAGGGGGAAAATAATGCACGGGTGGGTAAAGCCCTGCTTCAGCGGGCCGATAAGAAGGGTGAACAGCGTTTATGTTCAACGGCTGGATGCCGGAACTGTCAACCGGGAGGAATCGTCATGAGACTGCACGACATAGATAGCGGGCTGTTTCATAGCTATGGCGAAACCGGCTCGATTCGCGGGCTGGACCCCGGCGGCAACGTATATGCACAACAGGCAGCAACCAAGACCATTGGCAATCACGTTGACACGGCCGGGGATGAAAACAGTACCGATTCCACAGGCGTCTCGAATGAGCAGGACATTCTGGATGCCGCCAAGGAACTGGAGGCGCGCCTGAACGAACAGGGCGTGCATCTCAGGTTTGAGGTGGTTCGCGCCGAGAGCGGCGAGATGGAGGTGGAAGTGACAGACGATGAGCGCAGCAAGGTGCTCATGCGCATTCCTGCCAAGGGAGTGCTCAAGGTGAATGCCGAGGGGAAGACTGTTGTCGGGAATTTCCTGAATCTCCGTTCGTGATGTCCATCCGGCACGTTGTGCCATACGATACTGCAAGGGCATGGGAAACCATGCCCTTTTCTTATGTATGAACGAGCTGTGCATATGAGGGGGCATAGGGTCAGCGTAATATAATAGAATACTGCATGATACAGGGTATTGTTATACGCTGGGCAGGGTGTCCACATGGCGGACATGAACATTTCATACATCTGTAGCATGATGGAGAAGGTGCGATATGCTCTCTCGTCTGAGCCTCAAAAGCAAAATGCTTGTAGTAGCGATCTGTGGGCCTCTCATTGTTTCCATCGTCCTGTCCGTCATGCGTGTTCAGGACATTCGATCGGGGACGGAACTCAGCGTGGTTGAAAAGAGCCGCGCCATTGTACTGATGGCCGAAGCAGGCCGGAACGAGATGTCGCAGAAGCTGGAAAAGAAGCTCATTCGGCCCTTTGATGAAATTCCTGCCGAGGATATCCTCCAGGCAGTACCCGTGATTACCGCCATCAACATGGCCAAGATCAATGCCGAAGAGGCTGGGTACCAGTTCCGGGTTCCGAAGCACAGCCCCCGCAATCCCGCCAATACGCCCACCCCTCTGGAAGCAGACGTGCTGGCCAAGCTGGAGGCCCAGAATCTCAAGGAGTACGTCGTCTACGGAGAAGATGATATCCGCTATTTCCGCGCGATTCGGCTGACCAAGGAATGCCTGTACTGTCATGGAGATCCGGCCGGGGAAAAGGATGTGACCGGCGGTATTAAGGAAGGCTGGAAGGTGGGCGATCTGCGCGGAGCCTTCGAGATCATCAGTTCTCTTGATGCGGCCAAGGCGAAGATCCGTCAGGCCCGCATCAGCATAGCCATGATTTCCGGCGGCATCGTTCTGGGCATCATTCTGGTTACGTGGCTGATCATACGGGCCAGTCTGGTGATCCCGCTGGTGCGCATCAAGGCATATGTGGAGGCCCTTGCCGGTGGCAACCTGGATGCCAGGGTCGAATACGCCAACCGGGACGAACTGGGCGAACTGGTCAGCAGTCTCCGGTCCATGCTCGAAAAACTGCGGGCAGTTATCCAGGGGGCCAAGGAGACATCCCGCCATGTGACCATGGGCAGTAACGAGCTGAGCAGCGCCTCGGACGCCCTTGCGGATGGAGCAGCACAGCAGGCGGCCGCCGTGGAAGAAATATCGTCCTCGGTGGAACAGATGACGTCCAACATCGAGCAGAACGCCCACAACGCGAAGCGCACCGAGGACATGGCTCTGAAGTCCTCACAGAACGCCAGACAGAGTGGGGATGCCGTCCGCAGATCGGTCGAGGCCATGCGGGACATAGCGGAAAAGATACGCTTCATACAGGAGATAGCGCGCCAGACGAATCTTCTGGCGCTCAATGCCGCCATTGAGGCGGCGCGGGCAGGGGATCATGGTGCCGGGTTTGCGGTGGTGGCGAGCGAAGTTCGCAAGCTGGCGGAACGGAGCAACAGCGTGGCTGAGGAGATCAGCGAACTCTCCACCAGCAGCGTCGAAGTGGCCGACAGGGCCGGCGCCATGCTGGCCGAGCTTCTGCCCGACATTGAGGCGACCTCGACATTGGTGCAGGAAATTTCTGCCGCCTGTTCCGAGCAGCATGCCGGTGCCGAACAGGTTAACAGGGGGATTCAGGCCCTGGACAGCGTCGTGCACCAGAATGCAGCAGCTTCGGAAGAGATAGCCGCTACCTCCCGTTCCCTTTCGGCGCAAACCAAGGAACTTGATGATTCCATGGCCTACTTCAGGGTGGATGACCGGCTCGCCCTGCCCGGCGAGGAGTAGGGGCCACGGGGGCTACCCGTTTATCATCATGCAAGCGAAAAGCCCTGTCTTCGGGTAAGACAGGGCTTTTTCGGGTTGGCGACCAGTTTCGGGGCTGGCCGCCGCATATGGTCGATCAATGTATCGTCTTGGTTATCGCTTCATGCCCACAACCACTTCGAGCATGCTGTCCGTTGTGGTAATGACCTTGGAGTTTGCCTGGAAGCCGCGCTGCGTGGTGATCATCTGCACGAATTCCTTGGCAAGGTCCACGTTGGATTGCTCGAGCGAGTTGGAGTAGACCGCGCCGAGTCCGTTGTTGTTGGCGGGACCGGGGGCTGCTTCACCGGAGTCTCTGGTTGCCGAGAAGAGGTTGCCGCCTTCTCTGCGCAGGTTGTGTTCGCTCTGGAAGTCGTACAGGGTTACCTGGTAGAGATCCAGAATGATGCCGTTGGAGTACCGGCCCTGCAGGATGCCGTCACGGTCAACGGTGACGTTCTGCAGGAAGCCGAAGGTGTACCCGTCCTGGCTCTGCAGCAGGGTGGAGGAGGCGCCGGCGAAGCTCGTAGTCGCCGAGGACTGCCGTTCCGTGTTGCTGCCAAGAGACATCAGGTTGCCTGCGCCACTGCCCACCGTATCCGCCGTATTGGCGATGCCGCCATTGATAAGGTCTGCCGGCGTTCCGGTGTACTTGAGACCAAGGTTCAGTTCCATGAGCGTGCCGGTCGCGTTGGATGCGATGCCGGGGGTGACAAAACTGGCGTTGGATATCCCGGAGAAGTTCGCTGTCATCAGGGGGTACCCGTTGGTGGAGTAGCTGGTGGGTGCCCAGTTGGACAGATTCTTCAGGTCCGTACCGGCATTACTCTTCAGCGTGAAGGCGGACTGGTCCGTAAGCTGCCCCGAGCTGTCGAAGGTCAGGGTGCCGATCATCAGGACGCCTGCCGAAGAGGTGGTGCTCAGGCTGGTGCCATTGAACACGCGGCCGTCTTCCGAGGGTTCCACGGTAACCATGTATTCCCAGTACCGGCGTCCGCTTGCTTCGCCGCTGATGGTATCTCCGGCGACCTGGTCAAAGTAGACGGTCACGTTGTGCGCGGTGCCGCCTTCATCGTAAATCTTCAGTGTGGACTGGTACGCAAAGGCATTCTGGCCGATGGGAGGGGTGTCCTGGCCTCTCCAGTCCTCGTACATGGCAAAGAAGGGGTTCGTGGAGCTGGTGGACTTGTCTCCGCCGTCAGTGGCGTCGAGGTTGGTCACCATGGTGATGTTGGACGTATGCTTGGGTTCGCAGGTGAAGCCTTCAAGCTGGATGTCCACAGGCACACCGGAGCCCTTGATGGCGGAGGTGGTGCTGGTCACCTGCGTTGAGGACGTGGCCAGCGAAGGTCGCGGCGTCTCAATCTGCCAGCCCTGCAGGACATAGCCGTGCGGGTCGACGAGGTATCCGTCCTTGTCGAAACGGAAGTTGCCTGCGCGGGTGTAATAGGCGGTTTCCTCACCCTGCGGCTTGACCTGGAAGAACCCGTTGCCTGCGATGGCAAGGTCGGTTGCTTCCGTCGTGGTTTCAAATGCTCCCTGCCCGAAGTCGCCGTAGATGGCGCCGATGGAGACGCCTCGCCCGACCTGGGTTACCCCTGCTGCACTGTTGACATCCTGGTTGATGAAGTCCTCGAAGTCCATGCGGGCACCCTTGAAACCAACGGTGTTCACATTGGCAATGTTGTTGCCGAGAACGTTCATCTTTTCGCCATGTGCCAGCAGGCCCGAAATACCTGTCCACATGGATGCGGTAAGACTCATGATCGACCTCCTTAACTGAAGCACGTTCGTGCTACGTTGTGCGGCGGATGCCGCACGTCATTGTCCAGTTTTGTTCATGCTCGTTAAGCATGGTTCTTGCTGACTTAAGTTATGTAATGTCTGTTGCTATTCCGTAGCGTCTGTTGTTGTATCCGTAGTATTGGTGGCAGAGTTATCAACAACTTCTTTGACGTCCGTAAATCGTACAATTCGGCCATCGGAAAGGCGTAAATACTGTGTTGTCCCTTCGGTCTGAATGCCTGCCACGGTACCGCTGACCTCGGTGGAGATGAGCACCGGGTTGCCATCCAGCCCTTCGGCGTACATGGCCACCGAGTAAACACCGTCGGCCATGTCCTGGCCCTGGTAATCGTTGCCGTCCCACTGGTATTCGTAGTTGCCGGGCTGCTTGGTGCCGATGCTTTCCGTCCGGACAAGGTTCATGTTCGGGTCATAGATGTTGATGAACCCGTTGGCGACCGGCTCCGTGATGGTGAAGTAGAGCGAGCTGACCTTTTCGTCTGCCTTGGAGAGGCCATAGCCCCCGGCACGAACATCCTTGCCGATGAAGCTGACGGCGCTGATCATTTCCTGCCGGCCGGTAGAGTTGTTCATCTCGTCGATGCCGGTGGAGATGTTGGTCAGCTGTTCGAGGCTGGAGAACTCCGAAAGCTGGGAAACAAATTCCTTGTCGTCCATCGGGTTCATCGGATCCTGGTGCGAGAGCTGCGCCACGAGCAGGGTAAGAAAATCTTCCTTGCCAAGATCGGACTTGCCCTGAACCTGCAGCGATCCGAACTCTTGTTCAGCCCTGCCGAGGATGTTGCCGTCTACTGCTGTTGCCATGGGAAACCTCTCCTATGCGATAAGATCCAGTCCGGTACGGATGGAACTATTTGCCGTTTCCCCGGTATTTTGCATTTCCTGGGCCAAAGTGGTTTCACCACTTCTGATCCCCTGCAACCGCCTCTGATTCAAGAACTTCTGACGGAGTTCCTGCTGGGCATTATGTTCAGCAGAGCCCTGCCAGTTGTTGGAGTCATTCATGTTGTTCTGCAGGCCGGTCTGCACGTCGATGTTATCAACCTTCAATCCCTGATTTTCGAGCGAGGCCTTGAGCTGATGCAACTGATCGTTGATCGCCTTGGCCGCCTCGGCACTTTCAGGACGGATGATCGCATTGACTTCATGGTTGCGGACACTGAGGACAACCGTAACCTTGCCCAGATCTTCAGGGGTAAGCTGCAGGGTAAGCTGCTTGCCGCCGTTCTCCAGACTTTTCATCATGCCGGATTCTACCTGCTCGAAGATGCGCTGCTGGTCAGAGGAGCGGACAAGGTTGCCTGCGGCCGTCTTGGCTGCGGAACCGTCGATCTGTCCTGTCGTGCTTGCGGCACCGGAGTTGGCAACCTGATAGCCGAGCCGTTCGAGAAGTGCTTTGGCCTTCTCGTCGTTCGAGCTGCTGGTGCTTGTGTCGGAATCCTTTTTTGCGGTGTCGGCGTCGCCGAATGCGCTCTGGTGCTTCTTGCTGTCCGTGCCGTGCTTGCCTGCAAGAGCGGATGAGGTATCCTTCGAATCCTGTTCCTGCGCCATCGCGTCATCGGAGGCGTGCTGCTGGTCAGAGACCTGCTCGTGCTTGGCCTGCTCGGGCTGCCCATGCTTTTGGGCGTCAACGGCGTTGTCGGTGCGTGTTTCCCGGGGCACATCCTTGTGCCCCGAAGAAGCGGCCGTCTTGCTGCTGAAACCGTTGGCTTCGGCGGTTGCGCTGTCCTTCATGAGCACTGCGCTGGCTTCGGTATCCTTGGAAACACGTGCACTGGAAGCGCTCAGGCTCCCGCTGCGCTCCCATGCCTCTTCCATGGCGGGAGCCAACGCCTTCTTGAGTTCGGAGAACCGTTCTTCGGTCTCCGTTTTCAAGGTGGTGACGTTGTTGGAAATTTCTGCCAGAAGGGCCTTAAGTCCCTTGGCGTCTGCCTGTCCCTCGGTCTGACCTGCCATCAGCTCCTGCATGCGCTTGATGCCGTCTTCTCCAAGACGCATGGCCTTGCCGAGGCTTGCCAGTTCATCCGTGGATACGGCTACGCTGGAGCCCTCGGGCAGGGAACCAATCTTGTCCATGACGCTCTTCCACGCCTTGGAGATGTCTCCCTGTTCCATGGTCTCGATCAGATCACCGGATTCTTCGGGAGTGAACCCCAGCTTCTGGAGGAACAGGTCGGTTTCGTTACGCGTCTTATCATCAAGGGTGATGGCGGCGGCTTCCTTGCCGGAAAATGCCGCGTCCTCAGAGAGAGTGCTGAGCAGTCCGTTCCATGTCAGGGTGCCCTGATCGGCTTCTTCATCAAGCTTGTCGAGGGTCGTGTCATCCACGCCGATCTTGCGCAGCTTGGTCTTGAGGGCGTTGAGCGTGGGAACGTCGATGAGGGTGGTGTCAGCTTCGCTGTTGGTCTCTCCCGTGGTCTGGCCCTTGAGCAGCTTTTCACGGATGGTGGCGCCCTTGAAGTCGCTGTTGTTCAGGAGGATGGTGCGCGCGTTGCTGATGGAGGAGGAAGCCTTGTCAGTGGTTTCCATATTGCCGAGGCGGGCAAGCAGACCACCAAAGGAATCAGAGGAGGTGGTCCCCTTGCTTCCCTTGATCTGGGCTATGCTTGTCTGCTGTTGAGGCAATACGGGAAAAAACTGCATGCTGAAACTCCTTTGGCCCTGATTAAGCGAAAAGTGTTCCAACTTTGCATGTTCTTATATTTCGAGTGGATACATGTCCGCCATGGCGGGTGCACAGGGCAGGATTTGCCGCTGCGGGAAGGAAGGGGCGGGGGATCAGTCCGACGGGAGGGACAGGATGCGTTCGATAAGCTGCAGCGACCTGGCATAGCTGGCGGGAGCATATTCCGTATTCTGCAGATACAGGTGCAGATAGCCTGTCAGCGGCCGCAGTGCCGGAGGGTGCGCTGCCCAGAAATCTGCCCGGGAGGTGGCGCTCTCCTTGCCCTTCAGTGCGGGCAGGATGCTTCTGCTCAGGCCGAGCAGCGCCTTGCGCAGAATGGGCAGAGCCCGGGGGGAGCGTGCTTGCAGGACGGACCATGCTGCGTGTGTCTCCGCATCGGTCCACACTCCGAACTCGGCACCAAAATAGGCCTTCCAGAAGGCGGCCAGGGCATGGCGGGGAGTGGAGGTGGCGGAACCGTCCGCATTGGGCAGATCATAAAGACCGTGGGCGTCGCGTGCGGAAACATGCAGCCGCTGACCGACAGGGTGCATGTGCACTTCGGAGGAATGCTGCCGGATGGCCGCATGCGTAAGCGCGGCGATCCGCTCCACCGAAAAGGAGTCGTGACATATGGGCCGGGGCTGCTTGCAGTGCCAGCAGCCCGTACAGCTGATGGAGGAACGCAGCACGTGATGGCCGGGCTGATAGGGGCCGGTTTCCCACGGATGGACGTTGCCCAGCGACAGGTTGAGCACGGGGGTGCCTGTCCATGCAGCCACGTGCATGGGACCTGTATCCGGGGTGATCATGTACCTGAGCGTGCGCGTCATGGCCACAAATTCGGTCAGGCTGAAACGGCCGCACAGGTTCAGGGCCGGAACACTCGCCATGCGGGCTATGGTTGCCCCAAGGGGCATGTCGGCCTTGCCGCCGAGAAGAACAGGCTTGAGTCCCCGGTTCAAAAGAGCCCGCACCAGCTTTGCCCACTGTTCCGCGGAGGGGTGTTTGAGGGCTTCGCTGGCTCCCACGAACAGTCCGACGCGGGCGGCATCTGCCCGGGACCAGTCCGGAGACGCCCAGGATGTGTCACGCATCCGGTCCAGAGGGATGGTATCCAGGGCATTCATGTCCGCCCAGTGAAAGAGATTGTGCCGGTTGTTATGCACGAGACTTGCCCGGTAGAGCTGCCAGTCTCCATGGATGTATGTGGCGCGGCCGTCCCTGAGGGCTGGTCCCGCAAGGTGCTCGCAGCGCACGCTTCCGGCCAGGGCTGCGGCTTCTGGACGGTGGCTCAGGTTGATGACCGCCGAATACTGTTCCTTGGCCAGAGCCGGGGCGGCTTCACGGGGGAAGAAGGTGACCTGCGGGCTCAGCGGCATGAGCCCTTCAAAGAAAACCCGTTCCGCCACAACCCATACGGGCGTGTCAGGATACAGGCGGTTGAGCCAGAGCAGGAGCGGGAAGGTAAGGACAAGGTCCCCCATGCGCTGCATCTGGAGAATGAGTATGGGGCGGTTGCTCATGGCGCTACCCGAAGATGTCCCGCATGGCGGCCACAAGATCCGTGACGCGCCGTTCGTAGCTGTGCTCGGCGAGGATGCGCTTTCGGGCGGCCTGGATAACAGCGGTCCTCGCGCCTTCATTCTTGAGATAGTACGGGATGAGTTCAGCGGCTTCTTCCGGGGCGTGGTAGCAGATGACCTCGCGTCCGGGTTCGAAAAGTTCGCCTATCTGCTCCCGCCAGTCCGTAAGGACGAAGGAACCGGTGGCGGGCACGTCAAAGACGCGCTGATTCACGGCCCCCTTCATCTGCTTGCTGGTGCAGTTGAAGTTGATGGTCGAGAGCGGATAGAAGTGCGGCAGGTCGTCGTAGTAGCCGATTTCAGGATGCAGCTGCCATGTATGAGGGCTGTGACGGAAGGTCTGGCTCCACCCCTTGTCCCCCACAATGAGGGGATTGAACGGCAGCGTCTGCTCCACGCACCGGGCCCTGTATTGCCGGGTTGCCTCCCAGGTGATCATGGTCTCGTAGGAAAGCTGGCGTTCTGCGGAGTCCAGGGAGCTGAACGACTTGAAGAGGTCCGGATGGTGCTGCCTGAGAAACTCGCGCACCGAACGTTCCTCATGCTCGGCAAAGTCCCGGGCCACGCTGCGGTAGCTGGTGAGCAGGGCGCGGGGGAAGGCTCCGGCCTTCATTCTGTGGGCTACCTTGTAGACCATGGAGTTGCCCACGAAGGATATGTCCCGCTTGAGCGGATGCTGCCGGGGCACGCTTGCCGGTTGGGCGAAGCGCACCGGGTCCGTGCCCAGCGGCAGGTAGCGCACATGCTCGAAGCCCTGCTCGCGCAGGGATGAAATGTTGTCCGTGTCCCATGTGAATATGGCTGTCCAGGGACTTCTGAGCTTGTTGTACAGATAGAGGATGAGATGCGGGTTGTCCACGAACCAGGAAGCCAACGGCAGCTTGAGGCGTTCCAGCAGGTCCGTGAGCACGCCTTCTCGGTCGACACCAAGGTGATTGATCGTGAAGGCGAAGTCCGGTTTGAATTCCAGCACGGCCTTGAGGAGCCGCTCCACGAATTCGGTATGCCCCACCTCGTCGTCTCCGAGGGTAAGCAAATGGTAGGGGTACCCCAGCCGTTCGCAGGCGGTAATGATCTCGCCCATGAGGAAGTACTGACTGGTGATCAGCAGCAGCCGGGGAGTCGTGTCCCCGAACTTGCGGTAGGCGGCGCGCGCCCAGAAATCGAACCGGGTGCTGGCGGAAAGCTGGTCCCGCAGGTAGCCGTAGAAGGACTTGCGCAGGCGCAGGTACTGCGGATGCACAAGGGGCAGCATGGGGTGCCCACCCATTTCCATCTGCCAGCGGGTCAGGGCATTCAGCACGCCATCAGGGTTGTCTTCGGCGATCCAGAGAATGCGTCCGCTGGCAAGGGCCTCGGCCAGAATCGGAGGCGTGGTTTCCGCGTCGGATTCGGCAAGGCGGGTCAGCGCCAGGATTTGCATCTCGCAATCAACCACGGCAACCGGACCGTCATACTGTTCCAGCAGGGCGCACAGGCCGTGTCCCATGCCGCATCCCAGCAGAACGGGCAGTATCGCCCCTGTGCGCAATTTTTCCTGCGCCGGGCGGATGATGTTCACTTCCCGGTCCGGACCGCCGGGGCCGAGCAGCGCCAGACGCTTTCCGGCAATGTCCAGCGCTATGTCGACAAGCGTGTCGCCGTTCAGAACGGGGGAGGCCTGGTAGGGACGTGTGTCGGGAGATGGCATGTTACCAGCTTTTGACTTCCGGTTTGTGGAGATACAACTCCATGCGAGCGTTGGTATGTCTATTGGGAGCAGAATTGTTGGGCAGAAGCGGTTGGGAGTCGGCGTAGCCCACTGCCTTGAGTCTGGTGGAGGAGATGTCTCCCCGGGCCATGATCGCCCGCAGGAGGGCCGCCGCCCGTGCAGAGGACAGTTCCCAGTTGCTGGGGTAGAGCGACGTGGGAGACTCCTCATCGCTGGTATGCCCGCGAACCACGAGATTCACGTTACGTTCCTTGAGAATGCGAATGGCGCCGTCCAGAGCCGTCAGAGCCTCCGGTTTGAGATCGGCCGATCCTTCGGCAAAAAACACATCAATCGGAAAACGCATGACCACGCCGGCATCTTCAGCGGAGATCTTTACGGTCTTCTTGAGGTTGGGGTCTTCGAAGATCATGTTCTTGAGTTCGACGACCATGCCGAGAATTTGCTGGTCGTCTTTTTTCAATTCCACGTCCTTTCGTTCGAACTGAGAAGGGGAAAAGGCCGCAAACTCTGCTTCGGGGCGCTTCAACTGAATGCCGAAGGCGTTCTTGATGGATCCCATGAGGGTCTTGAACTTGTTAGCATCCTGCTGGGCGAAGGAAAGCAGCAGCACGAAAAAGCACAGCAGCAGGGTGACCATGTCGGCAAAGGTTGCCATCCATTCCGGCAACCCTTCCTGCTTGGGCGGCTCATCCTGCTTGCGAGGCGGCGGAGGTGCGGCGTTCTCTTTGGCCATGCGCTAGCGTTCCTGACGTTGGGACGGGGGAAGGAAGGAGTTGAGCTTCTCCTTGACGATGCTCGGATGCTCGCCGTTCAGGATGGCGAGAATTCCCTCCATGATGAGTTCCATGTTGAGGGATTCCTCGTTGGAACGTTCTTCCAACTTCTTGGCCATGGGCAGGAACATGCAGTTTGCCAGTACGGCACCATAAAATGTGGTGAGCAGGGCAACAGCCATGGCAGGGCCGATGGACGAAGGGTCGTCAAGGTTCTGCAGCATCTGCACGAGGCCGATGAGCGTGCCGATCATGCCGAATGCAGGGGCCATGGTTCCCATGCCCTTCAGAATTTCCTGACCCGTCCTGTGACGCTTGGTCATGTTGGACATTTCGATTTCGAGAACGGCCCGTACGATGGATTCCTCCGTGCCGTCGGAGACAAGGAGAACGCCGCGTCGCATGAAGGGATCATCCACGCTTACCTTTTCAAGGGCCACAAGGCTTTCCTTGCGCGCCTTTTCCGCAAGCCCGATGATGGTCTGAATGGATTCAGCGAGGTTCGGAGGCTTGGCAAAAAAAGTCTTCATGATGACCTTGGCGGCGCTCAGAATGGTCTTGAGCGGGAACATGACGAAGGCCACGGCAAAGGTGCCGCCAACAACGACAACCAGGGACGGAATGTCGACAAAACCGCCCATGCCGCCACCGATGGCGATGGCGCCGATAATAAGTCCCAGTGAGCCCAGGATGCCGATTAAGGTTGCTATATCCATATTGATTCTATTGCTTTTTATCCATTGCTGGCGATTCTATGACGATCTCATCGTCCTTGCGATACATGCATACGTTCTCCATGAAATCCTGGATCATCAAATATGCCCCTCCGATACTGATTTCCACGCCCGGACGGACCTGGCCGGGGACGATGACCCTCGGTGCCGTACCGAACGTTTCCTGTTTCATGGACTCTCCAAGTCTGGATCTGCGCTTGAAGAGCGCGTCGTGCTGCTTTTGTGCGGCTACGAGCTTTGGTTCGAGTTCGTCACGAAGAAAGTCGTTTTTGATCATGGAGTTTTTCATCTGCTCCATGCTCGTCCGCAGTTTCTGGATGGCGTGTTCCACCTTGTGCAACTGCCGCAGCGTGTGGGGGTTGTAGCCCATGACGATGCTGGTCACGGTGCTGATGCCCCCGCCAAGTTGCTCCGCAACATACACGATTTGATTGGCGTAGATGTTCCCCCCCTGCAAACGCCCCTTCACGGCAATATTTCTGCCGGCCCAGATATCCGTGTGCATGACGGTTCCGTCTATTAGAATATCTCCCTTGGCCAGGAGTTCCGCATTTTCAATGAAGGGCAGGCGTATGTCTCCACCGGCCTCAAGAAATGCCGTCTTTGCTCCCTTGACGCCATTCATGGAGGAAATGTTGCCTTGAGCCCGTAAGCGTGCACCTTCCACCGTACCTTTTACAAGGATATTCTTGCCATGCACATCAAACCCGGTACGCACGCTGCCGTGCACGCAGACATCGCCGACGAATACAATATTGCCGGTATGAAAATCTACGTCCCGGCGGACATTTAACAGCTTTTTCACGGTGATGACACCGTTATGATAGAAAACGTAGCCATTTTCCGTGGCGATGAGCTGTGCAGGGTTGTCCGGGTTGATTTTGGTGTTGGGGCCTGCAGGCAGGGTGTCTCCCTGCCGGAGATATTCAGACTTGGCACTGGGAGGAAGCAGGGCTCCCTCGGGAATGCGTTCCGCGAGGACCTGTCCGGTTATGACGTTCTGTGCATACCCCAGATTGTAGTGATCAACACTGCCATCCGTCTTTTCGCTGGGCGTAAGATGGAAGTGATCAAAATCCGGATTGAAGTAATGGACTAGCTGACTGGGCATGGCGTCTCCGACGTGCGTCTAGTCTGGAATAATGGCCAGCACGTCGTCGTCGCTGTCCAGAATCTGAAAGAAGCTGCCCAGGTGGACAAGGGCAATGGTCGACTGTACCTGCGGTGATGGTGAAAGCAGGAACAGGGATTTGTGATTGCTTGTAAGCCGTGTCTTCAACGCCACAAGCATGCCGATGCCCGAGCTGTCGATGAACTCCACCTGACTCAGATCGATAACCAGATGCTCCACCGTGTGGGCATCCATGTAGTTCTGCAGTTTTTCCCGCAGGGTCGATGACGAGCGCAGGGTAAGCTCACCCGCGAAATGGACAAGCAGGGTTGTACCGTTCAGTGTTGCCTTCAGCGTGTCCATAGTTCCCCCGGAATTTCAAGTGTAGCGTGGATGCTGTTCTTCCCGTCTTCCTGCGTCACCCTGAAAGCGGACGACAGCGAGGCGATGATATAGAGACCTCTGCCTCCCTCTGCTTCCGGCTGAGACAGTGTCGGGTTGATCCAGTTGATGTCTGTTTTGGAAAAACCGATACCCCAGTCGGAAATGGTGCACTCGACGCGCATTCCGGGGAAAACGGCAAGCACGATTTCCACATCGCCGGGGTCCATGTCTTTGTAAGCATGACGGGCACAGTTGGAGATAGCCTCCGTCAGGAGCAGGTCGAACGAATGAAGGATATCTTCCTGTTCGAAATACTCATGCAGGATGGCCAGTACGCCCTTTGTAACAGCGCGGCAGGCGTCGGCGTGAGCCACAGTATGGAACGTATAGGTATGCATGATGCTACACGGTTGCTATCCACAGAGCTGTTATGTCGTCTCTGAAACAATCGGTTTTTCCGGCAATTTCTGCAAGCCCTGATTCCAGCGTATCAACATAGTTTCCGGAAAAATGCATGAGGCTGGAAGCATACTCCCAGAATCGATCAAAGGAGAAGAGCTTGCCGCTCTTGAGCCGCCAATCAAAGAGCCCGTCCGTATACAGGAGCAGCTTGCTCCCTCTGCTGAATCGACAGATGCGGGACTTGGGCGCAATGTCAAAGAAGCCGAGCAGGGGGCTGGTAGACTGCAGTCGCTCCGTCTCCCCCCCGGGAGAGTAGAGCATGCCGGGGCAGTGCCCTGCATTGACGTATTCAAGCTGATTTCGTTCCATGTCCAGATCGGCGCAGATGAGGGTGACATAGTCCTCTTCGGTACCGATGATTTCCAGCAGATGCCGGTTGATAAGCAGAACGGTTTCAATAAGGGTTATGGGACGCGACTGCGTCATGCGAAAAAGTGTGCGGACGATGCCCATGATAAAGGCCGCCCGTGCCCCATGCCCTGAAACGTCTGCAATGATGGCACGCAGGGTCTGTCGTTCAGACAGGGCGAAGTAATCGAAGTAGTCTCCGCTGGCATGGCCGGAAGGCCGGTACAGGGATTCGACAACCAGGCCGGGAATAAGGGGGCTTTGCGCAGGAAGGAGCTTTTGCTGCAGGTTGGCGACCAGCTCAATTTCTTGCTGGATGCGGGCCGTGTATCCTCTAAGCTGGCAGGTCGTGGCAATCTGTCTTTGGGCCACACCAAGACGGGCCATCAGTTCGGTATTGCGAAAGGGTTTGTTCAGGAAATCGTTGGCACCGATATTGAGCGAAAGGGAATGCAGCGCGGGGTCCTCATCGCTGGTCAGGGCAATGATGTACGTGTCCGTGTCACCGTGCGTGTGCCGTATTTCCTGAATGACGCTCAGACCGTCCCGCACGGGCATCTGGATATCCAGCATGATGATTGCCGGAGAGTGCTCCCGGTAGATGGCAAGGGCTTCATTGCCGTCCTCTGCCTCATGGATGACCCACGCATCGCCCAGCATGGTTCGCAATGCTGCGCGACTCAACTTGGAATCGTCTGCAATAAGCAGGGAGATGCGTGATGGAGAATCCGTCATGCGCGTCCGAAATCCGTGTCGTTTAAGAGGATGGTCACAGGTCCCCAGTTGGTCAGTGCAACATCCATGTCTGCACCAAACTGCCCTTGACGGACCGCGTGGTCCGGATCACAGCCTGCCAAGGCCATTGCCTGTCGTACATCCGTCACCAGACGATCAAAGAGCCCGATGGCAACATCCGGAGGGCAGGCGTCCACAAAGGAAGGGCGGCGGCCCTTCCGAACATCGGCATACAGAGTGAACTGCGGAACAAGCAGAATCTGTCCGCCGAAGTCGCCCAGGGAGCGGTTCATCTTTCCGGAGCTATCAGGAAAGATACGCAGCTCCAGCATTTTTTTCAACATGGTCCGCCAAATAACGGAGTCGGGCAAGTCCGGGCCATCCGAACTGCCGAAGCCTGCCAGTACGACAATCCCTGCCTCAATGTGCCCGATGCACGTTCCGGCTACGGTTACGCAGCCCTGACGGGCCCGCTGTATGACCAGTTTCATGCTTCCGCGTAGCCTTTCATTCGTGCCGGTCGGAGGGCTCTTTAGCCACATTGCCACCCGCATCCGGTGCGGAGTCATCGACAGAATCGTATCCGGAAGGGGCCATGCCCTGCTGCAGGCGTTCACACTCGGCTTCCGTGGGAATGCCGGGCATGTCATCCGCAACAAGGAAGTTGGCCATGCTGGCCTTTTCCTCATGGGCCTGACTTTCCTTGGAATCCGTAATGCGCTGTTCCTCCTCGGCCCGGAGCGCCCGGCGCAGGACCTTGCCGACAATGGTCTTCGGCAGTTCCTCGCGGAATTCCACCTGCTTGGGGAGCTTGTAATTGGCCAGCTGTTCGCGGCAGTGGGCAATGATCTCGCCCTTGGTCAGTCTTTCTCCCGCCTTTGGAACCACATAGGCCTTGATGATCTCGCCGCGGGTCGGGTGGGGAACCCCCACGGTCACGGCTTCCTGGACTTTGGGGTGTTCGTAGAGCACCTCGTCGATCTCACGGGGATAGACGTTGTAGCCCCCCACGATGATCATGTCCTTCTTGCGGTCCACGATGAAGAAGTAGCCATCATCATCCATGGTGGCGATGTCACCGGTGTACAGCCAGCCGTTCCGCAGCGTGGAGGCGGTTTCATCCGGCCGGTTCCAGTATCCCTGCATGACCTGCGGACCGCGTATGACCAGTTCGCCTATCTTGCCGGCTGGCAGCGGTACGGACCCCACCTCCATGTCCACGATGCGGGCTTCGGTGTCCGGGAACGGCACACCGATGGAGCCTGCCTTGTGCACGCTGTCTATGGGGTTCAGGTGTGTCACCGGAGAAGCCTCGGTAAGCCCGAATCCCTCAATGATGTTGGCCCCCGTGAGCTTGGCGAATTTCTTCATCTGCTCCACGGGCATGGGAGAGGAACCGGAAATGCAGTAATCTATGCAGGTCAGATCATACTTGGAAATGTCCTTCTGCTGCATGAGGGAAATGTAGACCGAGGGAGCCCCCGGAAAGATGGTCGGCTTGTACTTTTGTATGCCGTCCAGCACGTCCTTCGGGACATATCGGGGGAAAGGAATGACGGTGGAGTGCAGCAGGGTGGGAAAGGCAAGGCAGACCGTCAGTCCGAAAACGTGAAAATACGGCAGAAGGCCGAGGAAGGTGTGTTCCTGAGCGGAAAGACTGTTCAGCATGGCGCTGCATTGCTGAACGTTGACGGCAAGATTCCTGTGGGTCAGCATGACCCCCTTGGCTATCCCCGTCGTGCCCCCCGTGTACTGCAGCAGAGCCAGCGTCTGTGCAGGGTCGTCCACCGGGACGCTCAGCCGTTCCTTGCCGTCCATGAGAACCTTCCACGGCATGACGCTGGTGCCATCAAAGGGAATCTGCTGCAGGGTGCCCTCGCGCCGCGATTTGAGCGTAAAGAGCAGGTTGAGCGGGAATTTCAGGCTTTCGGAGATGCGCGTGATGAAGTACTTCTTGATGGGCAGCTTGTCCCTGAGCTTCTCCAGCTTGGGCCAGACGAGATCAATGGCGATCATGTGCTGGGCGCCGGAATCCTCGATCTGGTGGACCAGTTCCTTCTCCATATAGAGCGGATTGGTCATGACGACCACGGCGCCAGCCTTGAGCGCCCCCCAGAAGGCGATGATTGTCTGGGGCAGGTTGGGCATCATGATGGAGACACGATCCCCGGGAGCCACACCCTGTTTGCGAAGGTTGGCAGCCAGAACCTCGGCCATGGTCTGCAGCTTTTTGTAGCTGATGCGGAGGTTCTTGAAAATGACCGCGGTCCTGTTGGGGTGGCTCTGGGCAGCCCGGTCAAGGTAGGTGTACAGGGCGATATCTTCGTATTCTATGGAAGCCGGGACGCCTTCGTCGTAGTGTCCCAACCAGGGGAATGCATAGGGATGGGTCTGTTCGCTCATGCCGGTCGCTTCATGAAAGGGGTGACAGGGAAGCCCATATAGCAGAGTAAATCACTCGGATATGAGCGTTACAGTATGGAACGCCGTTTAGTCTTTTACATTGCTCCGCTTGCAAGCGCAAGCTGCTGATATATCGTGAATGAATAGATCCTCATGGGCTGCCTGCATCCCGGATGTCCCATGTCGTTCTGGTACCGTCATCGAATTTACGGCAACAAAAATGTATCCATGAAGTGCATTTGTGTTGTCTGATACAAGGTGTGCACGCCATTTGGTACGAGAAAAATTGTCATAAATATTTTTATTTATAGTGTAATTCAATTTTGTAACCAAATGGCACCTTCCTTGCTCCATGTGCAGGGAGCGGTGCAGGATGCATAGCCCGCAAACCAGAGACAGGAGCTCCCATGCTGTATTCCGTGATGACGCCCCTCTTGTTGACGCTGAAGGTGGTGTTCTGGGCAACCCTCATAGCCGCTACGTGCGGTGTGGTTGCCGCATATCTGTTCAGCCGCAGCAGCTTCTGGGGGCGGGACTGGCTTGATGCCGCCTGTACACTGCCGCTGGTGATGCCCCCGACAGTTCTCGGCTATTACCTCATCGTTCTCATTGGCCGGAACGGCATACTTGGAAAGTGGCTTGAAGAGTATTTCGGCGTCACCCTGATGTTCACCTGGCAGGGGGCCGTTATTGCCGCTGCAGTGGTCTCGTTCCCGCTGGTCTTCAAGTCTGCCCGAGCTGCGCTGGAAAGCGTGCCGGACAACTACCTGCAGGCGGCCAGAATCATGGGGGCTGGCGAGTGGGAAATATTTTTCCGGGTGACCCTGCCCCTGTCTTTTCGCGGTGTACTTGCAGGCACCATGCTTGCCTTTGCCCGGGCCATGGGAGAGTTCGGAGCAACGCTCATGGTGGCCGGAAACCTGCCGGGGCGAACCCAGACCCTGTCGCTTGCGGTGTACAGTGCGGTGCAGGCGGGCGATGATACATTGGCGAACATTCTCGTCTGCATTGTCAGCTTGTTGTGTGTGGTGCTGTTGGTCATCACGGGCAAGCTGCTTGCCGGACAGTCCATAAAGGCGTCATGATCGTCCCGGGTCCTATTTTCAAGTCTTTGGTGCGGGAGTAGCCATGCAGTTCGACATTACTATCCAGATGACCATGGGCAGCGTGCGTCGCCGTCTGTTCCGCCCCCGGGTCAGCCGTTCCTTTACCCTGGATACGCGACTTGCCTGTGATGTGCGCAATCTGGTGCTGGCAGGCCCTTCCGGGTCTGGAAAATCCTTGACGCTTCAGGCTGTTGCGGGGTTGCTGACACCTGATTCAGGGCGCATTGTCGTAGGCGGACGCGTCTTCTTCGACTCGACGCAGGGCATCAATCTTCCGCCACGGGACCGGCGGCTTGGGTACGTCTTTCAGGATTATGCACTCTTCCCCCACAACACGGTGCGGGAGAACATAGGGTTCGGTCTGCGCCGCTGGAGCGCCAACCTGAGCCTTGAACAGCGTACCGCAGTAACTGAGGTGATGGATGTTTTCGGCATCAGACAGCTGGAGGATGCCCGTCCATCAGAGATTTCCGGCGGTCAGCGGCAGCGCACCGCCCTTGCGCGGGCCATTGTCACGCGACCGGATGTTCTGCTGCTTGATGAGCCCTTTTCCGCTCTCGATCAGCCTCTGCGCGTGCGCATGCGGGAGGAGCTTGCCCGCATCCTCGCCCACTACTCAATTCCCATGATTCTGGTTACCCACGATATTGAAGAAGCAGAGTTTTTTGCCGAAACCGTTGCTGTCTATGCCGAGGGCGGGGTGCGTGACATCCTCAGCGCCACGGACCTTGCGGCGGCCGGAAAAAGTGTTTCCGGAACGGTCGGCAACGTGATGCGCTCAGCGTACGGCGCCCTGTAGACAGGCAACGCCTCTTGCAAAAGAAAAGGCCCGTCGGAAGATTTCCGGCGGGCCTTGTTGCGTTCGTCGTACAGCGGTTAGATAAGCTTGTACGCAGTCAGGCAGGTGCGCAGCGTTTCCAGACTTGCGGGCTGGAGGGGCACCAGCGGCAGGCGCATTTCAGGCGCAATCTTTCCCATGAGGGACAGGGCCGTCTTGACCGGAATGGGGTTTGTCTCCACAAACATGGTCCGGCAGAGGGCCTGCATGCCAAAGTGCAGTTCGCGGGCCTTTGTGATGTCACCCTTGGCGAAGGCGGAGCACATGCCGGCCATCTGCGCAGGGAGAATGTTGGAGACAACCGAGATTACGCCGCATCCTCCCAGGGAAAGCAGGGGCAGTACGGTGAAATCGTCCCCTGAAATCACCTGAAAGTCCGGGCCGCACTGCTCAATGATATCCGAGATCTGACAGAGATTGCCCGTGGCCTCCTTGACGCCCTTGATCTGAGGAACATCCTTGAACAGACGGGCCAACGTGCAGGGCAGCATGTTCGTGCCTGTACGTCCGGGCACATTGTAGAGCACAAAAGGCATGTCCACTTCGGCGGCAATGGCCTTGAAGTGCTGGTACAGTCCTTCCTGGGTGGGTTTGTTGTAGTAGGGGGTGATGAGCAGAGCGCCATCGGCACCGGCTTCCTTGGCGAAGCGGGTCAGCTCAATGGCTTCCTTGGTGTTGTTGGATCCGGCACCGGCAAGTACGGGCACCCGTTTTTTTGCCTGGTCAACACAGATGCGTATGACCTCCCGGTGTTCCTCATGGGACAGGGTGGCCGATTCACCGGTCGTGCCGCACGGCACAACCCCGTTGATTCCCTGCTCGATCTGCCATTCGATGAGCTGCCTGTATCGCTCCTCATCCACGACGCCATTCCTGAACGGAGTGACCAGCGCCGTAAACGCACCCGTAAACTGCATATAGCCTCCTCTTCGCGCTACCCCGTCCGAACCACAGCAGACGGACGGGAAAATAGTTGCCTAGGGCAGGGTGAGGCCTAGGGCCTCGAGGTACATCTCGCCGGAATAGACGTTCAATGCCTTGCCTTTCAGGAAGACGCATCCGTCCTCGAGGGAGATCCCCAGAATCTCGCCGCCGGAGCTGCGCACATCAACCTCGGGGCCGGTCAGGCCGAGGGCATGGGTAATGACCACGCCGGCTGCGGCACCGGTGCCGCACGCATAGGTTTCATCCTCCACACCGCGTTCGTATGTACGCAGGTGGATATGCGTCTTGTCCAGCACAGTCACGAAGTTCGCATTGGTTCCCGCAGGGGAGAACAGCTCGTGATACCGGACATGTGCGCCAAGGGTTTTCACATCAAGCCCGGCGGCGTTTTCATGAATATAGACGGCATGCGGAACCCCGGTGTTCACAAAGTGAATGGTGTCGGACGAGCCCTGCATGTCGATGGTTTTGTTGAGTTCCAGCCCCTGAGGCGGGGTGAGCTGCACCTTCACGATGCATTGTTCGGCATCCACCTCGGCCTTGATGGGGCCGGCATCGGATCCGAAGGTATGCACAGGGCCGGCAAAGCCCAGTTTGACGGCAAGCAGGCCGGCGCAGCGCGACGCATTCCCGCACATTTCGGCGCGGGAACCATCGGCATTATAGAAATGCCAGCGGTAATCCACGGCGCTGTCGGCAGATTCCTCGAGAAACACGAGGCCATCGGCCCCAACGCCAAAGGCGCGTCGGCAGACCTGCTTGGCCCACTTTTCCATCTCGGAAACAGGCAGCTTCAACGTTCTGTTGTCAATGAATACGAAGTCGTTTCCGCAGCCCTGCATCTTGTGCATCTTGACTGCAACGGTATTCTTGTTCACCGCATAACTCCTTGAAAACGTATGCGATTGTGCCCTGTCTCGCGTTGTATGTTTACGGGGCGAGCAAGTATTCCACATGCCGGTCGGGACTGACGGAATCATCGAGATGGACAACGGGGAAGCGGACGTTGCCATTCTCTATCCATTCCCAATCCGGGGTTCTGCGCGGCCATTCCAACAGTTCCAGCACGGCCAGGGACTTGCCCTTTGCAAAGCCGCGGGCCCAGAGAATGGCTCCGTGCGTATCCATGTTCCCCCGCATTCCTCCACCAGGTCCGCCGCCCAGCAGCACATCGTAGTGCCCGGCGGCGGTTTCCAGAAATATTCGTTCGCGGGCCGTTCCCCAGGGGCTGACGCCGATGATCAGGGCATTGCGGGACCTGAGGGAATCGGCAAGGCGTGTCAGATGGCCCATCATTGCCGGGCTGTCATCCTCGGGAAACAGGATGACGGCAACGCCCTTTCCGTGAATCC
>QKEJ01000128.1 GCA_003252375.1 Halodesulfovibrio sp.
CGGTCTGCCCGGCAACGTGGCACTGGAAAAAGAGATGGAAAACCGTCTCAAGGGCGGAGGCCCCTTTGCCCTCATCTATGCCGACCTCGACAACTTCAAGGCCTACAATGACTCTTACGGCTTCAAGCATGGCGACAGGATCATCCTGCTGCTCGCGGACATCCTTACCCGCGCCGTGCAGAAACACGGCCTGCACACCGACGTGGTGGCCCATATCGGCGGCGACGACTTCGTCTGCGTGCTTGACCGCGCCAAGGCCGAACGTATCTGTCTGGCGGTCACCCGCTGCTTCAAGCGCCTTGTTCGGGGCTGCTACACCCCCCAGGACAGGGAACGGGGCTGGATCATGGCCCGCGGCCGCGAGGGCGTGGAACGGGAATTCCCTCTTGTTTCGGTCTCCCTGGCTGTCCTGGACTGTCAGGGCAGCTGCTCCCTGCAGGAAATCGGAGAACGGGCCGCCCAGATGAAACACTTTGCCAAGTCCCTTCCCGGCAACGTCTATGTTCTGGACAGGCGCAACCCCGTCGGCGCCTCCAGCGGGACCGAATGCCACTACACAGGCAACGTCCCGGGGGACATGTCCTGATCTATCCCATGCATCCAAAACAAAACGAGCCGTCCGGATTCTCCGGACGGCTCGATGAGTTTGAGGCACCTGGGCTGGCTTAGAAGACCTTGAGTCCCCGCAGAAGCACAAGGACCACCAGCAGAGGGGTCACAAAGCACACAAGCGGATGCCATACCCGGACCAGCGCGGCGTTGGCAAGCGTCCCCGCGTTGGAAAGGGCTTCCTGCGCCCGCTCCCGGCCCCAAATCCATCCGGTATAGAGGCAGATGCAGATACCGCCCACAGGCAGGATGACGTTGGAGCTAAGGAAGTCGTACAGGTCGAAGGCGTTTTTCCCGAACAGCGTGACGTCCGCCATGGTGCTGAAGGAAAGAGTCGCAGGAACGCCGAAGACGGCCAGTGCGATGGTGGTCACAATGACGGCAGGCTTGCGCCCCAGAAGGCCGCTCCCCGCAAAGAGGGCCACGGGCACCTCGAACAGCGAAAGCATGGCGCCGATGGTGGCGACCCCTGTCAGCAGGAAGAACATGGTCATGAAGAACTGGCCAAACGGCAGTGAACTGAACACGGCGGGCATGGTCATGAACAGCAGGCCCGGACCGGCGGCGGGAGTGAACCCGTAGCTGAACACGGCGGGGAATATGGCAATGCCTGCCAGCAGGGAAACAAGGAGGTCCGCGAGCATGACACGGGCCGTAACGAACGGAATGTCCGCATCATCACGGAAATAGCTGCCGTAGGTCATCATGGTGCCCATGCCGATGGAGAGCTTGAAGAAGGCAAGCCCCATGGCGTTGAGCACCACGTCCACCGTCACCTTGGAAAAATCGGGTTTGAACAGGAAGGACAATCCCTCGCCAGCTCCCGGCAACATGAGCGAACGGACGCACACGGCCAGCAGCATGATGAACAAAACGGGCATGAGGATCTTGGTGGTCTTCTCAATACCCTTTGCGACCCCGCCGAGCAGAATGCTGCCCACCAGGATGAGCACCCCCCACTGCCAGAACAGGGAATGCCAGGGATTCGAAACCATGGCCCCGAACGCGGCCTCGCCCACCTTGGGGTCCACGGCGTTCAACTCGCCGGAAGCGGCCTTGACGATGAAGGTGAACACCCAGCCCACTACATCCGTATAGAATGCCATGATCAGGAAGGCGGCCAACACGCCGGCGGCACCCACAAGGTACCAGTGGCTGCCGGGCGCAAGACGCTTCCACGTCCCTACCGCATTGGACCGGGCGGAACGGCCAAGCATGATCTCGCCGATCATGATGGGCAGCCCCACCAGCAAGGTGGCCAGCAGATAAATAAGCAGGAATGCGGCACCGCCGCCATCACCTGTCATGTAGGGGAATTTCCAGATATTACCGAGCCCGACGGCAGACCCGAGAGTCGCCGTGAGCACACCAAGACGCGAGGCAAACCCCTCGCGGCGTTGCACTGCTGCAGTCATGCTTGCCTACCCGTAAAACACGAAGAATGCCCGCCGGGATCGACGGGGACATTTGCGAAACGTCCCCAGATAGGGACACGTGGCCCCGCACGCCATGCGGCAGGAAAACACGATTGCCTTGCCGGTCCCACACAGGCACCGGAACACGTTGTGACGAATAGTCGCAGGCACATCTAGTATTTCGCACTTATTTTTTCAAGAAAAATGATGATATCACCATTTTTTCGTCGAAAAATACAATAATGTTCAATTTTGAGCAGACAAAATTGACAAATCAACTTGATTGAGAAAATTTCTAGGAAAAATCAAGCCCCCCTGCAGATGCAGAGGGGCTTGATTCATATCCCGGTCGGATCGTTGACGAAGCCACATGCAAAATCTTTTTTGCGAAGTATCAGGCAGCCGCCCTCGGGAGCAACTCAATCTCCCATGGTGACGACGGCGAGTCGCCCGTCTTTATTTGTATTGATTCTGCCTTCGTGTCAGCGTCTCACGCGTCCACCAGGTCACTATCTATATAGTCACTCAGCCGCGTTTGTCACGCATGTCGGCTCTGATTTCCTCACGCACATCCACCCAGGCCGATTCGGTCCAGCCGGTGGCCGGTGTTCTATCCGGGGTAACGGCATGCACCACTTCTCCCTCCACGGGCCCGTGCTCGCCATCATTCTGCTGCTGGCGACGCAAATCCGTCGCACGGCACACCCGGACGCTAACGTCCTGCCCCGAGGCAACAGCCTTGGGAGAGAACGAGGCGACAAAGGCCGCCGCATGACGGACCTCTTCCTCGGTCCAGGGCTGCCCTTCAAAGTGTCTTCCCACCCCGATGGGACCGGGGAATCCACGCAGACGGAACACGTAATCGTCGTCCGCGCACACCTTGAGCAATGAAAGGTTATCCATCTGATTCCGGCCGATCATCGTCCAGCGGTTCCCCGCCCAATACTGACGGCCGATGTTGGAAAGCTTGAAGTCCCGCACGGAGGGAATCGGCGCGTGGCACAGAACCGGCCAGTACCGCCGGGCATTCTCCTTCTCCGCCAGCATGCAACCGCCGCCGGGGGTGGGAGTTTCCTTGAAACCGTACGCCCGCGCCATGGCCAGCTGTTCGGACCGGCCGCGCCCCTTTATGCCCAAAAGCCGTTCACGGTCCACCAGACCGTCCAGTTCCATGGGCGTGGGATCCAGATGCTTGGCACACAACGGGCGAAGCAGCATTTCGCGCACCTCGGCATCCCGGCGGATGACATTCAGCGTGTCCTGCCGCTGCGACATGGGACGCTGCCCCAGCACCTCACCGGAAATGATGAAGGTGGCCCCGTAATGCTCCATGCGCTCCCGCGCCTTGCGCATCATCAGGATCTTGCAGTCCACGCAGGGATTGAGCACCTTGCCGAACCCGTAGACGGGACGCTCGACCAGCAGACGAACGTAGTCTTCCGAAATGTCCACATTCTCGATGTCGATGCCGTAGAGCCCTTCCCAGTGCCGCCGCTTGTGCGGCTTGCCGAAAAAGGGCGAGACGAAGTGCAGGCACTTGACGCGAAGCCCCTGCTCCTGAATCACCTTGACGGCGAGAATGGAATCGAGCCCGCCGGAAAGCAGCGCCACGGCGTCAAACCGGGCCTGCGTCTTGTCTGTTGCTATGTCCGAAGTCATGCGAGGCTGATAAGGCCCTTCAGACCAAAAAGCAAGCGCTGACCTCTCCTTTGCCGCTCTGCCGCAGCCGATGCACGATCACGGGAAGACTCCCACATGTCATCCGGGCTCCCAATAGCGTTTCCCCTCTTTCAGAAGTTGCCCAGCGGCCCGGCTTCTGCTATGGATTCAGGGCTCAGAATGAACAATTATCCGCACCGGAGACCACAAGCCAATGGCAAAAAAATCCGCTCTGAATCCCGAAGACCTGCGCCGGGACGCACTGAACACCGCGCTGGGCGCCATCGAACGCAAATATGGACAGGGATCCGTCATGCGACTGGACGACAGCGCCCATGTCAGCATTCCGGTCATCCCTTCGGGATCCATAGGTCTGGACCTCGCGCTGGGCGTAGGCGGCATCCCGCGCGGCCGCGTCACTGAAATTTACGGCCCTGAATCCTCGGGCAAGACCACACTGGCCCTGCACATGATTGCCGAGTGCCAGAAGATGGGCGGCACCGCGGCCTTTATTGATGCCGAACATGCCCTGGACCCGTCCTATGCCAAGCGCCTTGGCGTCAATACGGAAGACCTGCTCATTTCTCAGCCCGACTACGGCGAACAGGCGCTGGACGTGGCCGACATGCTGGTCCGTTCCGGAGCCGTGGACATCATCGTCGTCGACTCCGTCGCCGCGCTCATCCCCCAGTCCGAACTGGAAGGGAACATGGGCGAAACGCAGGTCGGCAGTCAGGCCCGCCTGATGTCGCACGCCATGCGCAAACTCACGGGGACCATCCACAAGTCCCGCGCCTCGGTCATCTTCATCAACCAGATCCGCATGAAGATCGGCACCATGGGCTACGGCAACCCCGAGACCACCACCGGCGGCAATGCCCTCAAGTTCTACTGCTCCATCCGCATCGATGTCCGCCGCATCCAGTCCCTCAAGGACAAGGAAGAGGTCTACGGCAACCGCGTGCGCGCCAAGATCGTGAAGAACAAGGTGGCTCCGCCCTTCCGCGAAGCGCTCTTCGACATCCTCTACGGTCAGGGTATTTCCCGTCTGGGCGAACTCATCGACCTGGGTGTGGAGCACAACATCATCGACAAGAGCGGCGCCTGGTACGCCTTTGGCTCGGAACGGCTGGGACAGGGCAAGGAAAACGTCCGCCTGCTCCTGCAGGACAACCCCGCGCTTGCCAAACAGATTGAAGACGCGCTACTCACCCATCTCGGCGTCCTTCCCCCGGAACCCACGGAAGCCGCCGAAGAAGCCGAATAGCATTCCGCTCCGGCCACCGCAGATTACCGAACGCCGCCCGAGGGGCGGCGTTCGTCTACTTCTCGGCCCGGCCCGAGAGACAGCATATTTTCAAGGGAGACAACAGTGATAACCGCCAACGAAATACGAACCCGGTTCCTCAACTACTTCAAGGCCAACGGCCATGAAGTGGTTTCCTCCTCCTCGCTCATTCCCAATGACGACCCCACCCTGCTCTTCACCAACGCAGGCATGGTGCAGTTCAAGAAGACCTTTCTGGGGCAGGAGAAGCGCAGTTATGTACGCGCAACCACCTCGCAGAAATGCCTGCGCGTCGGCGGCAAGCACAACGACCTTGAAAATGTGGGCCGCACCGCGCGCCACCACACCTTCTTTGAAATGCTGGGCAATTTCAGCTTCGGCAACTACTTCAAGAAAGACGCCATACGCTTTGCCTGGGGCTTCATTACCGAAGAACTGAAGCTGCCCAAGGACAAGCTCTACATCACCATTTTCAATGATGACGATGAGGCGAACGAACTCTGGCAGACCGAAGCCGGCGTCCCTGCCGACCGCATTTTCAGGCTCGGGGAAAAGGACAACTTCTGGTCCATGGGCGATACCGGCCCCTGCGGCCCCTGCACCGAAATCCACGTGGACCAGGGCGAACACATGACCTGCGGTCCCAACTGCGGCATCGGCACCTGTGACTGCGACCGGTTCCTGGAAATCTGGAACCTCGTGTTCATGCAGTTTGACCAGTCGGCCGACGGCACCCGCACGCCCCTGCCCAACCCCTCCATCGACACCGGCATGGGCCTTGAGCGCATTGCCGCAGTCTGCCAGGGCGTGAACTCCAACTACGACACCGATCTCTTTCAGGCCATCATCGGATACACCGCGCAACTGGCCGGTGTTGAGTACCGGAAACAGGGTGACGACATCGACACCGCCCTGCGCGTCATCGCGGACCACAGCCGCGCCATCGCCTTCATGATCGCCGACGGCATCCTGCCCTCCAACGAGGGCCGGGGCTACGTCCTGCGCCGCCTCATCCGCCGCGCCTACCGGTTCGGCCGCCTGCTCGGCCTTTCCGGCACCTACCTGTACAAGACCGCCCTCAAGATCGTGGACATCATGGGCGACCACTACCCCGAGCTGCGTGAAAACGCCGACTTCATGGCCCGCGTGGTCACGGAGGAAGAAGAACGCTTCAACAAGACCCTCGACAAGGGCCTTGCCATGCTGGAAGACGAACTGTCCGATCTGGGCGCCAAGGGCCAGAACCGCGTCTCCGGCGAAACGGCCTTCCGCCTCTACGATACCTACGGCTTCCCCATCGACATCGTGAACGACGTTGCCGAGAAACGCGGCTTCACGGTTGACGAAGAGGGCTTCAAGGCCAACATGCAGGAACAGAAGAAGCGCGCCAAGGCTGCCTGGAAGGGCGGCGGCAAGGAAACCCTTGCAGCACGCTTCCAGTCGCTGCTCGAAGAAGGCATGCGCAGCGAATTCATCGGCTATGAATTCCTCAAGGGCGACGCCCGCATCGCCGTGCTCATGGACGCCGAAGCAGATGCCGCGGATACCCTGACCAAAGGGACCAAGGGGTACATCGTGACCAACCGCACCCCCTTCTACGGGGAGTCGGGCGGCCAGATGGGCGACCGTGGCGTCATCACCTCCGAAACCGGCAAGGCCAACGTCACCAACACCCTGAAGCCCAATGCCGAACTCACCGTGCATGAGGTGGAAGTGGTGGAAGGCGAGCTCTTCGAGAACCAGGCCGTGCACATGGACGTGGCGGAAGGCGAACGCGTGGCGTCCGCCCGCAACCACACCTGCACCCACCTGCTGCACGCCTCTCTGCGCCGCATCCTCGGCGACCACGTCAAGCAGTCCGGCTCCCTTGTGGGCCCCGACCGCCTGCGTTTCGACTTTACCCACATTGCAGCCCTGACCCCGGAAGAACTGCTCGCCATCGAGAACGACGTGAACCGGGCAATCATGGCGGACACGGCCCTGGAAACCGAGGAAATGGCCTACAATGACGCCATCGCCAAGGGAGCCATGGCCCTGTTCGGTGAAAAATACACCGAAAAGGTCCGTGTGGTGGCCGTGGAGGGCGAATCCGTGGAGCTGTGCGGCGGCACCCACCTGCGCTCCACCGGACAGGCCGGTTCCTTCTTCATCCTCTCCGAAAGCGGTGTGGCTGCCGGCATCCGCCGCATTGAAGCCGCCACCGGCTGGAATGCCCTGAAGCTGGCCATGGACCAGCGGGCAGAACTGCAGGAGATTGCCGGGCTGGTCAAGGGCAAGCCCGGTCAGCTGACCACCCGCGTGCAGGGCCTGCAGCAGGAGCTGCGGACCCAGCGCAAGGAGATGGAACGCATGGCCGCCAAGGCTGCCTCCGGACAGGGCGGCGACCTCATGGACAACGTGACCGAGGTAAACGGCGTGAAGCTGCTTGCCGCCAAGGTGGACGCGCCCAACGTGAACGCCCTGCGCAATCTCATGGATGATGTCCGCTCGAAGATCGGTTCCGGCATCGCCTGCCTTGCCTCGGAAGAGGAAGGCAAGGTCACGCTGATCGTGGCCGTCACCAAGGACCTGACCGAACGGTTCAAGGCCGGAGCCCTGGTTGCGGCCATTGCCCCCGAAGTGGGCGGCAAGGGCGGCGGCCGCCCCGACATGGCGCAGGCCGGGGGCAACAACCCCGCCGGCATTGATGCCGCCTTCACCAAGCTGAAGGAACAACTGGCCTAGCCCGCCGGCACAAGCACAAAACAAAACGCCCCGCAATGCGGGGCGTTTTCAGTATGGGCGCAAAAAGCGATCCGGACTGCGGACCGCCTTCACGCATCCTGTCCCGGACTACTCGTCCGAGGTGTCATCGTCCTGTTCGGCGTCAGCCTGATCGGCCTTGGCGTACTTTACCTTCACGCGCAGGCGCATGCCGGCCTTGGTCTGCCGGAAGGACACGGAAAAGGTATCGTACTCGTCCACGGCAATACGCTTGCCGCCGATCTCCAGCATCCCCTTCTCGGCCTGCTCTGCCAGCGTGTGCAGCATGGCAGGGACGTCAGTCCCGGCAATGGCCATCTCCACCTTGCGCTTTCCGCTATTCGTCATGGTTCTCTCCTTGAAGCCGCGTCGTGCGGCGAGGCAGAGTATATGCCAACCTGCCACTTCTTGCCTAGGGGCAGGCACAAAAAAACACGGCGCATCGTCTGATGCGCCGTGCTTCGCGACATTCAACCAAGCCAGTACGCTACCGGCACAGACGATGCTTGATGCTTACCCCCTCCACGATGAACACGACGGCTTCGCCGATGTTCGTGGAGAGATCACCGATGCGCTCAAGGCTTCGGGAGGTAAGGATGGTGCTCACGGCGCGTTCCACAGCCGGAGCCTCCTTGCCCATGTAGTTGACGAGGTCCTTGATGACCTTCACGTCCTGTGCGTTGCACTGGCTGTCCCAGCTGCAGATTTCCCGGCTGAGATCAGGGTCACCCTCACGGAAGGCCGTGATGGCTGCGCGGAACATGTCCAGCGCGATATCGCTCAGTTCCTGGAGCTGCTCCGAGAACGGCAGCGGAGGCCTGGTCGCCAGGAACATGGCCTTTTCGGCAATGTTCACGGCTTCATCGCCCACGCGCTCAAGATTGACGGAAACCCGCATCATGCCGACGATGGCGCGCAGATCAACGGCCATGGGCTGATCCAGCGCCAGCAGACGAAGCGTCATGTCATCAATCTCGCACTCAAGCTTGTTGATGATGATATCACCGTCGATCACCTTCTGCGCCAGGTCCGAATCGCGGGTCAACAGGGCGCGGCAGGCGTCCTCGATGGCTTTCTGCGCATAGGCGGACATTTCCAGAACCTTGACGCGCATCTTTTCCAATTGTGCGTGAAAATGTGTTTCCATATGGTCTCCTAACCGAAACGGCCAGTAATGTAGTCTTCAGTTTGCTTGTTGCTCGGACGGGTAAACATCTTTTCGGTATCCCCGACCTCGATAAGACGCCCCATGTAGAAGAAGGCGGTCACATCGGAAACGCGGGCAGCCTGCTGCATGCTGTGCGTGACGATAATGATGGTGTATTTGCGCTTCAGGATGTGAATGAGTTCCTCGATCTTCTGGGTCGCGATGGGGTCTAGGGCGGATGCCGGTTCGTCCATCAGCAGGATTTCCGGTTCAACGGCAAGAGCCCGTGCAATGCACAAACGCTGCTGCTGCCCGCCGGAAAGGCCCAGTGCGGATGAATGCAGGCGATCCTTCACCTCTTCCCACAGGGCGGCATGCTTGAGGCTTTCCTCAACCTTGTCCTCCAGATAGGTCTTGTCCTTCACGCCATTCACCCGCAACCCATAGGCGACGTTCTCGAAAATCGTCTTGGGGAAGGGGTTGGGCTTCTGGAACACCATGCCGACCCGGCGCCGCAGTTCCACCACATCCACCTTGGCATCATAGATATTCATGCCTTCAAGCATGATATCCCCCTCAACGCGGGAAATGGGGATGAGGTCGTTCATGCGGTTCAGGCAGCGCAGGAACGTGGATTTGCCACATCCCGAAGGCCCGATCAGCGCGGTCACCTGATTTTTCTGGAATTCCAGATTCACATCGTGCAGTGCCTGAAAATCACCGTAATAGAAATTCAGGCTCTTGGAATACATTTTCATCATAACTTCCTGTGTAGTGTGCCCATCCGTTCACTGGTGGAGGGTCATTCCTTGAAACGGTAGCCGACGCCCCGGATCGTTTCGATATACGCGGCGTATTCGCCGATCTTCTGGCGCAGGCGACGCACATGGGTATCCACGGTCCGGGCATAGCCTTCAAACTCGTAGCCCCACACCGTGTTCAGGAGCTGATCGCGGGTACGCACCCGCCCCTTGTTCTTGAGCAGCTCCGTCAGCAGCTTGAACTCGGTAGCGGTCAGCTGCGCCTCTTCGCCGTCAATCTCGACCCGGTGTGCATCGGTATCAATGCTCAGACCGTCCATGCGCAGATGGGAACGGGGTACGCTCTCATCCACTCCCATGGTTCTTCGGAGAACGGCGTGGATGCGGAGCACCAGCTCACGCGGGCTGAACGGCTTGACGATGTAGTCGTCCGCCCCCAGCTCCAGCCCGACAATGCGGTCCACTTCTTCTCCACGCGCCGTAAGCATGATGACCGGCGTGGAGGAAACCTCCGGAACACGACGCAATTCCTTGCACACGTCCAGCCCGCTCATGCCCGGGAGCATGAGGTCCAGCAGGATGAGGTCCGGCCTGAAATCCATGGCCAGCGCCAACCCGTCGCGCCCGTTGGAAGCGGTGCGCACTTCGAAGCCCGCGGACTCGAACGTAAACGTGAGCAGCTGCAGAATGTCTTCATCGTCCTCAACAACGAGAATCTTTTCTTTGGTCATTCGTATCCTCCGATAGTACGCGAGCAGATTCATCATGAACGTGTGACAGCTTTATGCTTCTCACGTTACATAATGGTGACAGCATGACGCCACATGGCAACGACACAGTACTGAAAGCCTATACAATATGGGGGCATTGTTCAATTGACGGGGCTCACGCCCACGGTGACAAAAAAGGTCGGAAACTCATGTTTCCGACCTTTTTTGTCACCGTAGACCGTGCGGTGTGACAAGCAAGTTACATATTCAGCGTGCCTTCAGGAATCCCAGGGAGTCCATGCACAGATGAATCTCCCGGCTGATCCAGGCATCGGTGGCAGCATACTGAATCTGCTGCGTCGTCAGTTCACGACTTGCCCAGTTGGAGCACTGTGCTCCCTTGGATATCCTGTAGCCCAGCAGGTTTGCCGCGAGATTGCGGAGCCCGTGCGTTTCCAAGCCAATGGAACGGGCGACCTCTCCGAGATCCAAGACCCCCGCATCTTCAAAAAAGGACAGCTTCTGCAAATCCTTAATGTCATCCCGAACGGCAACGCCGGTCTTTGTGATGGACGGATCGGAAAGCAGTGCCTTCAGAGAATCCGTCAGGGGCAGCCAGTTAAGCTGGATGAGATAGACTATGTCGCTGCAGGCAAACTGCACCAGCGACGGAAGGTTGATCTTCCCCTTTCTGAAGGTGGGACGAGTTTCGGTATCGAATCCGAGTACGGACTCCCGCCGCATGCGCTCCACGGCATCGGCAAGCTCCTCTTCGGTTCGAACCAGCTCGATGGTTCCCTCATACCTGTGCAGAGGCAGGTCGTTTATCTCATCCTTGGTAATTTTGCGTTTGTAATGCTCTGGAATATTCTTCATGTGTTGTATAGGCGTTCTGAATGCAATGCCACGAAGGGCACCAAGGACGGTCGCTTTTCATACAATACCCGTCCAGCTGCGTAAAGCGTTTTCAGGACAGCTCTTCCGGGCCCTACATGCGGGCTACAGCCAGAAATACGGCGTGCAACACGGCAACCAGCACTACGAAGCTCCGTTCAACGCCCCTGCCGGATTGCCCGCCGCAAGTCAGCTCCATGGCGCCATGCGCGCATACCATGGTGCAGTCGCGGCACAGGGAGCAGGACAATCCCGGCCTCCTCCGCTCCAGATCCTCCGCGCGCAGCGCATTGTAACGGCAGACACGGACGCAGGCACCACAGCCGGTGCAGCGGGCATTGATGCGCAACCGCCACGGCGCCAATCGGCCCAGCACATTCCCCGCAAGCCCGAGCGGACAGAAGGTGGAGCAATGCACCATGGTCCCGGTACGGGAACTGGCAAACAGCATGATGCCCACTCCCAGCAGGCCGAACAGGGCCGCCCCCCATGCGGCAACCCACACGGGCACGCCCGCAAGACGCAACCCCAGAGCCGCAAGCAGCACTCCCGATGCGATCAGCCAGCGCAGCCGTGCGCCCCATGCAGGAACCGACTCCGGCGCTCCCCTGTGCCGCCTGCTCAGACGGTCGTCCCATGCGCCGATATAGCACAGGTGACTGCACCACGCAGGCCCCACCAGCAGCACGGACACCGCAAACAGCATGAGCATGAAGAACCCGGCCCCCCGGTACAGGGGACCAGCAATGATGAGGGCGGGAACAGGCAGATGCAGGTCGCCTGTCATGAGCATACGCTCCACGCCGGCAAGCCCCAATATGAGCTGTCCGAAAAAAACGGCGGAAAAGAGAAACCAGGCCTGCGCCCGGGCCGTACGCGCCGTGCGGCGGTCAAGTAGCCTGCCGCAGAGCACGGCGGCATAGACGGCAACAAGGACGATCTCCAGCAGGCCGCTGCCGGGCATGAATCTGTCGGCCAGCAGTATGGTCAGAGCCCCTGTCTTCATCCGGCATATCCAGAGCAGAACAGCCGTCAAGCCAAAGGCAAGCGCCTGCGGTACGGCATGCGCTGCCTGGCGGGCATAGCGCGCCTGCGCACGTTTCCCGAGCAGGAGCAGGCTCCCGGCAAGGGAGAACAGGGAAACGCCCCCAAGAATGGCGGCAAGACGCATCCAATCCTGCCCGAGGCCCATGCGCACCTGCACCAGACCGATACCGGTATGCACCCAGAACAGGCTTGCGGCCAGCAGAACGGCTGCCACAACAAGACGGCCCCATGCCTGCCTGCCAAGACCAAGCACCAGCACCACGCACACGCACGCCAGAAGCCAGGCATTGCCCGTTCTGAGCATGTGGGCGCCCAGCAGCACCAGTCCGGCAAGGGGCAGCGCCAGCCCGGCCAGTCCCAGCGGAGGCGGTGTCGATATAGGCGTCTTGTCCATAGCGTTCCTCTGGCGTAACTCTGGCGCTCCCCAGGCGTTTCCTAGCTGTTTTCCAGCGCCTCGATCAGGGTCTCGCCCTGCTCTTCCATGAGGGTCCCGAATCGAAGTCCCTTGCGATACTGCTGCATGTAGAAATCAAGACACTGCGCCACCATGGCCGGAAGACACTCTGCGGGATGGATGCCCACAACTTCGGTGGCAAGACGGGGATGTCTGCCCAGTTTGCCGCCCAGCACCACCCGGAATCCGGATTGAGAACAGTCCAGCGCCCGTTCAGGGCATCGGGCCACGCAGAGCCCGCACCGCATGCATTGGGAATAATCGAAGATCGGCCCGTTGGTGTCCATGACGATAGCGCCGTCCGGGCAGGTCTTCTGGCACAGACGGCAGCTGGTGCACGGCTCAGGATCCAGCGCCGGAATACAGGCCCGGATGATGCCCACGTCCGCCACGTGGGGACGGGAGCATCCGTTGGGACATGCGGCCACCGCAATGCGGAAAGCATGGTGATGCAGGATGGGCCCCACGACATGCGCCCGAAGGAAATCAGGCCAGCCGCTTTCGCCCACGGCTGACGCGATGCCCGCAACCAGCGAGGGCTCCATGGGCATGGCGAAACGGCAATTGGTCTGCGCTTCCACGCCGCGGCAGACGGCAATTTCATGAGAGGACGGGGATTGTGCAGACATGACGTCTCCTTGAGACAGAGAATAGGCTCGACAGGCAGGGGCCGTCTGTGACGCACGTCACAGCAGCCATGGCCGGACACAGGCAAAGCCCCCCCTTGCAACAAAGAAGGCTGCTACTTGCCGATGCAGAAGCTGTCGAAGATCATATTGAGAATATCGTCGGGCGTTGTCTCGCCGGTAATATCCGTGAGAATAGCGCAGGCCGCTTCCAGACGCACGCCAAGAATGTCATAGGGGATGCTCAGGGCGATCTCGCCATGCAGGGCTTCCAGTTCGGACAGCGCCTCCCGAAGGGCCCTGCTCTGCCGCAGGTTGGGAACAAGATCACCGGCCTGCGGCTCCCCTGCTCCCTGTCTGGCCAGCACATGCTCCCGCGCCCGGGCTACAAGCCCCTCAAGCCCCTGCCCCAGCTTGGCCGATACGGAGACAGCAGCACATCCGGCATGCTCCGCCGGAACTGGCCCGGTGGCCAGATCCGTCTTGTTGTAAACAAGCAGAACCCTCTCGGCTCCCACAGAGGCGATCAGCTCCTCTTCCGCCAGTCCCGGACCATGGCAGGCGTCCACCACCAGCAGAACAAGATCGGCCTGCGAGGCCAGATCCCGGCTGATGCGCACGCCTTCCTGCTCCACGATATCACCGGTTTCGCGCAATCCTGCCGTATCCACAAGCCGGACCGGCAGACCGTCGAAGCTGAGCTGCTCCTCCAGGAAGTCACGCGTGGTTCCGGGGATTTCGGTGACAATGGCCCGGGTACGCCCCAGCAGGCCATTCATGAGGCTCGACTTGCCCGCGTTTACCTGACCGGCCAGCACCACAAGCACGCCCTCGCGCCAGCAACGGGCCCGGTCATAGTTCTGCAACAGGGAGGCTATGGCCTGTTCCACCGCACTGATGTCCTGCACGAACTCGTCGGGGCTCAGGCACTCGATGTCCTCCTCGGGAAAATCAACGGCCACGCACAGCTTCATGCGCACCGCCTCCAGCTGCGTACGCAGTTCGGCAATACGCCTGCCGAGCATGCCGTCCAGCTTCGCCTGCGCCAGACGCACCCCGCTCTGCACCGGTGCCGCGATCATCTCGGCCACGGCTTCGGCCTGCGTCAGATCCATACGTCCGTTCAGAAAAGCGCGCTTGGTGAACTCACCGGGCTGGGCCGGACGCACGCCGCAGGCGAACACGGCCTCAAGCACCGCAGTGACGATGGCAGGCCCGCCATGGCAATGAATCTCGGCCACATCCTCGCCCGTATACGTGTGCGGCGCAGGCATGTGCACGGCCAGCACGTCGTCCAGCGCCGCTCCCAAGACATCTGTCACCGTGCCGTGATGCAGGACGCGGGGCCTGAATCCGCGGAAAGCGGCGGACGAGGAGCAGAAAAGACGGGCAAGAACGCCTGCGGCATCCGGTCCGCTGATGCGGATGATGCCTATGCCTCCCTGACCGAGGGGCGTGGCTAGGGCAGCGATGGTTTCTGTATGATGCATGACTGTTTTCTATCCCTGTCGCCCTCTGCGGGCAAGCCGCAGGACGATGCTAAAAAAAGGGAGGCTCCTTGGAGAGCCTCCCTGAACATGCGAGAGAACGGACACAGAGGCTGCTAGGCGCTCTTGCGTTTGCGTCCTATGATGACCCGCTTGAGAGGACCATCGCCCTTGCTGCGGGTCTGGATATCGTCGTCTCCCTGCAGGGCAAGATGGACAATGCGACGATGGTAGGAACTGAGCGGACGCGTGGACTGCGGCTTGCCGAGCGTCTTTGCCTTGTCGGCCAGATGCAGGGCAATCTCGCGCAGCTTGTCATCCTGACGCTCACGGTAGTCACCGGTATCGAGCTGCACACGGACGGCAACGCCCATGCGCTTGGCCACGATGCGGTTGGTCAGATACTGGAATGCGGCCAGCGTCTGCCCTTCACGGCCGATGAGCAGGCCGGAGTTGTCTCCGCTGGAAATGGTCACCTTGACCCGATTTTCCTCGATAGAGGCTTCCACGGGGGTTTCCCCGATGACCGGCGTGATGAGCTTGGCCACCACTTCGTTGACCACGGCAACAAGCGCCTCCTGATCCAATTCCTCGAGATTGGCCTCGGGAATGGGATCGTGCGAGAACTCGTCCATCATGTCGTCATCAAAGCCCGAACCGAATCCGGCTTCGTCAGCCTGCGCATCCCCGGCAGCCTGCCTGGAGTCGTCACGCTCGTCTGCAGTGCCCTCTTCCTTGCGGCCACGGCCACGGGAACCACGGGTGCGTCGACGTCCGCCACGACTGCGACGGCTGGACGACTTGCGTTCCTCATCACCGGAAGCGGTCTGCTGTTCAGAATCTTCGGCGGGGGTTTCCCCCTCATCCGACGCGGAAGCAGCCTCGTCAACCGGCTTGGGCTTGCGGGTGCCGCGGCCACGAGACCGATCCCCACGTCCGCCGGAACGTCCGCCGGTACGCTCGCCTTCAGCCTTGCGGGGCTGACGGCGCTCGTCCGAGCCACTGGCTGCGTCACGAGGTGTTTCGGTATCCGCAGCTTCGGCCTGGGCAGCGTCACGCGGTTCGACCTTGGGAGCACGGGGTTCGGACTTGCGGTCCCTGCGCTCGCCACCACGGGAGGCTTCCTTCGCCTCGCCCTGGTCACGGCTCCCACGACGATCGTCACGCCCCTTGCGTTCACGGTCGCCGGAGGAAGAACCACGCTTCCTGTCCCGGGAAGGAGCTTCAGCAGCCCCATCCACGGCTGCACTGTCAAAGGCAACCTGCATGCGTCGGGCACGAATCTTTGCCTTCTTGGCACCTACCAGACCGAAAATCCCGGTCTTGGCATCATTGACTATTTCTATTTCAAGCTTCTCTCGTGCGCTATTGAAATAGCTGCACGCAGCTTCAATTGCGCCGTCCAGAGTCTTACCCTGGAACTCCTTGTATGCATCCATGCATTCACCTCAAAGGGTACTCGCGATTATTGGGCAAGGCATTATGCCTTGCGGAGCATGAACCACTGCTGGGCGATGGAGAGTACGTTGTTGACCAACCAGTACACAACCAGACCGGCCGGGAAGTTCAGGAACATGAAGGTAAATACCAGCGGCATGAACATCATCATCTTCTTCTGAACGGGGTCACCGGTGCTGGGGGTCATTCTTTGCTGCAGCAGCATGGTCAGCCCCATGACAATGGGGGTAATGTAATACGGGTCGGCGGCAGAAAGGTCTGCCAGCCAGATCATGTCCGTGAAAGGCAGATGCGTGATGAAAGAAGCATGACGCAGTTCGATGGAGTTCAACAGGGCCTGATACAGGCCGAAGAACACGGGAATCTGCACGACCATGGGCAGGCAGCCACCGGCGGGGTTCACCTTGTACGTCTTGTACAGGGCCATGACCTCCTGGTTCTGCCGTTCGCGGTCATCCGCGTACTTTTCCCGGATCTTCTGCATCATGGGCTGAAGCTTCTTCATCTGCTCCATGGACTTGTAGCTCTTGTGGGACAGGGGCCAGAAGACCAACTTGATCAGAATGGTCAGGATGATGATGGCCACGCCATAATTCCCCACATACGTATGGAAGAAGTTGATGGCTCCCAGCAAGGGCTTTGCCAGAATCGTGAACATGCCGAAGTCGATGGACGCGCCCAGCATATTGGGGGCGTTGTCCAGAACCTTGGCAACCTTGGGACCGTAGTAGTAGTTGGTCCCCACTTCCACTTCCGCTCCGGGGGCAAGACCGATGGCGTCCTTTTCGATGGCAATGCGGTACACACCGTGCTGGAGCTTGGCCTTGAAAGCCACGTCCTTGCTTTCGGGAGCCACGGCCGCGAGGAAGTAGTTACTTTCCACACCGGCCCAGAACAGGGGCAGTGTCTTGGCAATGCCCTTTTCGAGATCATCAGCACTTGCTTCGGAATCAAGCCCTTCGCTGTCCGAGAACCAGGCAACCTTGGTGGGGTTGTACCGGCTTTCGGCGGCACCCATGTGGCTGGCGCCGAGGGTCAGATCAAGACGGACACTGCGGGGATTTTCCCCCACATTCGCGATGCGGATCTTTTCCTTGATGACATAGGTATCGGCAAAGAAGTGCATTTCGCGGACCAGACGGATTCCGTCCATCTCACCCGTGAACACAAGCAGGCCGCTCTCGGAACCTTCGAGATGCATGTCCTCCTGTCCGGCAAAGCTCCACTGCCCGTCCATCCAGGTACGCTTGCCGTCCAGCATGAGGCCCATGGCGCCAAGGTTGGCAGCAGCTTCGCCAACCATGTCCACGGCAGGAGAATCCTTCGCAATCGTCTGCTTGTATCCGTTCAGCATGAAGCTCTTGATCACGCCCCCCTGCGAATGCAGGACTGCCGTGTAGAGCGGAGTGGCAACAGTGATGTTACGCCCTTCGGTGGGCTGAAAAACAGGAAATGCAGGCGTGTCTGCCTCCTGGGCAACGGCCTGCATGGATTCGGTCTTCGGTGCGACCGCTTCGGTCTGATGCTGTTCGGTCGGCTTGGGCAACCAGCCCATGTAATCGGCAAGGTAGTTCCAACCGACGGTGACCAGAAGGCACAGCACAACTGCGATAATTACGCGCTTATTATCCATCATGATGGGACCTCAATTACTCCTGAGCGAGGGGGATTGATGCCGACAAGGGGGAACGGGGTCGTATCCGCCGCGGCTGAGGGGATGACAACGCAGGAGACGCCACGCGGCAAGCAGGGAACCCTTGAAGGCTCCGTGTCGCGTAATGGCCTCGACAGCGTATTCCGAACAGGTGGGAACGAAACGGCAGGCAGGCGGCAGGCACGGCGAAATGCACCGCTGGTAGAAGCGGATGGGTAGCACCAGCAGTGTTCGTGCTCCTTGTTTCATGGCGATTCGTCTCCCGTCTCCTGGGTAAGTACTTCGCGGAGATTGCGAATCAATGGCAACAATTCCTGCGAGACGAATTCGAGACTTACCCGCTCGGGGTTGAGACAGCGCTTCGGGACGACGACAAGATCGACGCCGTCACACAGTTCACGCTGGTTGAGCCGGAAAAATTCGCGAATCACGCGTTTGACGCGATTACGCACGACTGCCTTACCTGTTTTCTTGGTCACCGCCATCCCCATGCGCCAACTGGATGGACCGGATGAGTGCGGCAGGACAAACAGGATGAAATTTCGGGAAAAGTAACGGCGGCCTGTATTGTAACAGCTGACAAAATCAGGCCGCCGGATCAAACGATGCTCGCGCAAGCGCTTTAGGCGGATAATCTCTTACGCCCCTTAGCACGACGGCGACGCAGCACGGCACGACCGCTCGCAGACTTGAGGCGAGCGCGAAAACCGCAGGTCCTGGCACGTCTGACTTTGCTCGGCTGATACGTTCTCTTCATGAGGTACTCCTTTAAAAAAATGAACGGACCTTTTTACAGTGTAAAACGGCCCGCGTCAAGTTTGACAAGGGAAATAATCGCGCGAAACAGAGGAGCTCAGCAGTTGACCGGCTACATCCGGCCGCCACTCTGCACCGCAGCGAATCCATAGGTTGTTTTATCTTCGAATACAAGCAGAAATCCACGAAGGATGCAAAATATATTCGCGGACCTGTGGGCAATGCAAAAAAGGCGGGCTACTGCCCGCCCCGAATGTTATCGGATAACCTTGTCCGGCGGCCCGAGAACGGGCATTCCGGCATCGGGCTCCGGCGCCTGCATCATGCGGTCGGGCGGCCCGAGCTGGGGCGAAGGCTCTGCAATCCCCGGAGCCATCCCGGCGACACCGGGCGTTCCGGATGCCCCGGCCCCTCCCTGGAAGGTGTTCCCCTGAAAGGTCGGCACCACGGGCGCTGCAGGCGCTGCCGCTCGTACCGGGGGCAAGGCAATCCCGTTGGCGGCAAAGGCATCCTGCCGCTTGTTCAGCGTCGTCCAGACAGGATCAACATCCACAACGGTGGACCGGCGTTCCTTACGTATCAGATTGCGCACCTCCCCCCTGTTGGGAAGATGATACTCATACGCGGCTACCACGGCCCCATCGTCAAGACGAATCAGCCGCAGGGAAAAATACACGGTTCCCGGTTCTTCCACATAACTGCCCACCAGCACGGCCTGGGCCTCATAGCGGGTCTGCATCAGCCGGGCCAGTTCTCGGGTCAGCATGAACTCGCCCTCGTGGGGAATGATGGCCATGTCCTGCCGCATGCGCGATTCCACAATGCGGTAGCCATACTGGCTCAGACGCGAACCAACCTGCTGCATGACCATGCGTCCGAGCGTGGAGCTCGCCTTCAGATCATCCAGCTGAACCATGGAGGCCACGAGGATGGGACTTTCCTTGCTCACGCGTCCGGCGAAAACGGACTGCAGGGCATCGGCAGCCTGCTGGCTGGAGGAAACAACCACCGACCCGGAAGGATAGGCGGCAAGGGAGGCATCGGTCTGCACCGGCTGCTTGGGCAGCGCCCCCGGCCCGGCCAGGGCGGGAACGGCACCGAGCAGGGCCACAGCGGACAGGGCAACAAGCATGCGTTTCATCTCTGCCTCCTACTGGCGCGTCACACGCACGGGACGGGATTTGAATTCCTGTACGTAATGGCCGCGTGACTCGGGGTCCACAAACTGATCGAAATCGGGATCATTGATGTAGTACACGGACGAGGTGTGCACCACGTACCGGTTGTTATACGACATGGAAACGGTGATGAGCATTTCCCGGTTGGAGGTGGAGGCCACGGAACCGCTGGCAAAGTCCGCCAGCACCCCGGCGCCTATGGCCGCAGGAATCCACTCGGAAATGGAGCTCAGAGCCCGGGCCACGCTCACGCCGGTGCTGATGGCCGTCATGGTTCCCAGCGGCGGGCGCTGCATGCGGTCCTTGTGCTGAATGGCCAGCACATCATATTCCACCTCAACCACATCGGGCTCGCGCTCCAGCGAAACCTGCATGCCGCGGGAAACCAGTTCGGAAGTAAGAAGCTTGTAGAACCCTATGGAAAAGGGACGGCTGTTGGGCGGCTCCAGGTACAGCGGCTTCATGAGCAGGTCGTCCCTGTCCTCGATGGCCTTGAGAATACCATCCGCCACATCCGACGCCAGCACATGCCAATGCCCGGCCGACTGCATCTTGTACTGCGGTTCGGCCTTGTATGTGGTTGCCACGGGCAATTGCGACCGATACGCCTCGCAGCCTGCCAATGGCAGGGCCAGCAACGCCAGCAGCACAATCAGGCGGCACCATGGTCCTGTATCTTGCATGGCACGATCCCCTACTACGTTCATGGACAACTAATGCGCAACCGGAGAGGGCCACCCCCTTCCGGTCCTTCAACCACTATTCGTCCAAATGACCGCATTACTTTAGGGTTGGCAGTGCACGGCCGGAAGCCCCCTGTCCTATTCGAGCACCTCGAAAAGCTCCCACAGGGCCTTCACCAGACGGCTTCTGCGGGATTCAATCACGGCGTCGCCTGCCTGATCACGAATGCACTGCTCCAGACGGCTCGCCGCCTGGCTGACACAAAGCGCCCCCACATTGGCCGCATCACTCTTCAGCCGGTGCGCCTTGGCGCGCAGGGTATCCGGATTGCCGCCCACAGCGGCGGTAAAGAAATCCGTCCACTCCCCCAGCTCCTTGCGCATCAGCTCAAGCAGGGCTGCATAGGACTCCATGTCTATCCCCAGCGCAGCGACCGCTCCTTCGCGGTCCAGCACCTCGCACCCACCAGACACATCATCTACCATAATGCTCTCCTTGCCCCGCAGTACACCCTGCGGAGCGTACAACAGGACTCCGGACAAAAAAAGGGGCCGGACGAATCCGGCCCCAGAGTCTTACACGGTCGGGCAGACCTAGTACATGCCGCCCATGCCGCCCATGCCGCCCATGCCACCGGGCATTGCGGGAGCAGCAGCCTTGTCGGAGGGCTTTTCTGCAATGGCGCATTCGGTGGTCAGGAGCAGGGAAGCAACGGAAGCTGCGTTCTGCAGGGCGATACGGGTCACCTTCTTGGGGTCGATGACACCGGCCTTGATCAGGTCTTCGTATTCGCCGGAAGCGGCGTTGAAGCCGAAGCCGTCCTTGCCGTCACGAACCTTCTCGACAACGATGGAACCTTCGAAGCCGGCGTTAGCGGAAATCTGACGCAGGGGCTCTTCGATGGCGCGGCGGATGATGGCAACACCGGCGGCTTCGTCGTCGTCGGCGGGCTTGATGTCTTCCAGAACGGTGGAAACGCGGACCAGAGCGGTACCGCCGCCAGGCACGATGCCTTCTTCAACGGCAGCGCGGGTAGCGTTCAGGGCGTCTTCCACGCGGTCCTTCTTTTCCTTCATTTCGGTTTCGGTGGCTGCGCCGACATTGATGACGGCTACGCCGCCAACCAGCTTGGCCAGACGTTCCTGCAGCTTTTCACGATCGTAATCGGAAGAGGTTTCTTCAACCTGTGCACGGATCATCTTCACGCGGGCCTTGATGTCGTCGCCCTTGCCGGCGCCGTCAACGAGGGTGGTGTTTTCCTTGTCGATGACAACACGCTTTGCGGAACCGAGGTCGGCAACGGTGATGCTTTCGAGCTTAACACCCATTTCTTCGGAAACAACCTGGCCGCCGGTGAGGATGGCGATATCCTGCAGCATGGCCTTGCGGCGTTCGCCGAAGCCGGGAGCCTTGACGGCTGCAACCTGCAGGGTGCCACGCAGCTTGTTCACAACCAGGGCGGCAAGCGCTTCGCCATCAACGTCTTCAGCAACGATGATGAGGGGCTTGTTCATCTTGGCGACCTGCTCCAGCACGGGGAGCATGTCCTTCATGTTGGAAATCTTCTTCTCGCAGATGAGGATGAGGGGGGAATCCATTTCCACGATCATCTTGTCCGCGTTGGTGACGAAGTAGGGGGAGAGGTAGCCGCGGTCGAACTGCATGCCTTCGACGACGTCGAGGGTGGTTTCGAGACCCTTGGCTTCCTCAACGGTGATGACGCCTTCCTTGCCCACCTTGTTCATGGCTTCGGCAATGATGGTGCCGATGGTGGAGTCGGAGTTGGCGGAGATGGTACCAACCTGGGCAATTTCCTTCTGATCGCGGGTGGGCTTTGCCAGTGCGTTCAGCTCGGCAACCAGGGCTTCAACAGCCTTGTCGATGCCGCGCTTGATAGCCATGGGGTTGCGACCGGCGGCAACGAGCTTGACGCCTTCCTTGTACACGGCCTGTGCAAGGATGGTGGCAGTGGTGGTGCCGTCACCGGCGATATCGGAGGTCTTGGAAGCAACTTCCTTGACCATCTGTGCGCCCATGTTCTCGAACTTGTCTTCCAGTTCGATTTCCTTGGCAACGGAAACGCCGTCCTTGGTGATAACGGGGGCACCAAAGGACTTTTCGATGACAACGTTACGGCCCTTGGGTCCGAGGGTCACCTTAACTGCGTTCGCAAGCTTATCTACACCGCGGGACAGGCGTTCACGAGCCTTGGCGTCAAAAAGAATTTCTTTTGCCATGTGGATATTCCTCCTGAAAATCTATGTAATATGGGAAGTTAGGCGATGATGGCGAGAATGTCGTCTTCGCGCATGACGAGGAAGTCAGTGCCGTCGATCTTGATTTCGGTACCAGCGTACTTGTTGAAGAGAACGACGTTGCCAACGGCAACGGTCATGGAGATGGTGTTGCCATTTTCAACCTTGCCGGGGCCAACGGCCACGATTTCACCACGGGAAGGCTTTTCCTTGGCGGTGTCGGGAATGTACAGACCACCGGCGGTCATTTCTTCGGCTTCCAGACGCTTAACCAGAACGCGATCGCTCAAAGGCTTCAGATTCATGCTATAACCCTCCAACATTGTTCATTTCTACTATTTCCTGTTAGCAATCCCGATCGACGAGTGCCAACAACGAGCGGCTATGTACCCTCTCCCGGCTTCTCTTGCAACTCGAGAATCGGGCTCCGCGCCCGGCGCAGGGGCAACCGCAAACTATGCACATGAAAGACCCGCTGAAACAAGCGGGCGGAGCAGCGCGGGGAAAAGCTTCCCTCAACGCTGACGGGATAATAAGGCACATTTGAATCTTGAAAAGGGGGAAGACGTATTTTTTTTAATTTTTTTTGATAAATTCAAAAAATTCAATAGCTAAATCGATGAAAGTTCCTGCAAGAGCACCCCCTTGTGCAACGGCTTGGTCAAAAAGCCGGTACACCCGGCCTCAAAGGCCTTGCGCTTCTCTTCCGCAAGGGCGTGCGCCGTAAGCGCAATGATCGGCACCGGAGGGACACCCCGCTCCTTTTCCAGCTCCCGAATCCGCGAGGTTGCCGCCAATCCGTCCATTACCGGCATCTCAATGTCCATGAGCACAGCATCAAACCGTTCCCGTTCGTACCGGGCCACGCCCTCGCGCCCATTTCCGGCCATCACCAGTTCATGAGGGGTACGCTTGAGAAAAAGATCCACGATAAGGCGGTTATTCGGAGAATCGTCCACAAGCAATATACGCAGGGAGCGGGTCACCTGCTCCACGCTGTCGTCCTCCTGCTCCAGACCGGACTGACTGGAAAAAACCGCCACAAGGGCTGATTCAAGCTGGGGGGGGCCGATGGGCTTTACCAGTCGCGAGATGGACATCCCCTGCGGCAGCACGGGGTCCTTGGCCTCACCGGCGCACACGCGGCGCAGCAACACGCACCGGCGCACGCCCTCCTCCACCAGTTCTCCCATGTATCGCTCCGCCGCATGCAGTTCTGCCCCATCCTCCGACGGAAGCACCGTAACGACGACGTCTACGGGCATCCCCGTGGTAACCAGGCCGCGGATATGTTCACCCACACCCGCGCAATCGGACAGCATGTCCACGGCGGCCCCCATGCCCTGCAGATACTCGCCGAGCAGCGAACGTGACAGCGCGTGCGGCTCGACAACCAGAACACGCCTGCCCGCCACGACAAAGGAGGCTTCGCGCCGCACCAGCGGCGCCTTGCGCACCTCCAGCAGGGCGGTGAACGAAAAGACGGCTCCCTTGCCTGCCTCGCTCTGCACCCAGATCTGCCCGCCCATCAGGGAGACCAGATGACGGCAGATGGCAAGGCCGAGACCTGTTCCGCCGAACTTGCGCGTGGTGGAAGAATCCGCCTGGGAAAACACCTCGAAGATTCTGGTCTGATGCTCCTGCGGAACCCCTACCCCCGTATCTCGGACGGAAAAAAGCAGATTTCCGGGATCCGGGGTACGGGGATTGCGCGTTACCTCCAGCACCACTTCCCCCTGCTCCGTGAACTTCACGGCATTGCCCAGAAGGTTGATGAGCACCTGCCGCAACCGCGTGGGATCCCCAACCAGCCGGGTGGGCACCTCGGGGGCGATACGCCATACGAGTTCCACCCCCTTTTCATGAGCGCGCAAGGCCATGGACCGGGTAACCTTGTCCACAATCTCCAGAAGATCGAAGTCGATATGCTCCATGCTGAACTGCCCCGACTCCACCTTGGAAATATCGAGAATATCGTTGATGATGCTCAAGAGCCCGTCCCCCGCCGACTGCAGCACGGCAAGGTTCTCCTTCTGCTCGGCGTTCAGATCACCTTCGGCAAGCAGCTCCGCCATGCCGAGGATGACATTCATGGGCGTGCGGATCTCGTGGCTCATGGTGGCAAGGAACTGGCTTTTCGACCGGGTTGCAGACTCTGCCAATTCCTTGGCCTTCTGCAGCTTGCGGATGACGACCTGCAACTCCTCATTCTTTTCGTCGAGCTGGCGCGTCCGCTCCTCCACCTTGTCTTCCAGCGACCAGCTGTACTCCTCGATCTGCCGGTTGGCATCCTGAAGACTCAGGGAAAGGCGCTCGGACTCCTTGCGCATGACCAGCAGGTTGGCAAGCATGGCATTGAAGGCCTCCGCCAGCACGGTCAGCTCGTTGCGCCCCTGCGTGGAGACTGAAACGTTCATGTGCTCAAGGTTGTTCAGGCTGACCAGCGACGTGGCCTGTGTCAGCTCCTCCAGGGGGCGGGAAAGAATGCTCCGGGCGAACCAGAGAAAGATGATCCACAGGGCGGCCGCCTTGATGAAGGCGTTGACCAGAATGATGAACAGGTCGTTCCACACTTCCGACAGCACGATACTGCGGCTGGAATACAGGGTCATGGCCCCTATGGTGTAGGGTTCGCCCCCCCGCTCCCTGTAGATGACGGGAATGGTGTGCCAGAACAGGTTATCCTTCTCCCCGTTGCCCTCTATGCGCAGCACCACGCCGGTTTCACCAAAGGCCGGCGGAGTGAACGGAAGCGGTTCAACCATGTCCCGCGCCTCAAAGGTGCCCTGAAATTCGGTCTCCACCCGCACACCGATCACGGCGGGACTTTCCAGCATGCCGTTGACGATGGTGCGCACCTGCTCCTCATCCACATTGTAGATGGCCGTGGCAAGCCCTTCCCCCACAACAGTCTCCATGGACGAGATCGCCTTTACCACCTTTTCCCTGGCAGAAAGGTACTCACTTCCCAGCTGGACAATGGTCAGCAGGCACGTGACGATGACGTACAGCAGAAAGACCCTGCGCAGAAGCAGCGTGGCAATGGAGTTGTGCAGGGGGACAAAGAAGGGGCTGCGCGTTCTTTCCGCCATCGGGATGGTCCTCAAGGGGCAAAGGCATAATGGGGATAGGGGAATCCCCATTTGTTAAAGATGACCTGCAATTCGCCGCTCTCATGCAAACTGCGCATGCCCTGTGCGTACATCGCCTCGATCTTCCTGCCGCGCGACGAATTCAGCAGAACGGGATAGTACTGGCGCCACCCGGCCTCACGAATCGTGTACTCGCTTCTGTCGAACGGGATATGGTTCTGTTCGAGAGACTCCTTGATGAGGCTCAGGTCATCCACATAATAATCGGCCCGCCCGAGCAACACCATGCCAAGGGCCGCCTGCGCCGTCTTGACCTGCTTCATCACCACACTCGAAGGGAAATTCTTGCTCGAGTAATACCCGAGACGAAACACCACGGAATGGTTGGCAAGACTCTCAACCCCGGCCCAGGGCCCGCAGCGCTTCGTGTTGAAAAAGACGTGAAAGCTGCCTTCGTACATGGGATATCGGGCCAGAAACAACGGAGACACCGCCCTGTCCCGGCAGGTCATCATATCCGCCCGGCCTGCGCGGACCAGGTCATTGCCGCGCTGCGAAGGAACATACAGCCGCTTCAGGGATATCCCCTGCTCGGTAAAGATGCGTTGAAGAATCTCGTGATAGAGCCCGGTCCCATCCCTGTTGGTGAACCGCTCCCACGCAGGGCCGACAACGACAATCTCACCGAGGTCTTCGGCACACAGCTGCATCGGCATCAGGAGCATAACCAGACAAAAAAGCAGTCTCCGCATCATTGTCCCCATTGGAAACTCCCGAACCCGGCCGGGGATTCAGACGCGATCATTCCCTGGACTCCACAACACACAACCATGGCCAGCCCCCCACAATGCATCATTTCCCTTCCTCCGCAAAACGGTAAGGCGGGAAGGGGAATCCCCACTTGGCAAAGATGTCCTGCAACCGCCCACTCCGCGCGAGCATCTCAATACCCTGATCATACAACTCGCGTATGGCGTCACCGCGTTCCGAACGCAACAGGACAGGATAATAGTTTCTGTATCCGGCCATGCGCATATCAAAGGCATTCCGGTCATAGGGAATCTTGTTCTCTTTCATGGACGTCTCTATGAACGCCATGTCGTCCACGTAAAAATCGGCCCGGCCAAGCAGCACCATGCCCAGAGCGGCGCTGCCGGTCTTCACCTCACGAAACTGGACGGGGACGGGGAAATTGTTTTCCGCATAGTAGCCTAGACGCCAGACAATCACCTTGTCGCGCAGGCTTTCCACCCCCTTCCACTCGCCTATGCGCTCCTTGTTGAAAAAGACGTAATAGCGCCCGGCAAACATGGGGTGGTGCGCCAACTGCAACGGAGAAGCCGCCTCGTCGTGACAGGTCATCATATCGGCCCTTCCCGAGCGCACAAGATCATAGGCACGCTCGGAAGGAACATAAATACGCCTAACAGGGATGCCATACAGTCCAAAGACCGCATGCAATATTTCGTGATACAATCCCGTGCCGTCCCTGTTGGTGAATCTGTCCCATGAAGGCCCAACGGCAATGACCTCCTTGATGTCTTCAGCATACACACAGGTAGACGACAGCAGGATCAGCAGGATGCAAATGATGGATTTCACGTTGCTCACCTCCCGATATGCCGAATCAGCTTACATCATCAATCGAGAGGTGGGCAACGGATTGTTTGTGTAAGATCGACAGAATGCGCTTCAATCTTACTTGCGGCTGATGCGAATCCGCAACCAACGGCACAATTCTCCTGTCATACGCTCATAAAAAAGCATGAGAGGATCAAGCCGGTTGGTATGGGGATAGACGAAGTGATGTTCCGGGCACAATCGGGGGATCATGCGTAACTGAATGGCGTGCTCCTCCAACAGGTATTCCCTGCTCAATGCGGCTATTCGCTCACGCTCCACCTCCGGCGTGCACTCATCGCAGGCAGACATGACGAAATGGCCGACCATCTCGTCCACAAGCGTGTTCGCATACACATCACGAAGGCACAGATCATCCAGGGCGCACCGGTTAGGAAGGTATTCCGGCGCGCAGAGAAGCTCGCTCCAATAAACCACATGGCACGGTATATCCAGGCCGTCCCACGCACGCCGGTTGTCGGCAACCCAGTCCCTGCCGACCTCGATGGACTGCTCGTAGGCCTGAAGCTTGGAAAGATTCGGATCGCCAATGGAAAGCGTGTGCCGGTGCAGCAGGTCCGAGACAATGATGGTGCATTCCACAAAGCTTTTTTCCACCAGCCGTACGATGGACTCGAACTTGGCCCCTTCATGGTATTCCTGTCCCAGACTGACCGGAATGTAGCAATGGTTGGCATGCAGTGATGCCCTGTCAAAGGTCAGGTTACGGAACTTGGCGACGTATCGCTCGCCGCCCTCTGCATTGGGTTCTTTAGTACCGGAGCGGGAGGGCCGGACCGGACTGTCCTGTTCTCGAATGGACGCGGGTTGTGGACGATGGTTTTCTTGCAACATGACATACTCCTTCTGTTAAAGGTATATTGTATGTCATATTCACTATCGCATGCACCGCACCCCATAAACAGGTTTTCACCTATTGCGACACAAAACAGTCTATTCCCTGCAGGCCTCCAATTCTGCTATGCGCGCATCCATGGCTTCCCACTGCTCAAGTGCTTCCAGCAGCAGCATTTCCAGCTCCTCTATGCGTACCGTGGCGGAGGCAAAACCCTCTGGATCCCTTGTGTAAAAATCCGGATCGGACAACGCCGTCTCGAGCTGCCGCTGCTCTTTCTCCAGTCCGGCCGTCGCTTCCGGCATGGCGTCCCGCTCATCGCGCAACCGGGCAAGTTCACGCTGCTCGTTGAACGTCAGCTTCCGTCTGCGCTGTCCGGCATCACCACCGGTCTCCGCAGTGCCGGAAGCAGCCCCCTCCTCCTTCCGGGAACGAGGCTCCCGCTCAGCCCCCCTCTCGGGAGTACGAACCGGTCGCTGACGCACCCAGTCATCATAGCCGCCTACATACTCGACAACGCGGCCCCCGCCTTCAAAGGCAAGTGTGGACGTCACGACATTATTCAGGAATTCCCTGTCATGGCTGACCACCAGTACGGTCCCCGCGTAGGAGCCGAGCAGCTCCTCCAACAGGTCCAGAGTTTCCATATCCAGATCGTTGGTGGGTTCGTCAAAGACAAGAACATTGGAAGGCTTGGTGAAGAGACGAGCCAGCAAGAGACGATTGCGCTCTCCGCCGGAAAGACAGTTCACCGGCATATGGATTCGCTGCGGATCGAACAGAAATTCCTTGAGATATCCCACAACGTGCTTGCGTTTTCCGCCAATCTCCACGGTGTCGTTACCGTCCGCCACGTTATCACGAACCGACTTGCTGTCGTCGAGCTCCGCACGCAGCTGATCGAAATAGGCAACCTCCAGCCTGGTGCCGTGACGCACCGTTCCCACCTGCGGCTCAAGCCTTCCCAGCAGGAGCTTGAGCATGGTGGTCTTCCCAACGCCATTGGGACCGAGCAGACCAACCTTGTCGCCCCGGCTGATGACAAACGATGCATCCTGAATGACGGGAGATGCAGCCCCGGGATAGGTGTAGCTCAGCCCCTGAACCTCGACGACCAGCTTGCCGGATCGTTCCGCATCCTGCACCTGCATGGAGACCGATCCCATGCGCTCCCTCCGCTTGGCCCTCTCCTCGCGCAGGGCATACAACTCACGCACTCTGCCCATGTTGCGGGTCCTGCGCGCCTTGATGCCCTTGCGAATCCACACTTCCTCTTCGGCAAGCTTCTGGTCCAGCCGGGCCCACTCCTGCTGCTCGGCGTGGAGCTGATCGTCCTTGCGCTCAAGAAAGGTATCGTAATCGCACGACCAGTCGGCCAGATGCCCCCGGTCCAGCTCAACAATGCGATTGGCCACCTTGCGCAGAAACATGCGGTCATGGGTCACAAGCACCAGCGTCCGTACATACCGCAACAGGAACTCCTCAAGCCAGTCGATGGATTCAATGTCCAGGTGGTTCGTGGGTTCGTCCAGAAGCAGCATATCGGGCTCCGAAGCCAAGGCCCGCGCCAGCATGACCCGGCGTTTCATCCCACCGGAAAGGCTTGAAAATTCCACATCAGCCTGCAGCTTGAGATGATTGATGACGCTCTGCACCGTCTGGTGCGCCCCCCAGCCGTGCAGGGCGTCCAGCGTCTGCTGGGCTGCCTGCAATCGTTCCGAGGCTTCATGGGTGGGGGTGCCCTCCTCCATCTCCAGCAATGCCTGATGATAGGCCGCAAGCGCCTCGCCCGTCCTGCCCATGCCCTGGGCGATAACCGCATAGACATGACCGGAAATGCCCTGCGGCACATCCTGCGGCAACATGGCGACGCGCAACCCCTGCTGGCGTGCCACCGTTCCGTCATCCAACGGAATATCGCCGTGCATTACCTTAAGGAAAGTCGACTTGCCGGCGCCATTGCGGCCGAGCAAACAGACGCGCTGCCCTTCCTCGATATGCATGGTCACATCATCAAGCAATTGGGGACCACCCAAATTGAGTCTGGCCCCCTGGATACTGATCAAAGCCATCTGAACATCCTTGTTTCCTGAGTTGGCTCCTTGTATCCACAGTACCCGGAAACGGCAAGCCGTGGGGAGACAGGCAGCCGGACGCACAAGACGGTGTAAGTAAACAACAACTTACTCCGCATAACATACACAACATTCTCATTGCCTTTCCAAATCATTACAACTAAGGGTATTCTTGTCGTACTGGACCGTAAACACATCTTTTCAAATAAATATTAAAGATTAAAGTTATGAAGAATAGCACAAAAACCATACTCATTGACGCCGCACTATGTAGTGCAGCAGCCGCAGGCAGCAGCATACTCGGGGCGTTTGCTGCTGAGGCTGTACAACTGAACAGTCCGCTCATGGTGCCTGCAATCGTCTTTGCAGGAACAGCAGTTGCCACATGTACGTTCCTGGCCCGGCATGTGGCACGACCATGGCGAATGCTTGCTGCAGCCGTCGGAAAAGACAGCATCGGCCCCGTAGCCATGGCTGCCGACGCTGCTCAGGCCATCCGCTCCATGCAGGATGAGACCTGCCGCACCAGCAACTTTTTCAACGCCGCTCTTGGAGCCCTGTCTGGAGCAGCCCCCTTTGTACTCACGGGCCCTGACGGCACCGTGACCCTCATGGATGATGCCGTTCCGACCCTTCTGGAGCTGGGAGCTCCGTGCGACGACTTTCTCTGCAAGCCGGCCTCCCTTCTTTTTGACCGGACCGGCAACACGGGCCTTTTCGTCCCCTCACGCACGGACATGCGTCCTTCTTCCAAAGAAATACACATCGGCAGGGGCGAACAGACACGCGTTGTCCTCTGCACCCATACGCCGCTCAGGGATGCCGACGGCAACATGCTGGGGCACTGTATCTGCCTGCGCGATCTCACGGATCAGCGCAGGCAGGAAAAGATGGCAGTTGAGGAAAAGGTGCGCACTGCAGATCTGATCACCCGCATTCTCGAAGCCGCCGAGCAGGTGGACAGGGCTTCCGAGGATCTGGCCGGACGTATTCAGAACGCCAACTCCGGTGCGTCGCAGCAACAGCAACGCACAACCGAAACAGCCACGGCCATGGAACAGATGAACGCCACGGTCATGGAGGTCGCCCGCAGTGCCGGTGATGCGGCCGAACTTGCCGCCCACACCCGCAGCCAGTCCTCCAACGGTGCACAGCAGATGCACACCCTTGAATCGGACATCACCAGCGTGGGAGGCGTCATTACGCATCTCGGAGAACGCATTACCGACCTGGGAACCCGTGCCCAGGACATCGGGCTGGTCATGAACGTCATCAATGACATTGCGGACCAGACCAATCTGCTGGCGCTCAACGCGGCCATCGAGGCGGCACGAGCCGGTGATGCCGGCCGCGGATTCGCCGTGGTGGCCGATGAGGTGCGCAAACTGGCTGAAAAGACCATGCATGCCACCAACGAAGTAGGCGACGCCATCCGCTCCATTCAGGAGAGCTCCAAAGCCGCGGAAGCGGAAATGCGCCAGGCCCTCGAAGCCGTGGATACCGTCACCGCCAGTGCGCAGGCTTCAGGCGAGGCATTGAGGGATATCGTGCAGCTGGCGGACAGGACCAGCGAACAGGTACAGTCCATTGCCACCGCAGCCGAGGAACAGTCCGCCACATCAGAGCAGATCAACCGGGCCGTCGATGAAATTACCAGCATCGCCACGGATACCATGGATACCATGAACAAGTCGGCAACGGACGTCTTCAGCCTCACCGGACGCGCCAGCGACCTCAAACTGCTGATTGAAAGCATGCGGGACGGGGAATGCGCCGCGCAGGAAACGGGTTCCGCCCAGCCATGCTGGGTGCACAAGGATTGCGGCAGGGAAAAAGGCGGCAAGCGTGAGCAGGAGATGGGCATCTGCCCCGCATGGCCGAACCATGGATTCAGCTGCGCCTCCGTGACGGGGACCTATTGCGGCGGCGAGATTCAGGAGACCTTTGCCAAGAAAATCGCCAACTGTGCAAAATGCGACTACTTCAAGAGCGCACACTATGACAGGGAAAGCATCCATTCCGCATTCCAGCATGATCAGACCGCTCAGCTGAAGCCCCTCAAGCCGCAGCGTTCCAAGGGCAGGTCACTCAAGGCCTAGCGTCGCACACAGGGAAGAAGCCCTGCTGTGGCAGGTTGCGGTTGCACTGCCCATGCGGAACGGCTATGCTGTTTGGCAATCCAAGGAGCTGTCCGATGGGAACGACGGGAACAAAAGCCTCTCAGGCATTTATTACATGGCTGGAATCAAAGGCAAAGGCTGTTAAGGATCTGGAGACCAAGGCCGCCAAGGCCTTGCATGAAAAACAGGATCAGGCTCGCTACAAACACCTGATGTTGGAAAAAACGACCCTGCTCGCCCAGCTTGCGGAAGAGGCAGCCCCGCTGGTCGCACAACTTCCGGAGCCGGAACGCGGCCCCATAAGCGACAGGCTTTCACGCTTTTCCAACAGCGCCAGTACTGCGAAGCGCATAGGGTCCGTCTTCTACATGTCCGCCCTGTTGTATCCGGACGACCATGTTGCCGGACAGATGAACGACCTTGAAGCCTTCATAGCCTCCCTCCGCCCCTCACAGGATTAGGCGCACGGAGCCACAGAACGCATAAAAGCCGGGAGCACGCTCCCGGCTTTTTCATGTCTATGGGGTGGCTCCCCTAGGACTTCATGTTCACGAATTGGAACGGCACGTCGTAATCGCCGCTCTTGAGCAGGGCGATCACTTCCTGCAGATCGTCGATCTTCTTGCCGGTCACCCGCACCTGATCGTCCTGAATGGCGGCCTGCACCTTCAGTTTGCTGGCCTTGATCTGCTTCACGACCTTCTGGGCCTGTTCCTTGGAGATGCCTTCCATCACGTGTACTTCGCGCTTCACGGCTCCCTTGGAGGTGGGCTCGATATCCTTGAAGTCGAGCACCTTGGGATCGATCTTGCGCTTGATGCAGTGCGCCTGCAGCATTTCCGCCACCGCACGGATCTTCATTTCATCAGCCGTGACAATGCTGACGCGCTTGGTCCCCTTGTCGAGGGTGATTTCCGTGTTGGAACCTCGGAAGTCGAAGCGGGTTTCCACTTCCTTCTTCACGTTGTTCACGGCATTGTCCAGTTCCTGCGCATCTATTTTGTTCACCACGTCAAAGGATGGCATGGGCGTTCCTCCATTTGGAATCATGGGTAAAGTTTCATGGGCTTGTACCAGACCATGGGCAAGGCTTCAAGTTCTGCCGGTCCCGGTCAGGAATCGTCTTCCGGGGATTCCCGGCCCTCCTGCGCTGCATAGCGCGGCCCTCGCCGGGCGGGGGCCTGTTTGGGCACGGCGCGCGAAGCAGGCTTCATCTCCGCCACGACACGCTCCTGCGTCACGGGAGCCTTGAGTTGCGGACGCGAAACCACCCGTACCTGCGCCGCAGGATTGGGGGCCGGCTGACGAGGGGGGCGCTGGTTCTTGAGCGGCGCCGCCGGTTCCTGTTCCACCTGCGTGGGCATGAAGACGCGGGCCACACGCTTGGGACGCGGCATGCGCCGGAGCTTGGCCGGGCGCGCATCGGCGCTGCGCTGCTGCTCGCTGTAATTGAACTGGGGCAGGAGGCAGCGCTGCAGAGGCTCCTCCAGGGCACGCTCCAGCGTCCGTACCATGGGTTCATCGTCGGGCGTGGCAAAGGTTATGGCCCGTCCGGAACGCGAGGCCCTGCCGGTACGTCCTATCCGATGGACATAGGAGTCCACCGTGGGGGGAAAATCGTAATTCAGGACATGCGAGATGGACGAGATATCAAGACCGCGCGCAGCGATGTCCGTGGCCACCAGAATGGTGTAGGTGCCTCGCCTGAACCCGTCCAGTGCGGCCTGTCTGCGCCGCTGGGAGAGGTTGCCCTGCATGCAGGTGACGTTGAACCCCACCTTGCCCAGTTGCTGCCACAGTCGCCGGGCCCCGTGCCGCGTCCGGGTGAAAATCAGCATGGATTCGTATTCAAGGGAACGCAGCATGCTTTTGAGCAGCGGGGTTTTGAGATGCGACGCCACGGGATACAGCACGTGCGAAACCGTCTCGGCGGGTGTGGCGATATCCACCTCAACCAGAACGGGGTCTCGCATGCATCCGTCGGCCAGCGCCCGCACGGGATCGGGCATGGTGGCCGAAAACATCATGGTCTGTCTGCGCCGGGCCGTACATCGAAGGATCTCATGCACGTCGTCCAGAAAGCCCATGTCGAACATCATGTCCGCCTCATCCAGGACCAGCGCTTCCACATGGGAGAGGTCGACCGTTCCCTGACGGACATGGTCAAGCAACCGGCCGGGGCAGGCGACAAGAATATCCGCCCCACCCCGCATCTGCAGCACCTGTCCGTGAAACCCCACGCCGCCATAGATGGCCACGCTGCGAATGCGTGTCCGCCGCCCGAGCTGGCGGATGTCGTTATGAATCTGCTCCGCCAGTTCACGGGTGGGCGCAATGACCAGCCCCCGCACCGCGGACCGCGGTGCGGCAAGCAACCTATCCAGGAGGGGAAGCACAAAGGCTGCGGTCTTGCCGGTCCCCGTCTGGGCGAGCCCCAGAACATCCCGGCCCTCCATGGCTGGCGGAATGGCCCGCTCCTGTATGGGAGTCGGAGCCAAAAACCCCAGTTCGGCTATGGTCTCAAGCAGGGAGGGATGCAGGGAAAAGTGCGCAAAACCCACGATGTTTCCTTTCACTGGAGCAACAGGCTGGACTCGCAACATGCGAAACGGCAGCCTCGCTGCCACCAATACGCGTCACGGCATCCATCACTCTACGCGGAGCCGCCCCGTTGCGCAATCTCCGGTGCGCCTCCATGCGGACAACGGGAAAACGGCACAACTGGACAACTAGACAGGGACAGCCGGGTATGGAAGATTGCCCGAACATAACAAGGAGCACCTGCAGGCCCATGAACGATATTCTCATGCTTTTCGACCTCGAACCGGCCCGAGTTCCCGCAACAGTCCCGCCGCCGCATATTCCCGGCAGCCCCGAACGCTGCCTTGAGCGACTCGTACGGGAGGACGCGCAAGGCAACCTGTGGCTGTTGGAGCGTCTGGCCCCGCTCCAGCGGGAACGCCGGGAGAGCATTGCAGCCCTCCTCTCCGGACTGGATGCCGCCGGCGCCCCCCATGTACGCCCCTTCCGTCAGTGCACGAACGGCACCAGCGTTGCGGACCACGGCAGTGGCGCATGGCAATGCTCCCCATTTATCACCGGGATAGAATTGCCGAGACCCGACTACATCGACGACGCCTGGCGGGGCACGTGCACAGGCGAATTCATTGCCGGACTCCAACGGGCGGGCGGCACCCTCGCCACCATCCCCGAGGCCGGCACGCCGCCCCTTCCAGACTATATTGCCTCTCTGGCCAACACCATTCAGGCGCGGCAACCCGACGTGTACAACCGCATCCACCCCATGCTGCCCCATTTCGCACCGCTCTTCGCCATGCTGCCGTCCCTGCCCACGGCCATTGCACATGGCGACTGCCACCCCCTCAACATCATCTGGGGCAGACACGCCATCAACGGCATCATCGACTGGGAATTCACGGGACGCAAACCCGTCCTGTACGACGCGGCCAACTGCATCGGCTGTGTCGGCTTCGAGCACCCGGACTGGCTTGTGCGCGGCTTCATTCCGGCACTCATCCGCACCCTGTCCGAACATGGCATTCTCGATGATGCAACCGCCCCGATGCTGCTGCCCTTCACCTGCGCCCTGCGCTTTGCATGGCTCTCTGAATGGCTGCGACGGGACGACCAGGAGATGATCTGCATGGAACTCGACTACATGGATATCCTCATCCGCCACGGCAAGGCCATTGAACAGGCCTGGGAGGCCTGCCGCATCTGAAAGGCGCGCACTTCTCAAGGGGATTATTTCCCCTTTCCTCTCCCTTTTTCCGGAAAACTGCCTATAGTATTGGGAAATGCCCAGCATGGCCGCGTGCACAGCAGACCGCAACAGAGCCCCTGCAACAATCCGCGCACGCAAGGGAGGACCCCATGAGCATGACACTCCATTTCGGCATAACCCTGCTTCTGATCGGGGGGCTGATTGCCCCCGTTATCGTACCGGTCCGGGCTCAGGCAGCCGACGCCACGCAGACAGCCACCTTTGCAGGGGGCTGCTTCTGGTGCCTCGAAAGCGACTTTGACAAGGTTGACGGCGTTCTCGAGACCATTTCGGGCTATACGGGAGGGCACAGGGACAACCCCACGTACAAGGAAGTCTCTGCCGGCTCCACCGGGCACAAGGAGGCCCTGCAGGTTCGATACGATCCGACAAAAGTCTCCTATGAAGACCTGCTGCACGTTTTCTGGAAAAACATTGATCCGCTGGACCCCTATGGGCAATTCTGCGACAAGGGTGAACAGTACCGCTCCGCCATCTTCTACCACGATGCGGAACAGAGGACCCTTGCCGAGGCGTCCAAGCAGGCCCTCACCGCCTCCGGACAATTCGACAGCCCGATCACGACCGAAATCGTGCCCGCCGGGGCCTTCTGGCCGGCAGAGGAATATCACCAGGACTACTATCTCAAGAACCCGATACGGTATAAATTCTACCGCTACAACTGCGGCCGCGACCAGCGCCTGAAATCACTCTGGGGTGACAAATAGCCTCGGACAGCAACGTTTCTCCGGACAGACCATGAAGCACACCTACCTCCTCGCACCCGGAACCTGGAAGGCCACGGGCACCTTTACGGACAGCAGCGGGATCACGCACCCTGTTTCCGGAACCAGTGTCATCACCCATGATCGGGGCATCTGGTACAACAGAACGGCAATGATCATCCACACGCAGCCTCCCTCGGATGTGGAGTGCGTGTATGAAATAATTCCCCTCGCACCAGGGCAGACCACCACGACTTGGACAGCGGAAACCCTTCCGCTCGGGCGCATGCACGGCCATTTCGCCATTGTGGACAACACCATTCTTTCCAGCGCCCCTGCCGGAGAGGGAATCAACATGGAGACACTGCGCTACATGGATGACAACACGTACGAGAACCGGGGAGCCCTGCTCATGGACGGCACCATGCTTTCTTCCTGGAAAGCCGTACTTACCCGAGTCGCCCAGTAACCGTAACCGGCAGGCCCCCCTGCTCCAAGGCGGAACCGGACATGAAACGCATCCTTGCAGCCGACATCGGCGGCACCAACAGCCGATTTGCAGCCTTCACGCTGGAGGCCGGTGCCCTGCGCCATGGGCAGAGTGTCTGGCTGCCCACCAGCCAGTCAACCAGCTTTGCCCACCTGCTGGAGCAACTGGGTGAAGCCGACTTTCCCTGCATGCCCCACCTGGCCGACATGGTGGTTCTTGCCGTTGCCGGGCCTGTAGAAGATGGACGCCGGGCTGAACTGGCGAATATTCCATGGGACATAGATCTTGATGATCTGTCCCCGGACAAGGGGTGCACCACCGCCATACTCATAAACGATTTCATGGCCCAGGCGTATGCATGCCTCAGCCCTGCGTCAACCGGCACGGTATGCATACTCCCCGGAACCCCGATACCCGATACTCCCAAAGCCATCATGGGGGCCGGTACGGGATTCGGTCATGCCCTCATTCTGGAGCCATCGCCGGGCACCGTTGTGGCCATCCCCTCGGAAGGCGGGCACGCCCTCTTCCCGTTCGTGAACAACGAGGAAATGGAGTTTGCCCAATTCCTCATGGCCGAAACGGGACGCTCCAGGGTGGTGGGAGACATGGTTGTCTCCGGTACCGGCATACGCACCCTGCACGCATTTTTCACCGGCGAACGCATCTCCGCCCGGGAGGTCACAGCCAGACTGACGCCCGATTCGCCCGTCCTCTCCTGGTTTGCCCGATTCTTCGGCAGAGCCTGCCATGATTTCGTACTGAAGACCCTGGCCCGTGGCGGTCTCTATCTCACGGGCGGCGTGGCATCCGGAAACCCCGCTATTGTCCGGCACCCGGCCTTTGCAGAAGAGTTCCTCGATAGCGACCGCTACAGACACATGCTCTCGACCATCCCCGTACAGCTCAACATCAACGAGGAATTCGGCCTCTGGGGAGCAGCCCAGCTCGGTGCCATGCGCCTTGCCGACGCCGCAGGGAACCACCGGACATGACCCCTGTGCAAACGCCACACAAGACACCTTCCCAGACGTCCGGCAGGAAAAAAGTCATTCTGCTGCTCCTGCTGGCAGCCGCCGTGGCGCTCTTTTTCATCCTCGAACTCGACCAGTACCTCACGCTCTCCTATATCAAGAGTCAGCAGGAAGCGTTGCAAAGCTTCACCCGCCAGCACACGTTCCTCACCCTGCTGGCCTACGCCGGTGCCTACATTGCCGCCTCGGCCCTTTCGCTTCCCGGAGCCGCTGTCATGACACTCGCAGGAGGTGCCCTGTTCGGCTTCTGGCCCGCGCTTGTTGTCATCTCCTTTGCCTCCAGCATCGGCGCCACCCTTGCCTGCCTTGTCTCCCGCTATGTCCTGCGAAGCTGGGTACAGCAACGGTTTGCCACGCCTCTATCCCGGATCGATTCAGGCATCACCACCGAAGGCCCCTTCTACCTTTTCACCCTTCGGCTCGTTCCCGTGTTTCCGTTCTTTCTCGTCAACCTCGGCATGGGACTCACCTCCCTTCCGCTGCGCACATTCTACTGGATATCACAGCTGGGCATGCTGCCCGGAACCGCTGTATACGTGAATGCAGGCAGGGAACTGGGACAGCTGGAAAGCCTTTCGGGCATCCTTTCCCCTTCGCTGCTGGCTTCCTTTGCCCTGCTCGGACTCTTTCCCCTTGGTGCCCGACTGCTCGCAAAGCGACTGCGGGCTAAACGGCACGCCGGTCCGGCTTCACGTCACCTCTAGTCCCGTGGAGGGATATGCATGGCAACCTACGACTATGACATGATCGTGCTCGGAGCCGGGGCCGCCGGACTGACCGTCACCGCCGGAGCAGCGCGGCTTGGCGTCAGGGTGCTCCTGGTGGAACGGGAGCCGCTTCTCGGTG
>QKEJ01000137.1 GCA_003252375.1 Halodesulfovibrio sp.
GGGAGGGTGTTAGAGCCTCCCTTGCTTGCTCAACATTGCTCCTAATTAAAATGCTCAGAAGGAATTCCCTCTGAGCATTTTTTCATGGCACCCACATCCATCTGCCTCTGGCCTTTGTCATATCAATCGGAGGGAAGCTCCAGCGTCTGTTTCAGCCACGCGATGAACACGTGGACATTCTTATTTTTTCCGGCTGATTCAGGCCAAGCTAATCCCCTTGCCCTGCCATTGCCTTCTTCCCACACATGCAACAACAAAAAAAGCGGCTAGGTCTTTCGAACCTAACCGCTTTTACTAGCGTGATGGAGCTGAACGGGATTGAACCTATGCCCCTGTGAAGTCATAGCCACACGAACATGACGTCGCAAGATTAACTGAACACCAGCACCAACCGGTCCAATGCTTCCTCCAGCATGCCTCTGGGACAGGCGAAGTTGAGGCGCATGAAATGCTCACCACCCGGCCCGAAGGCTTGGCCGTGGCTGAGCGCAACCCGAGCCTCGGCTTGAATCCGACGGATCACCTCGCCCTTCTCCAAGCCAGTGCCGGAAAAATCCAACCATGCGAGGTAGGTGCCCTCTAATTCCATGTTAGTCACTCCGGTCATTCGCCTTGCGGCTTTGTCCACCAGCTCAAAATTGCCCCTGAGGTAGCGACGCAATGCGTCAAGCCAAGGGGCTCCGTGGGTATAGGCGGCCACCGCAGCCATGGGACCGTATAAGTTGTGATCGTAGAGGCCGCATTTGCCCATCTGCTCCTTGAAACGGGCGCGAAGGCCCGGGTCCGCGATAATCATGTTGCCGGTCATGGTTCCGGCAAGATTAAAGGTCTTTGATGCCGAGGTACACGTGATAATTTTTTGGCTGATTTCCTCGGATATCCCGGCAAGCATGGTGTGGGTATGCCCGTCAAACACCAGATCGTGATGAATCTCGTCAGACACGATGAGCACACCTCTGGACAGGCAGATCTCAGCGACGCGTTCCAACTCTTCTCGAGACCAAACCCGACCGCCGGGATTGTGCGGCGAGCAGAGAATGAGCATACGCGCACCCCGGTCGCACAATTCCTCCAGCTCACTGAAGTTCATACTGTACTTACCATTTTCAAGCACAAGCCGGTTAACCCCGACCTGACAGCCGTTGTTGGTGACCGCGCCGAAAAAGGGGTAGTAGACCGGGGTTTGCAGGATAACAGTATCGCCGGGGCTGCAATATGCCTGCACGGCGATATTTACCCCGTTGACGATTCCGTTGGTTAGGCAGATCCATTCAGGCGCAATGGTGGCACCGTGCCTACGCAGGAGCCACTCCACAACTGCGGCACGGTAGTCGGCGTCCCCCCCGTAATAGCCGTGGATGCCGAATTCCGCCGCTCGAGCAAATGCATCGTTCACTTCTTGCGGAGGACGGAAATCCATGTCCGCCACCCACAAGGGCAAACCGTCTTCGGGAGATACCCCGTAGTGCTCCTCCATAGTATCCCACTTCTCGCAATGTGTGCCTCGCCGATCAATAATTCTGTCGAAATCGAATTGCATAAAGGCTACAATCCTCCTCTCTTGCTTGGAGCAAGCACATTGTAGATGGTCCCTCGACGTTGAATTTGGAACACTCAATGAGTCCAAACACATTACAGGGGCACTCGACCACCACTGCATGTTCAAACTTCAGTGATGATGTACCGTAAGTTCCCATATATTCCAAGTAGCTACCGCGAGAAACAGAACGTCCATACGAACAGACATTCAGCAACAACGAAAAAGGCGGTCAGGTTTGAACCTAACCGCCTTTATATGCGTGGTGGAGCTGAACAGGATTGAACTGATGACCTCTTGAATGCCATTCAAGCGCTCTCCCAACTGAGCTACAGCCCCACGTCGTGGAAGAGGTAACTATCGAAGTGCCCCCACGATGTCAACAGGAAAAGAAGAAAAAAATGATCTGGCCGTCATCGCCGAAAGGCAGGCCAGTCCGGCTATACGGGGATTTTCCCTTCCGGAACAACGCCGAAGAGCATGATTTGCGCACGAACGGCCATGCCCGTTGCGCAATCCATCCTCTTCCACACTTCCTGGTCCCGTGCTTTAGTATACATCCGCAACGTCGGCCTCAGCCTGCGGCTCTGCGGCCCCCGCAGCGTCCGGCGACACCCGCGCTGCGGCCCGCGGTATCGGACCTCCGCCCGCTCCCGGCACCGTCTCCGTACCCTTGGCAAACCGGAAGGACGCTCCGGTACGCTTGGCCTCGTACATGGCGTTATCCGCAGCGCGCAGCAGTTCGCTCGCATTGCTGCCATGCATCGGGTACAGGCTCCCCCCCATGCTGGCGCCCACGGCGCAGGCGGCTTCGTCACATTCAAACGGCACGGCCATGGCCATGGCAAGCTCTTCCCCCACCTTTGCAACGGCTTCCGGCCCCTGCACATCCCACAGCAGAATGGCGAATTCATCCCCGCCCACCCGGGCAGCAAGATCGCTGTTGCGCAGGCGGTCCGAGAACCGCTGCGCCACCTGCTGCAGCAGCTGGTCACCCGTGTGGTGCCCATACTGGTCATTGATGGGCTTGAACCCGTCCAGATCCACAAACAGAAGGCCTATCTGGCAACCGGTGCGGGCAGCCTGCCCGAGCATCCGTTCCAGTTCGTGCGTCATGCCGATACGGTTGGCAATGCCCGTCAGCGGATCCGTAACCACCAGCCGGGCCAGTTCGGCCTCGGCCTGCTTCAGGGCGGAAATATCCACAACAAGCCCTTCCATGCGTTCAAGACGATCCCCAACGCCAAATACACCGCGCGCACTGATGGATACCCACACGCCCTGCCCGTCATGCCGCCGTGCACGGGCCTCAAATCCGGTCACCACCCGCTCGGTGCGCAGGCGTTCCATGAGCGTGCCGATGACCTCCGGCGATTCAAACAGTTCCGCAGCCATGTCCTGCACCTCCGCAATCATGGCCTGCGGAGAATCAAAGGCGAACATGCGCGCCATGGCCGGATTAACCCCCACAAAATGGCCGTCCACGTCCACGGTAAAAATGCCTTCCGCCGCATTCATGTACAAGGCCCGGTACCGCTCCTCGGCCCGGCGCAGGGAGTTCTCGATACGCTTGCGCTCCGTGATGTCGACAATCACGCCCACCAGCCCGAGCAGTTCTCCTTCCTCGTTAAACATGGATTCCTTGTTGAAAACCACATCCCGCATGCCACCATCAGCGGCAACGGAATACTCATAGCGCTGAATGGCCGGCCCCCTTGACTCCAGCAGGGCCTTGTCCATCTCGTGATACTTGTCCGCAAGGTGCTGCGGGGCGATGTCATAGACGCTCTTGCCCAGCAGGTCGTCGGCATTCTGCCCCATCAGGACCTCAAAGGCCCGGTTCACCATCTGGTAGCGTGCGGCAGCATCCTTGAAGAACATGGGCGTGGGCATGGCATTCAGAATGCTCTGCATGAACGTGTGATTGGCCCGGAGCTGGCGCTCGGCTTCCTTGTAGGCGGAAACATCCATGCCGGCCCCCTGAATGTACCCCTCCTTCGCATGCAGGGTCGCATTCATCATCATGGGCACGACCTTGCCGTCCCGCCGCACCATATCCAGCTCCATGTTGTCCACCCTGCCATTGCTGCGGATGGCGTCGAGCATGGCGTTGCGCACGTCCGGGGCCGCATACAGATCCCTGGGCCGCACCTCCTGCATGAACGCCTCGAGGCTTTCAAAGCCATACATCTCGGCGCAGGCACGGTTGGCGGTTATGAAGGCAGATCCATCCAGTCGCGACCGGAAAATGCCCACCTGTGCAAGATCGAACAGGGAGCGCAACTCCTCGTTCTGGAATTCGGCCGCAGCAAGAGTTTCCTCCCGCTGACGCAACTGCACTTCCAGATCATTCCGGCCGGTCCGCCGGGCAATGAATCCTACAAGGCACACCGAGACAAGCCAGATGATCCCCAATGCCACCTGCCAGCCCGTTCCTGCCGGCACCACGGACTCCGGGGTCTTCTCCCCTGCGGCCAGAACGCATGAGGCCCCTGCGCCAGCAAGAAGGGGCAGGGTAGCGACAACAACACGTATATGATGAAACAGCTTCATGAGCCCTCTGCACGTTGGATTTCAAATCAGTATGCCATGCAACCGACAAACACCCAACGGGTTTTTCCTTCCTCCGAAGACGACAAAGGGGGCCGTACGCATGCGTACGGCCCCCTGACAACGGTTTTGGCAATGTTCCCGGCTAGCGGACGTCCACCCGGCGCCCCACCAGCAGTATCACGGCACCCACCGCAGCACATCCGAGCGGCAGGGTCAGCAGCACGGGCAGGCCCAGCCCCACGGGCAGGTAGCCGAACAGAACGGCCATGGCCGCCACGGAAACAGCGTAGGGCAGCTGGGTCCGCGTATGGTCGATATGGTCGCTGGCCGCCCCCATGGAGGACAGAATGGTGGTATCGGATATGGGAGAGCAATGGTCCCCGAAGATGGCTCCGGTCAACACAGCACCAATATTCAGGATGAGGTAGTCGTGCTCGGGCACAATGGCCCACGCCAGCGGAATGGCCAGCGGCATGAGAATGCCCATGGTTCCGTATGAGGTGCCCGTGGCAAAGGAGATGACCGACCCCATGATGAAGATGATGGAAGGCAGCAGGTAGGCGGGCAGGGAATCGGAAAGCACGCTCACCAGCCACGAGGCGGTGCCCAGCTCCTTGATCATGCCGGAAAGGGACCAGGCCAGCAGCAGGATGACCGCCGTAATGTTCAGAGACTTCACGCCCTGCACCCAGGTGCCGATGGCCTGCTCCACGGTGAAGATGCGCTTGCACACGCCCATGGCCATGCCCACGATGCCCGCAATAAGCGCAGCCTGGAAGAGCACCACGGAGGCGTCGGAAGCGCCGAAGCACTCGCGCACGGCCGTAAAGCTCATGGGGCTGTCGGCAATAAGGCTCTGCAGCGCGGCATCGTCTCCGCCCGCAATGGCATGGTAGCCGTTGAAATAGAAGCCCAGAAAGGCCGCTACAATGAGCGTGCCGATGGGAATGATGGCGTTCCACACGCTCAGCGTCACGTGCGCTTCGGGCTCCAGATCCGTGGCTTCGTCCGCAACCATGGGCTTGGCGTCATCGCCCAGCACCTTGCCGCCACGGGCCCTGCGTTCTGCCGTCAGCATGGGGCCGAACTCCCGCATGCACAGGATGCACACCAGCACGAAAAGCAGAATGAAGATGTTATAGAAGCGGTAGGGAATGGTCTCCACGAACGAGGTGTAGGCATTGGCTTCCAGACCGATGGCCGAAAATCCGTCCTTGATGAGTCCGACCTCGTAGGCGACCCAGGTGGAGATGAGCGCAATCCCTGCGATGGGGGCGGCCGTTGCATCAATGATGAAGGCCAGCTTTTCGCGCGACACGCGCATCCTGTCCGTTACCGGACGCATGATGGGGCCGATGGTCAGCGAATTGGCGTAGTCGTCGAAAAAGATGAAAATGCCCATGAGCCAGGTCACCAGCTGCGCACTGCGCGGGGTTCTGGCCCGCTTGGCAAGTGCCTCGGCAATGGCGCGAGCACCGCCCATCTTGGAAACGATGGCGATGAGCCCGCCAATGGCAAGACACTGCAGCACAATGCCTGCATTCCACGGATCGGCCAGCGACCCGAGCACCTCGCGGGAAACCCGGAGAAAGGCGTCTATGACACCGTCGTACAGATTGAAATCATGTGTTTCCAGAAGCAGAGATCCGGAAAACACACCCAAAAACAACGACAGCACGACATTACGCGTGGCAAACGCAAGGACAATGGCCACAAGCGGCGGGACCAGGGTCCAGAAGCCGAACCGTTCGGCATTGGCCGGTCCAAGGCTGGAATCCGCAGCAAACACGGGCAGTGCCATGCACATGACTGCCATCATGGCGCAGCACACGACAAAACAACGCGATTTCATGAAAACTTCTCCCTTTTCAGATAGGTTCATTGATTGTTCCCGCAGTGGTTCCTATTGGAAATACGCCTCGTTTGCAACTCCCGCCCTGCACGCCATGCATGGTTCCCATATGGTAACTACACAACATTTTAGTGGGTACTTGTATATTCGTAGGCAGCATGACATAGGATACGGACTTTCCCAAGAACCATAATCCCATCGGAGGACACGATGAAGGTTGTTGCATTCAACGGTAGCCCCCGCAAGGGCGGCAATACGGAAGTACTCATCCGCAAGACGTTCGAGCCGCTGGAAGCCGCAGGGTTTGAGACGGAGCTCATTCAGGTGGGTGGTACCGGTCTGCGCGGCTGTATCGCCTGCATGAAGTGCAGGGAGCGCAAGGACGGCAAGTGTGCCATCAAGAACGACGCCCTGAACGAGTACGTGGAAAAGATGCGTCAGGCGGACGGCATCATCATGGGCTCACCCACCTATTTCGCCGACGTGAGCGCCGAAATGAAGGCCCTTATTGATCGCGCCGGGTATGTCACCCTCGGCAACGGAGCCCAGCTGCGCCGCAAGGTCGGTGCCGCCGTCGTGGCCGTGCGCCGTGGTGGCGCCACCCACGTGTTTGACACCATCAACCACTTCTTCCATCTCAGCCAGATGATCCTTCCCGGCTCCACGTACTGGAACATGGGCTACGGGCTCACCCCGGGCCAGGTTTCGGGCGACGAGGAAGGCATGCGCAACATGCAGGACCTGGGCGAGACCATGGCATGGCTCCTCAAGGCCATTGCCGCTGCCGACTAGCAGCCCCTTTGCGCCGCCGCTTCTCCGGTCGGCACGCGCATGCGTGACGCGTTGCCGGCCCTATCGCCTTCTGTCACCACCGCACGGACGTTTCTCCCCACGGCCTGCGGTGGTGGCGACAGGCTTCGCCTCGGCGCCAGCCGACACCACAACCTTTCCACAAGCGAGAAACAACCATGCGCATCATGGCATTCAACGGCAGCCCGCGCACCAGGGACTGGAATACCGTCAGCCTGCTCGAACACGCCCTCAAGGGGGCGGAAGCAGAAGGCGCGGAAACGGAAATGGTGCATCTCTATGACCTGCAGTTCTCGGGCTGCATCAGCTGCTTTTCCTGCAAGCGCATCGGCAGGAAGCAGACGGGGGTCTGTGCGGTACAGGATGACCTGAGCGACGTTCTCAAGCGGGTTGCGAAGGCCGATGCCCTCATCCTGGGCTCCCCCATCTATTACGGCACCGAAACCGCCTCCATGCGCGCCTTCATCGAACGGCTGTGCTTCCCCTACAACTCCTACGCCGAGGACGGGCACTGCGACTTCGGCAGAACCATCCCCACCGCCATGGTCTACACCATGAACATTCCGGAGGAGATGATCGAAACCTACGGCTACACGCCTCATTTCAATCTGACCAAGCGCATTCTCTCCACCCACTTCGGCCCGTGCGAGATGCTCCTTGCCACGGACACCGTCCAGTACCGCAACTATGACACGTACGAATCCGCCAAGTTTGACGGCAACGCCAAGAAGGCGCGGCGGGAAACAGCTTTTCCGGCAGACTGCGCACGGGCCTTCGAGCTTGGCAAGCGCATGGCCATGCCACTGGCCGGCTAGCTCCTTCCCGGTCATCCCGGCACCAGAAACAGCAAAGGGCACCCTGAGGTGCCCTTTGCTGTTTCTGGTGCCGGGTGCGAAAGCCCCCCGCAGCCTGTCTATTCTCCATTCTTTCTCTTGTGCTTGCGGGCAAGGGTGATGCCTGCAAAGAACCCGGCCACCATGCCCAGGGCAATGGCCCGGGGCAGGTTGTCCAGCAGGCCTGCAATGTTGGCAAACGCGCCGATGGCGCCGCCTATGAGAATTCCCCGGACCAGAAAGTTGGGCATTTCCTTGGACATGCAGGTGCTCCTTGCAGAATGGGTGTGAAAAACGGACAGCAATGCGGCAGAAGGTACGGGCAGGCGGGGCTCCCTGTCAACGCCATCGCATGCATGCATTTCCACCCTTAAGAATTGTTAAGGCTTGCCGATATAGTCTGGTGTACATCCACTTGCACAAGGAGCCTGCCATGCAGATACAAAGCACCATGCTTCAGCATTATTCCCTGCTCGGGTCCAATCTGAAGACGGAAACCGGCGAAGATGCCCAGACAGCCGCGAAGATCGGCACGACGACGGCAAGCCAGACAGGACTTGGCGCAAGCGGTGATACCGTCCGGATATCGGAAGAAGCGCGCAGTATGGCCATTCGCAGTGACAAGGCCGGAACCTCAGAAGATTCCGGCAAGACCACGCAGGAACAGACCATAGACCGCATCAAGGAACAGATCCAGAAGCTGCAGGAAGAGATCCGCGACCTGCAGGGTGACGCCACCCTCACGGACGAGGAGCGCCAGCAGCAGATGCAGGTCAAGCAGTCCGAACTCATGCAACTGCAGACCGAACTGCAGGAGGCCATGGAACAGCAGGCCAAGGCCGAAGGGCAATCCCTTGGCGGGGGAACCCGCGCCAACGGCTTCGCCAACTCCCTGACCTGATCCGCCGATCGCCAATGCCGACACGAAAAGAGCCCGCAATGCGGGCTCTTTTCGTGCGCCATGTCCCCAAAACGCAGGCACCCCGGTCCTGTGGAAACCGGGGTGCACGCTAAGGAGGTTTTCTTTACTAAGGGTGGTTGCTGTCGTGGGCAGAACAGCAACATGAGCAGAGCGTGAGAAAGGTATGTTCTGTGTTCGCTACAAACGTACGGAGTGTTGCCTATGCGTTGTCATCTATGTTCATGCGCACCCTGGGGAGCGCTTGTTCTCTGTGGGGCGGGGACTTCGCGCGTTGAAGCCCCGCCCTCTCTGATCCTGTCGATCGGGTGGAAAGAAGGTGAGGAGGAAGTCCTTCTTTCCGGGTGTCAACCTGTCTTGCCAGCCTCATCCTGCAGTAGGGATACAGGAATCGGCCTACCATGGTGGTTTCATGCACCGCCTGACAAAGGGGAAATTCAGACGGTCATGTTTGGCTGGGGAGCATATGCCTCTCCCCGGTCCGAGCCAACGTGTGAGGAAAACACGTTCTAGCCTTGCATCTGGTATTCGACCACCGGTTGATCCGGCCCTTCTGCCACAAAGGGCGTTCTCGCGGCAGTCGATTGCGTTCCGGACCTGCTAACCGTTTCATGTGTTATGTGCAGGTCCTCAAGGATTGTTTGCCGTTGCTGACCCTCTTATAGCACGAGGCGTGCCAAGTAATTATACAACTATATTTCAGTATGTTGCATGTGCCATAAAGATTCGGTGCTCTCAGATGTGCAAAAAGCTGCGCAGCAACTTGCACATGCCGCTGCTGGAACCTTTGCACATGTGCAATTGCACATTCCCCCACAAGCCCGCTCCTCAGCCGAGCGCCTCTTCCGTGCTTACCATCAGGCCGCAGGCATGCAACCGGGCCGCAAACAGGCCATTGCCCGCGATGCGTGCTCCGCTGAACGTGCCATCATATATGGTGCCGAATCCGCATGAGGGTGACCGGGCCTTCAGAACCGCCCTGGTACATCCCGCCAGCATGACAAGGCGCACGGCTTCTTCCACGCCGCGCTCCATGGCAGCGGTCATGTCCAGTCCCTGCGCATCCACGGCCCGGCCTCCGCACAGCTCAAGCGGCGGCCGTGGCGTTGGCAGGCCGCCCAGCTGCTCAGGACACAGGGGAAGCGCACGCCCCTGTCGCACCAGCTCCACGACCCGTTCATCTGGGCTCGATTCCCCGTCATACCGGCAATGGCAGCCCACAAGACAGGCGCTGACAACATACTCTATCATCTACTCTTCCTCTGCTTTTCAGTTTGTCCCCGCCGCACGACTCTATGCAAGGGCACGGCCCGCGGCAAGACACGTCAGGGACCCGAAGCGTCTTGCGCTGTTGCCGCGCTTCTGTTGCGCGGACCTTTCTGCTAGATTCGCCTCATGCAGCGATGGATCATGCACCTTGACATGGATGCCTTCTACGCGTCCGTGGAACAGCTCGACCACCCCGAATGGCGAGGCAAGCCGGTCATTATCGGCGGCCAGGAGCGCGGCGTGGTCTCCACCGCTTCGTACGAGGCCCGCACGTTCGGGGTGCGCTCCGCCATGTCCTCGGCAAAGGCGCGCCAACTCTGTCCGCACGGAATCTTCACCAGAGGGAACATGGCCCGCTATGCGGAGGTTTCCGGCCAGATAATGGACATCCTCGCAAACTACTCTCCCCTTGTGGAACAGGCCTCCATCGACGAGGCATACCTCGACGCCACCGGCCTTGAGCGCATCTTCGGGCCCGTAGCCCACATGGCGCAGCGCATCAAGGACGATATCAGGGAACGCACAGGTCTCACCTGCTCCATAGGCATTGCTCCGGTCAAGTTCCTGGCCAAGATCGCCTCGGACTACAACAAGCCCGACGGCCTGTTCATGCTGAGGCCGGACGAGGTGCCCGACTTCCTGCACGACCTGCCCGTGGCCAAAATACCCGGCGTGGGCAAGCGGTTCGTGGCGGAGCTGGACAAGCTGGGCGTGGCCACCTGCGGCGACGTGCACAAGTTTCCGGAACAGTTCTGGGCGAGGCGCTTCGGCAAGGGCGGAGAATCCCTGTGGCGCAGGGCCCGGGGCATTGATGCGCGGGCTGTGGAAACCGGCCATGAGGCCAAGTCCGAGAGTGCCGAGAATACCTTTCACGAAGATACCGACGACAGGGAACTCCTGCGCAAGTGGCTGCTCCGCCAGTCGGAACGGGTGGGGCGCAACCAGCGCAAGGCAGGGCTGAAGGGCCGCACCGTAACCCTGAAGATCAAGTTCGCGGACTTCACGTCCATCACCCGCAGCCGGAGCCTTCCGGAACCCACCGATGCCACGGAGATCATCTTCCGGACCGCCTGTGAGCTGCTGGATGCTGAACCCCTGCCCCGCAAAGTGCGACTCATCGGCGTGGGGCTCTCCAACTATGACAAACGGCCCCAGCAGCTCAGCCTGCTCGACGACACGGTCGGAGGCCAGACCGGAGGCAGAATCGCCACGGAACGGCAACAGAAGCTGGACCGCACCCTCGATTCCCTGCGCGACAAGTTCGGCCGAAGCGCCGTTGTGCGCGGACGCATCTTCGACTTCGACAAGTAGGCTGCAGGCATGGAATCGCAGCACCCGCACCACCTGCCAGGCGGTACGCTGAGCCATTCATTACGAATTGTAATACAAAACAACACTGATATGTTTACGAGCAGATCAGGGCCGTCACCCGGCGGCAGGTCTCCTCGTCCGGCTCGAACGGCACCCCCTGCAGCGCCACCACAGGACGCATGCCTATAAGGGAGTTCAGCACGTACGCGTGCCTGAAGGTATTGGCGGAATGGGACCGGATGGTGCAGCCGTGAATGTGCAGCAGCTCACGGGCCCCTTCCAGCGCCGTGGATTCCAGCTTGTCCATGCTGTTGGGCGTACAGAAGTTGGTGCCGTCGCCGAAGACCAGCGCTGCGGTGGTCGTCTCGATCAGCACATTGCCCTGCTGCACCAGCACGGCATCGTCATAGCCCAGCAGACGCGCGTTGCGCCGTTCCATCCAGTGGAACATGGAGCTCATGGACTTGTGCACGAAATAGGGATGCACCACCGGAGCGGACGAGAGCATGAGCCGGTAGCACCGCGCAGCATCCGCCGCATAGGGGGCTGCCGTCACCACGGGGCATACGCCGCCCTCCTCGTCCTCCACCTGAAAGAAGATGTTCACCCGCGCCGGGGAACGCTCAAGGCCGCTTGCCTCCAGCACCATTGCAATGGCCGCGGCATAGTCCGTCTCCTCCGCCGTGAGGCCGAAGTATTCCATGCTG
>QKEJ01000040.1 GCA_003252375.1 Halodesulfovibrio sp.
CGGATTCGCCCGCGTGCGGATTGAGGCCGCACACGGCCACGGGAGCCCGGTGCCCAAGGCGGCGCACAAAGTCCACGGTCAGGGCAAGGCACAGCTTGATCCGCTCACGGGTAATCTGTTCGGGTACCTTGCACAGGGGCGGATGGGTGGTCACAAGGCTGACGCGCAGCTTGCTGCCGCACAGGTGCATGCACACCTCGTCGTCCCGCAGGCCCGCAAACCGGGCCAGAAATTCCGTATGACCGGGGAAGTCGAACCCGGCATCCTGCAGCATGGCCTTGTGCAGGGGCATGGTGACCATGCCGTCCGCCACACCGTCCCGGATCAGCGTGCAGGCCGCATCCAGCGAGATACCGGCGCTGCGCCCCCCGTGCGGGGTCGGCTGGCCGATATCCAGCCGCACGGCTCCCAGTTCCGGAGGCTCATACAAAAAGACCCCGGGCTCGTCTCCGGTGACGGCGGCAGGGGTGGTGGTCCGGGTCCAGAAGGTACCGGTTCCGAGGCGCTCGGCATGGACCTGCAGCGCGGACTCGGGGCCGACGAGAATGAGGGGCACCAGCGGCAGGGAGCCGCTTCCGCCCTGGCCAAGCAAACGACAGGCCAGTTCGGGGCCAAGTCCGTTGGGATCACCCAGCGTTACGAGCAGAGGTTTCATAGTCGCAGTCTCACTACACAACATGTTGTATTTCAATCCTAACTCGGAAGCGTATGCAGTTTTGCATGGGGTGTAAAGCGAAACCACCCCGCCCGCAGATTGATATTTTGGCGAAGCCATCCCGGCCGGACTAGCCTTGCCGGAGAGCTTGTGGTAAAAACGCTGTATTGTTCGAAAACCGCTGATTGCCGGTGTTTACCCCGTGCATGCCCCATAGAAGGCTTGAGGAGTTTTCCATGCCCAAGAGCAAGATGACCAAAGGCGATATCTGTATCGATACCACCATTCCGAGCCTGGGAAATGCGAAAATCCCCTCCCCCATCTCGTACTGCCGTTTCGAGGAAGATACCAACGGTGTGAATGTCTTCCTGGACAAGGAGTTTCTGGACGAGATCGGTGACGACGCGCCCATTCCGCTCCGCTTCGAAGCCGCAGGCCCAAGACGGCATCTCTATTTTGACACCTCCAAGACCAAGTGCGCCATTGTTACCTGCGGCGGCCTGTGCCCCGGCATCAATGATGTCATCCGGGCCATCGTCATGGAAGCCTACCACAACTACAATGTGGCCGGGGTCATGGGCATTCGGTACGGGCTTGAGGGATTCATTCCCAAGTACGGCCACGAAATCGTGGAGCTGACGCCGGACTCCGTCTCCAACATCCATCAGTTCGGCGGTACGGTGCTCGGCTCCTCCCGCGGTCCGCAGCCCCCCGAGGACATCGTGGACGCCCTTGAGCGCATGAACGTGAACTGCCTGTTCATGATCGGCGGCGACGGCACCATGAAGGCCGTGCAGTCCATCGTGGCCGAGGTGACCAAGCGCAATCTCAAGATCGCCATCATCGGCATCCCCAAGACCATCGACAACGACATCAGCTTCATCCCGCAGTCCTTCGGCTTCGAAACCGCCGTGGACAAGGCGACCGAGGCTATCAGCTGCGCCCATACCGAGGCGCAGGGCGCCATGAACGGCATCGGCCTCGTCAAGCTCATGGGCCGCGAATCCGGGTTCATCGCCGCGCAGTCCACCTTCTCCATCAAGGAGGTGAACTTCGTCCTCATACCGGAAACCCAGTTTGAACTGGAAGGGGATAACGGCCTGCTGCACGCCCTTGCCCAGCGGCTGAAGAACCGCAAGCATGCCGTCATCGTGGCAGCGGAAGGGGCCGGGCAGCATCTCATGTCCACCACCAGGGCCACGGACGCATCGGGCAACCCGGTACTGGGCGACTTCACCACCCTGCTGCGCACCCGCATCCGTGAATACCTTGACGCCATCGGTCTGCCGTTCACCCTCAAATACATCGACCCCAGCTACATCATCCGGTCCGTCCCGGCCAACGCCAACGACCGCATCTATTGCGGCTTCCTCGGCCAGAACGCCGTGCATGCCGCCATGGCCGGCAAGACATCCATGGTGGTGTCCAAACTCATGGACCGCTACGTGCACATTCCCCTGCATCTGGTCACCCGCAAGCGACGCACCCTGAACATCCATTCGGACTATTGGCGCGCCGTGCTGGAATCCACGGGCCAGTCATCCCTGCAGGGCATGGTTCCCCTCAACTACTGCGAATTGTAACCCATGCTGCAACAGATCAAGGCGTCTGCCGGATCGGGAAAGACCTTTACCCTGACCCGGCAGTTTCTCACGCTGCTCAAAGAGGCCGCGGAACAGTCCGAAACTTCCGCCTGCGCCATTACCCATGCCGGGACCGGTGCATCCAATGAAGGCCACTGCTGGCCCGAGATCTTCGCGGTAACCTTCACCAACAAGGCTGCCGCGGAAATGCGCGAGCGCATCGTCCGCTCTCTCAAGGAACGCGCCCTCGACATGGAGCCCGGCAACCCCGCCGCCGGGTGGGACAAAAAGAGCGCCGCACGCTGGGTAACCATTCTCCTGCGTCGCTACTCCTCCCTGAACGTGCGCACCATCGACAGCCTGTTGAACATGCTGGTGCGACTGGCTGCGCTGGAGCTCGACCTGCCCCCGGATTTTGAACCCATTTTCGACGAACGGGAGCTGTTCGATCCCCTGTACGACGCCATGCTGGATGCTGCCCGTGCGGGTGGACCGGAGCGGGAACTCCTGTCGGCCATCTGCCGGACCCTGCTGACCGAAGCCGACCGCAAGGGGTTCGTGGCCGGAGAAGGCATCCGTGGCCGCCTTTTCCCGCTCATGTCCAAGCAGCTTGCCGACGGCGCCCTGCCGGACATGGACGAACAGGTACTGCGCGGCTGGCTGCAGAACACGCACAAAACCTATGTGCAGGCCGCGGAGAGCCTCAGCCGATACATTGCGGACGAGGGGCTCAGCGCCAACAGCAACTTTCTGCGCTTTCTCGGCAAGGTCGGCGACGGCTCACCCTTCCGTGCCCCGGACGCCTCGGCGTACACGACAAAAGCGCACGTGGACGACTGTCTGCTCAAGGTGTCCAAAGGCAAGGGCTCTGAAGACCTAGCGCGTGCCTATGCCGAGCTCTGCACCCT
>QKEJ01000166.1 GCA_003252375.1 Halodesulfovibrio sp.
CTTTGCCTACTGCAACCCCACGGATATCCGTTTCGGCACGGGGCAGATAGCCGCCGTTGCCGACCTCATTGATCCTGCCCACAAGATACTGGTCGTCTACGGCGGAGGCTCCATCAAAAAGAACGGCGTATACGACCAGATGGCCGACGCCCTGCAGCAATACGCCTGGACGGAATTTTCCGGGGTGGAGCCCAACCCCGTGGTGGAAACGCTGGACCAGGCCGTTGCGCTTGCCCGCAAGGAGCAGGCCACCTTCATTCTGGCGGTGGGCGGCGGCTCCGTCATTGACGGATGCAAGTATATTGCCGCTGCGGCCTGCCATGACGGCGACGGCTGGGACATCATGACCGGCCGGCACGTGGTGGAGAAGGCGCTGCCCCTCGGCTGCATCCTCACCATTCCGGCCACGGGCTCGGAATCCAACGGCGGGGCCGTGATCTCCCGGGCCTCCACGCACGAGAAATGCGTTTTCCGCTCGCCGCACGTACACCCGCGTTTTGCCATCATGGACCCCGACGTCATGAAAAGCCTGCCGGAACGCCAGTTGGCCAACGGCCTTGCGGACGCCTTTGTCCATGTCTGCGAGCAATACATCACCTACCCCTGCGGCGGCATGGTGCAGGACGGCTACGCGGAAACCCTGCTCCGAACCCTTGTCAGCCTGGCCGACCAGTTCAGGGAGCGGGATTCCGACCTGTGGCGCAGCAACCTCATGTGGGCCGCGAATCAGGCCCTGAACGGCCTCATCGGGGTCAGCATGCCCCGCGACTTCGCCACCCACATGATCAGCCATGAGCTGACGGCTCTTTTCGGCATAGACCACGCCCGCGCCCTTGCCGTGGTGCAGCCCGCCCTGCTGCGCTCCCAACTGGAGCCCAAGAAGGCCAAGCTGGAACAGATGGGCCGCACGGTGTTCGGCCTGACGCCTTCGGCTGACCTTGCCGAACGCACCATCCGGGCCATCGAGTCCATGTACCACACCCTGGGCATCCCCACACGCCTTGCGCAACACGGCGTCCGGGACACGGAATTCATAGACACGGTGCTGGAGCAGCTGGCGCTGCACGGCAACGCCAGCCTTGGCGAACATGGCGCCATCACCCCGGACGTGACGCGAACGATTCTGGAAGCCGCCATATAGAACAAGGAAAGGCCGGGAACATGTTCCCGGCCTTCTTCATTTTCATAGTCCGCCTCCCGCGAAACGCGGGCCCCCTATTCCTCCGACGCAAGCTCCTTGAGATGCTTGGTATAGGCAAGGAACACGTCGGCACGATTGATGAGGCCGAGAATGGTATGCTCGTCCCCTTCCTTGACGACGGGGATCTGTCCAAGATCGCTTTCCACGAACTTGAGCAGGGCGGTGTACAGGTCGTCGTTCTCTTCCAGCGTCACGGGCGGACGGGCCAGTTCGCCCACGATGACCAGATCGAAGAGGCACTCTTCGTACAGCAGATTGCGCACATCATTGAGCGAAAGAATGCCGGAGATTTCTCCCTCGTGGTTCTTCACGGGGAAGAAGAACTCGTTGGTGCCGGTAATGATGTCCGTCAACGCCTTCAGGGTGATGGATTCCTCCAGCGTGGTCACGCGCCCGCGCTGGAAGAAGTCGGTCACGTGCAGCCGCTCAAGGATGTTGATGGTGGCGTCATTGAGGTGCGCCGGTGATTCGAACTTGTTCTCCAGCTGGTTTTCGTACAGCGAGGACTTTCTGTTCACCACCAGACAGATGGCCGAGGCAAGCATCAGCGGTGCCAGCAGGCCATAGCCCTGCGTCAGCTCGCACACCATGACCAGCGGTCCGATGGGCGCATTGGCGACTCCGGCAAAGAAGGCGGCCATGCCCACAAGCACGTAGCCGCCGGGCTGGGTCACCACATCCGGGTAAAACTTCTGTGCCGTGAAGCCCACGGCGCCACCGGTCATCCCGCCCACGAACAGGGCGGGGGCGAACATGCCGCCGCTCATGCCGGACCCGAGCGTGATGGAGGTCGCCAATGTCTTGGCAAGGATGACCACCACCATGGTGGTCACGGTCAGCTGGCCGAGAATCGCCTCCTCCAGCCAGCCGTAGCCGCCGGAAAGGACCTTGGGGTACATCATGCCGAACAGCCCCATGATCAGGCCGCCTGCGGCCATGGTCCACATGATGCCGACCCGGGCCCGCATCTTCTCGAACACGGAATACTTGAGGAAGGTGAAGGTGCGCACATACAGCCAGCCCGTGACGGCACAGGCAAGGGCAAGGGCCACATAAAAGGGCAGCTCCATCACGTTGCTGAACGAAAACTGCGGAATCCCGAACATGGGAGCCGTGCCGAAGGCCATGGTGAAGATGGAATAGGCCACAACGGAAGAGATGACCGCCGGGACAATGGCCTCGGACTCAAAGTCTTCCTTGTAGATGACCTCGATGGCGGTCAGCGCGCCGCCCAGCGGAGCACGGAACACGGCACCAAGGCCGCCTGCCGCGCCGGTAAGCATGAGGATGCGCCGCTCCTTCACGGAAAGCCCGAGCCTGTCGGCAAGCCAGGAACCGAGACCTGCGCCAATCTGGGAGATGGGCCCTTCACGCCCGGCGGAGCCGCCGGATGCGATGGTAAAGATGGAGGTAAGCCCCTTGATAAGCGGCGCAACGGGACGGATGACCCCCTTATCCTGATGGAAGGACTTGATCATGGCGTCCGTGCCGTCCGTCATCCCGTTGATGGACTTGGGCAGGAAGCGCTCCACCAGCCACCCCGTAACCAGCCCGACAACGAGACAGGCAAGGGGGATGATCCACGGCCGGTATTCGCCGGGAGTCTCATGGAACATGCTTTCGCCCGCGGGGGCAGGCAGGTGCAGACCGGCCCATTGCACCTGGATAAGGTGCTTGAAAAATTCGATACCGTAGAAGAAGAGCGTGGCAGCAATCCCCGTGAAGATGCCGAGGATGATGCCGATAACAAGCATCCGTACATATGTCACGGTGCGGTACAGGGTCAGATATTCCTTCCACAGCCGCCTCAGAGGCCTGAGCATCAACATTACCCACTACTCCAGATGGCGCAAACGCCGAAAAGCAAACATCCGCAGGGGACTGTTTGCTGAAGAGAAACGGTCGGGCTGCCGCCGCAGGGCGGCAACGACATCAAGACACGAGGGCCATACCGGCTTGCACCGACACGGCACGGGCGGACTAGAGCTGCGCCTCGGGAGTTTCAAGGATCTGCCGCGCCAGCGACACATCCCGGTGAATCTGCGCCACGAGCTCATCCAGCCCGTCAAATTTCTTTTCATCACGAAGCCGGGTAACAAAGCTGAGCCGCAGCTCCCACCCGTAAATATCCTGATCGAAATCCATGATGAAGGTCTCCACGCTGACCTCATCGTTTCCGAACGTGGGGTTGGTCCCTATGTTGGTAACCCCCTTGTACACCTTGCCGTCCAGTTCTGCCCACGTTGCGTAGACACCGGGCATGGGGAACAGTTCGTCACGGACGCGCATGTTCGCAGTGGGAAACCCGAGCAGCTTGCCGCCACGATCCATGCCGTGCACCACGGTTCCGCGGATGACATAGAACCGGTCCATGAGGGGACGGACATACCAGACCCTGCCCGCCTTGATCATGTCCCGGATACGCGTCGAGCTGACGATGGCTCCGTCAATGATCACGGGGTCAAGACGCTCGGTTCCATAGCCGAGCGTGGTGCCCAGCTCGGAGAGCAATGCATAGTTCCCCTTGCGCCCCTTGCCGAACGAATAGTCGTATCCGACAATCAGTTCCTTCATGTGCAGGGCGTTCACCAGCACCTCGCGGACAAATTCCTCGGGCTGCATGGCGGCAAGGGTGGTGGTGAATTCAAGCATGACCACCAGATCCACGCCCAGGGCTTCGAACAGGTCGAGCTTCTTTTCGTAGTCGGTGATGAGGGGGGCGGCATGGGCGCCGGCAAGCACCTTGAGGGGATGCGGACAGAAGGTGACCACCACACTGGGAAGCCCGAGTTTGGCGGCCTTTTCCATGGTGCGGCGTATGAGTTTGCGATGCCCGTTGTGCACACCATCGAAGTTTCCGATGGTGACACAGCAGCCTCGTGAAAGGTCTATGGAAATTTCCTGTAACTCTCGCGCGATTTCCATCCGAATACCGCCAGCGGTCATAAATTTTTCCGGCATCTGCTCCCGCACGTCTGCACGGAAAAACCGCCTGTGAAGGCGACTATAGCTACCCCAAAAGAGCAGCTCCATCAAGGGCTGATGCCCCTCGGGGGGCACATTGGGAATCGGGCGGCAAACTCCTTAACAATATGCGCCCCATAGGTCTTCTTGGAAACACATCCTCGGGGGACTTTTTTCGTGTTCCGCAAAGAATTCGCTTGCCAAGGAACGTCATTACCGATAAACACCTCTCCTCGACGGGCGGATTCGTTCGACCGTCCATCCCGTGCCCAAGTGGTGGAATTGGTAGACACGCTAGGTTCAGGGTCTAGTGGGGGTTCCCCCGTGGAGGTTCGAGTCCTCTCTTGGGCACCATGGCACGCAAAAGGCTTCAGCACATGCTGAAGCCTTTTTTTGTGCTCGGCACCGAACACAAAAACGCCGCCCCTTCCGAGGAAGAGGCGGCGCCGTAATATCAGAAACTCCGATGCTATTGCATGCCGTTCACGGTCATACAGGCCCTGTACAGCCCCTGTGTTCCCATGTTTTCCAGCCCCTGGGCCTGAGCAGCCACGTACAGCTGGTGTACAAGCGCCAGACCGGGCAGAGCCAGCTGCATGGCCTTGGCCTCATCCAGGGCAATCCCCATGTCCTTGATGAAGTGCTTGATGTAGAAGCCGGGATCATAATCACCCTTGGCGATACGGCGGCCAAGGTTGTTGATGGACCAGGAGCTTGCGGCGCCACTGCCGATGACATCAATGACCGCATCCGGATCCATGCCGGCACGCACCGCGTAGAGCAGGGATTCCACAACACCGATCATGGTGCCGGCAATGAGGATCTGGTTGCACATCTTGGTGTGCTGCCCGGCTCCGGCTGGTCCCATGAGCTGGATGTTCTTGCCCATGGCATTGAAGAGCGGAAGCACGGTGTCATACACGCTCTGCTCACCGCCCACCATGATGGCAAGAGCGGCATTCCGGGCCCCGAGATCGCCTCCGGAAACGGGTGCGTCCAGGGCCTTCAGCCCTCTGGCGGCGGCCTCTGCGGCAATGGTCTGGGCAAGTGCAGGCTTGGACGTCGTCATATCCACCACAATGGTGCCCTTGCGGGCGTGACGAAGGATCCCCTGCTCGCCCAGATAGACCTCCTCCACATCCGTGGGAAAGCCCACAATGGTGAACACCACATCGCTCTTGGCAGCCACTTCGGCGGGCGAAGCGCACAGAACGGCACCGGCGTCGACCAGATCCTTCGCCTTGTCGGGGGTGCGGTTGTAAACGCAGGCGGCATAGCCGGCCTTCATGAGATGGCCGCACATGGACTTGCCCATCACTCCCGTGCCTATCCAGCCAATCGTCTTCACTTCCATACCTTTTCCCTCCATTGCAGGGGTTGTCGTTCGCATTTCGCCAAGGGTGGCGGATCCATGGAAACCTACCCCAAAGGTCTGACCAGTACAACCCGTTTGGGACTGCCACGCCCGGCACAAAGAAAAACGCCGCCCAGAGGGCGGCGTGTACAACCATGATCCCGCACAGAGCAGCTACTGCTGGTCCGGCTCGTAGGCCTTCCTGTCTATCCCCATGGATTCGAGGATGCTGCCATTCAGCGTCAGCAGCCGGAAACCGCCGATCACCACATTCATCTGCGCCGTGATCAGCTGGCCCTGCGTATTGAACAGTTCATTCTCCGCATCCAGCACATCAAGAAGGCTGCGCTGGCCCACGGTGAACTGCTGCAGATACATGTCCCGCGTCTGCCTGTTGTAGTCCGCTGCCTGCTCGTAAAGGCCGACCTGCTCCTTGGCCGCCTCAAACTGACTCCAACTGGCGGTCACTTCTTCCATGAGAGCATCACGGGTATCCCGCAGGTTCAGCTCTGCCGAAACCTTGCGCTCCTTGGCCGCGCGCACGCCAGCCACATCGGAACCACCGTTGAAGAGATTCCAGTCCATGGTCACCATAAGCTGGTTCTTCTTGGTAAAGGTCTCCGAGGAATCAGCGTTATCCGTGTACCCTGAAGAAGCCTTGAGCTTGACCTCAGGGTAGTAATTGGATTCATTCTGCCGGATGACCTGCACGGCCCGGTCCACTTCCGCCATAAGGGTGGTGAGCTTGGGGTTCCGGTGCATGGTTTCGTCCACCGCCGCATCCACTGTCGCAGGCAGGGCATCAGGCAGCGCCACCGCGCCAAGGTCGGCCGGAGCAGTCCCTGTAAGCCGGTAGTAGTTGGCCACGGCGGTATTCAGATCATTGCGGGTGGAGGAAAGCGTGGTCTTGGCCCGGGCAAGCCGGCCGCGGGTCTGGGTCACGTCTGCAAGACTCCCTGCACCAACACGTTCCCGCTCTTCCATGGAGGCGAGAATATCCTCGTGCTCGACCACATTATCCTGGGCCAGGCTTAAAAGAAGACGCTGTCTGTACACGCTGACGTGGGCGATAATGGCGTCAAGGCCGAGCGAGTCAGCCGCATCCACATACTGGCTTCTGACAGAACGCAGAGCCGCATCAGCGGCATCCACACGGCTGACGGTCCCCTGACCGTCCCAGAGCAGCTGGGTCGCCGTAAGAGAGGCGTCCGTACGCTCCGAAAATTCGTTTTCCTTGTTGATCCTGCGCGTTGCCGCGTCACTATACGACTCTGCTCCGTACTGAGCGCTGGCATCAAGCCGGGGAAAGAAGCCGCCGCGGGCCTGAGCATAATCCTGCTTTGCTGCGTCGCGAGACTTGGCGAGCGCCTGCAGGGCAGGATGCTGCCGCAGCGTGGCCAACACGGTATCCCTGAGCATGGTTTCGGCATGAACGCCCGCAGGCGCCAGCAACATGGCGCACAGGACCCCGGACAATGCTGCCTTTCCGATAAACGGAACAACCCTGCCTCGAACTGTCATCATTCCCCCTTAGAAGTGTTATCGCCTGCCCATGGCACCATCACCCGCTGTGACGAATGCCTGAAACACGCCAAACAAAAGGCGCACCGGACCACTACACCCTGGTGCGCCTATATTCAAGGACTTAAAGGTCCGTTACAAGCTTTCCGGAAGCAAGCAGATTCTGGATAATATCGACATCGGTAGCACCGCTGACGGAGAGACCATGCACGGAAATCACCTGTTCTCCGTCGCCGACGCCCGGCGTCTGTACGGTAATGTCCACGTTACTGCCATGGGCATCAAACGACAGGTACTGGGCCAGATCTTCCGCCGTGGCGTCCGCGCTCACACCGGAGAGCAGGTCGTGCAGGTTCAGCACGTCGCCATCGGAGCTACTGAAGTGCTTTATGTTTACATCGGAAGTCCCGGAAATGGTAAACATGTCCGCAGTGTTGTTCACGCCGCTCACGGATGTTCCGGAATCCACGAGTATGTCGTGATACATGGTATTCCCGTGCAGGGTATAGGACTCCGTGTTGGAACCATTCACGATCTCCACATGCTCCACGTTCTGGATATGCGTCCCGTTGTCAAAGATCAGCTCGCTGCCGGAGACACGCACGGAACCGGAATAGTCATGCAGCGTCACCACATCGTAGCCGTCGCCGCCATCCACAGTGGAGTTGTCATAGTGGACGTCATACCTGTTCCCCCAGGAGTCGGGTTCCGACTTGGAGTACAGGTCAATGGTATCGTTTCCGGCTCCCCCATCCACGGTGCTCCGGGCCATTCCGTGAGCGGAAATTGCGTCGTGGCCGGAGCCTCCGAGCACATCGCTCTGGGTCAGCGTACCCCCGAAGGTAAGGGTATCATCCCCAGTGCCACCCAGGAAGCTGGACTGGTTGACATACGAGCTAAAGACAATCTCGTCATTGCCGGAACCGGCATCGATATACGAATGCCCGTTCACGGTAGACAGGTGAATGGTATCGTCGCCGCTTCCCGCAAGCAGGGTAAGGTGATTTATATCGGAGGAACCATCGAACTTGTCGTTTCCAAGGCCGCCAACGACGGTCAGGTCGTTGTTGCCCCAGAGCAGGTGGAACGTGTCGTTTCCGTCACCCCCTGCATACATGTCGTGCTTGGTTCCGTTCTCGACTACCCAGTTGTTCCAGATCGTCATGGTATTCCCGTCCGTGCCGGGAAGAGTCCCGTCATAGGGATCCACGTGCACGCCGATAACCACATCGTCGTAATCGTGGTCGCCGCCTCCCACCAGATCCTCAAATCCGATGGTCAGGGTATCACCCGAAACACTGGCATCCACATAGCTGGTGTCCCCCGCGTTCAGCGAGGCATCTGAGAACAGGGCCGTCACGGTATACACATCGCCAGATTCCGTCACGTACTGCAACGAGTACGTGCCGTCTGCGTTCTGCACGAACCCGCTCAGGACGGAGCCATCCACCAGTTCGGTGCCGTTGGGAATGAGGAAGAAGCCCACCTCCTGCCCGGCCCCCACTGTAAACGTCTGCGTAGATACGCCAGGCGTAAGCGGGTTCCCCTCGCCGGAGGCCTGCTCCCACAGCAGTACGGGCGCAGTGGGATTACCGTCCGCGTCCAGCGTGTAGTAGCCCACGGCGTTATGATAGCTCGCTTCCGAGCTGGCGTACGTTACCGTCACAGTCTGTGCGGCATCAAAGACAAGGTTGGGGTTGCCATCATCATCAATCAACGGACTCGTCAGCAGGGATGCGGGATCATAGGTGCCGTCGGCGAACTGGAGGGATTCCACCCCTTCGAGGGTGTCCGTACCATCCGTGCCATCCACGCGCAGATCCTGAACCGTGTAGGTACCCTTTTCGGCGTCCCAGGTGACCAGGTAGTCATCATGCGAGCCGCTGAACACGGCGGTATCCGTCCCGGCTCCGCCGATAAGGTAGTCGTCGTCCGCGCCGCCGGTCAGCAGGTCGTTGCCAGCACCGCCGGTCAGTACGTCGTCGCCGCTCCCGCCATCCAGAGAAGATGTGACATAGCTGCCGGAGAGGGTGATATGGTCGCTGCCCTCGCCGCCGGAGAATTCTCCGGAGACAAAGGAACCGGTAGCCGAGATGACATCGGCACCATCACCGCCCGAAACAACAACCGTGGAACCGCTGCCGCCTACCGACAACGTATCATCCCCGGCACCACCATCAAGCGTGGCGGCTCCGAAGCTGCCGGAAACGCTTATGTCGTCGGCACCAAGGCCCCCCGTAAAGGAACCCGTGGTAAAGGTGCCGGAAATGTCAAACTCATCATCGCCCTCTCCGCCGTCCAGAGTCCCGGAGGTGAAGGAGCCGCTCACGGCAAGCGTATCGCTTCCGTCGCCGCCGTTGATATCAAGCAGGTATGACTTGCCGGTCACGGTCACGCTGTCGTCACCTGCTCCGGCATCCACATGAAACTCGGTACTGCCGCCCTGTGTATCGGATACGGCGGCCCCCTTCAGCGTAATTATGTCCGCGCCATCATGGGTGCTGATATCAAACCTGTCGGACCACCCCTCACCGGGAGCATCATTGGTCTTGGCCGTAATGGTCACGGTATCCGCATCATCCCCCGTGGTCACGGTGCCGCGCTTGGCGTTGCTGATAACAACGTTGCTGCCCTGGTCGTCAGTATCACCGTCGGCACCCAGGTCCACGTCCGCCCGCACAAAGTCCTTGATGGTGACGGAAGCATCCTCACCGGACTTGGCCTGCACACTCTTGACCTTGTTCCATCCGTCATCGGAGGTAATGGAACTGCCGTCAGCCGCAACGGTGACGTGCCCGTTGCCTATGGCATAGGTGCCGTCCTGATCCAGCTCGGTGGCGTAGTTGTTGGTATAACGGGGGTCTTCCGTTTCCTGATGGCTGGTGGTGAATACCACATCGTTGGTGCCGGTCACGGTAATCGTGGCCGTGGCGTGCGCGGTGTCGTTGTCCGCACCGCTGGTATCGATAATAGCAATGTCGATGCTGCGGGTGGAGGTATCCGAAAGGTTATCCGTACTTGCGTAGCGGATCAGCTGCAGCGCGGCCTCGTATTGCGAGGAAAGCGCCACCCCGCTCAGCACGATCTGTGTTCCATCATCGGAGATGGTGGCCTTAATGCCTTCCGGCAGGTCGCCTGCAAGGGAAAGCACATCGCCCGCCTTGGGATCCATGATGGTGATGACGGCACCGCTCATGGTGGTGTTGTCCGCATCGGAAATCTGCACGTTGCCCACGACAGCCACGCCGTCTCCACCCTCGGTAAAGGTGGTGCTGTAGCCTGTGGAGGTATCGGCCCCCGTAGGCTGCAACTGCAGGACAATGTCATTGAAGTCGCGATCCCCACCGCTGGTGCCATCCTCAATGCCGACAGTGATGGAGCCGTCAGCATTCTCCACTATCCGGAAATGATCCAGACCATCCGTATTCAGGGCCTGATCGGAGAAATACACCTTTACCGTGCCGTTGCCGAGATCAAGCTTCCAGGTGTTGCCTCCGTCCGTGCTCACAAAGCTGGGCGTGGCGTCCGTTCGGGCTGCCCACGCATTGGCGCCATAGGGAAGCAGGAAGAAGTGAAGCTCCTCACCCGAATCGTAGGAAGCGCGCACAGTATCCAGCAGCGACGAATCAACTCCGCCGTCAACCCGGGTGTGGTCAAGAAGCACGTCAACCAGAACGGGCGTCCCATCAGCTGCATAGGTGTAGACACCCAGGACATTATTCATGGACGCGGACTGGGCCTGGTAGACCACATCCACACCGCCCGTGGCATCCAGATCAAGCACCGGCGCATCGTTGACGGGCGTCACGCTGGCCGTAACGGAAACGTTGTCGACCACGGCATTCTGGTCGTCCACCACGTCAAACCTGAGCACATCGGAAGCATTTTCGCCACCATCGTGCACGTACCGCACCTGTCCATCCACAAGCTGCTGCTGGGTAAATGTGCCGTTATCACCCAGGGAAACCCACGTTCCATCAGCGCTCTGCACCTGCACCTCGCCGCTGGCGGGAATGCCATCCAGCCGGAAGAGAATGGACATGTCGTCCATATCCACATCCGTGGCCGAAATGTCGCTGGTTGTCAGGACCACCGATCCGCCTTCCGTCACGGAAACATGCAGATCGCCGGAAACGACAGGCGCGTCGTTCACGTTGTTCACGGTGAGCGCAAAAGAACTGGAGGCGGTGGCGTCGGAACCGTCGGTGGCCGTCACCATGACCGAAATGGTGCCCACGTCGCCGTTCTCGGGCGTACCCGTGAACGTGCCGGTGCTGGCATCAAAGTGCAGCCACGAGGGCAGCGCCGTTCCGTCCGCGAGCGTGGCCGTGTACGTCAGGCTGTCACCCGCGTCCACGTCCGCAAAGGTTCCCTCGGGCACCTGATAGCTGAAGGGGCTGTCCTCATCCACGGACTGCGTCGTCAGATCCGTGGTCACCGTGGGCGCGTCGTTGGTGTTGTTCACCGTCAGCGCAAAGGTGCTGGAGGCGGTGGCGGCGGAACCGTCGGTGGCCGTCACCATGACCGAAATGGTGCCCACATCGCCGTTCTCGGGCGTACCCGTGAACGTACCGGTGCTGGCATCAAAGTGCAGCCACGAGGGCAGCGCCGTTCCGTCGGCGAGCGTGGCCGTGTACGTCAGGCTGTCACCCGCGTCCACGTCCGCAAAGGTTCCCTCGGGCACCTGATAACTGAAGGGCTTGTCCTCATCCACGGACTGCGTCGTCAGATCGGTGGTTACCGTG
>QKEJ01000042.1 GCA_003252375.1 Halodesulfovibrio sp.
GTGTTGTCTTGGTATTCCTGGGAGATATGGGAAATCATGAAAGGCAGATTCGGACAATTGACGATATTTTCCGCCCCAAATCATTCTGCCCGATTTCCGGCCCATTTCTTACGTTCATGAGGATACCCCTCCCCATTTGCAGACTGCCCCCTGTTGCATCATGGAGCCACAATCCGAACCATATGCAATGCACGGCGATGCGCAACGGCCCGTTGTACGCGATTTGACGGACAGACATGTCGTGAACTCTCCGGTATGCAATGCTGCGCAGTACTCTTCAGCCAAGGTACGGCGCTGCAGTGCTCGGCAGCCATGCGCACGCGCATGAAATGCTCCATTCCATTCCGTTTGTTACCCAAAGGCATACCATGAACCGTACATCCAGACACACCATGCCGTGCGCTCCTGCGATCCGGCAGATACTACTTGCAGCGCTCGTCACATTGCTTGTTTCGTACGCAACACCGCAGGAAGCCGCCTGTTCATCAATATCACAAACAGGTCAGATTATTAAAGATTCAGCGATCGGAAGCATGCAGGCTTACGACAACTACACGCTCGACTTTACGGACATCACCCGTGAATGGGGTACCGGGTTTGACCTGTATTCATATACACTCTACCAATTTTCCACCATACACAACGGGGCGAGCGTCGCATTCCCGCTTTCCGGCACGACCTCAATTCACGGCACCGTGATCACCCAGGGTGCACCCGCCAGCAAACTATACGGAATTACTGTCTATAACAGCAACATAGCGCTTACAAACAATGCCGACATCAACCTTTCCCTGCAAGACACGGCAAGCTGCCAGGCCGCTTCGCTCTCCGGCATCACCAATGACGATTACTCCATTACAAACAATGGGCATCTCACGTTTGCAGCAGCGAATGCCGCCGGCTCCACAACGGGGACAGCGACCGTCACGGGCCTCCGCGCAAAAACCGTTACCAACACAGCCACGCTGGATCTCAATGCGGCAAACTACGCATCTCTCACAGCCTACGGTATTGAAACGAACACGACAGCGGGAAGCGCCGTAAACTCGGGAGCCATCAACATCACCTCCACAGACATCGCCAACGTTGCACTGTATGGGATGTACGGGGCCAGCACCGTCAACGCCTTCTCGAACACGGGCACCATCACCGTCCGCGCAACAGGCGCAACGTCGCCGGGCTCCGTCGTCTACGGGGTATATCTTGCGGGTGCGAGCGCGGCAGACACCGCCACATTCACCAACTCGGGCGTAATCTCCGTACTCACGGACGACGCATACACAGGCGCGGCCTATGCCATCTATGCTGCGGGCTATGCCGACATCGTCCTTGCCCCGGGCTCCTCAATCACCGGAGCGGTCGGCAGCGCCAGCAACACCTCTTCGCTGACAAACAACGCCGCCGATCTCGACTTCGCCCTGCTGGGCACGTGGGGGACGGTAACCCAAAGCGGCACCGGCATCTGGACGCTCGGCGACGGCACCAGCGCCACCATGGGCGCGCTGAACATCAACGCCGGCACCCTGAAGCTGGCCGAGGGCGCCAGTGCGACCACGGCCTCCCTCAGCGTGGCTTCCCAAGCCACCCTGGGCCTTACCGCAGCGGGCCAAACGACTGCCCAGCTCACCGTAACCGGCACGGATGCAAGCGCTGTCAACATCGCGGGCGCCATCAACGTCTACGGCACTGCCTCCGGTGTCGGCGCAACCAGCGTCCTGCTGGATGCAAGCGCCAGCGGGGCGGACCTCTCCACCGTCACAATCAACAACGCCAACCCCAACTTTTCCACCCTTGCCAATATCGACACCACGGGCGGCACGCTCTCGGTTACGTCCACCTATGCGCCGACAACGGATGAATCCTCCCAGGGGCTGCAGGGCAGTCTTGTCGCCGCGCAGGGCTTTACCAGTGTGGCCACAAGCCGCAGCATGAATCTTCTGACAGGGGTGCTGGGCGCATCCGCATCCAGCGCCGCAGACGGAAGCCTGTTCGGCGAACTCCAGCAAGGCAAGCCCGTCCTGCTGGCAAGCGCAGGGGACACTGCCGGCCTGTTCAAGGCGCCCAGCGCAGAGCCTTCCTGGGCCCTGTATCTGGAACCGGTGTTCGGCAAGGGACACCGCGACGTGGTGAACGGACAGGGCTACAACTCCGACTTTGTGGGCATGGAATTCGGGGCCGACCGCTTCATCGACCGCAACCTGCTCATCGGGGTCACCGGCGGCATCGGCACCGTGGACATCAACTTCACCGGCGACCATTTCTACTCGCAGGACTCCGAGCAGCAAACCCTCTACATTCTGGGAGCCTACGCAGGATACAAATGGGGTAATTTCTGCTTCACCGACCTCCTTTCCGACACATACGTGAAGCACAGCAGCATCCGGCATGCCGATGCAACCGACTATGCAACGGGCACGTACGATTCGAATATTCTCTCCAACGAGCTCATCGCCGCCTACACATGGGATATGACCCCCACATGGTCCCTGTTGCCGCATGTCGGCTACAAGACTTCCTGGCTGACCCGCGAAGCGTTCAGCGAAACGAATTCGGCCAACGCCATTCAGTATGACGCCTACGAAAAGACCTTTCACGAGGCGTCTCTCGGGGTTCGGGCCACAGGGCATTTCAGCGTGCAGGACCACACCGTTGAGCCCTATGTGGGCATCGGCATGACGCAGTCCCTGACGGACAACGACATGACCATGCGCCAGAACCTTGTGGGCACCACAACCTCGGCATCCGTCACCACCAGCAGCGACGACACGCACGCCACGGCGGAGATGGGTGTAAGCCTTGCCAAGGGCCCTTTCAGCCTCACGTTCGGCTACGAGAACCTCAGCTCCGAAAACGATGTAAACCACTCCTTCTCCGCCCTGTTGCGCTGGCAGTTCTAGCTTCTGCCTGCCGCCTCTCAGCTGATCCGATCGGCACAAAAAAAGCGGTCAGGCCATCCGGCCTGACCGCTTTTATATGCGTGGTGGAGCTGAACAGGATTGAACAGTCATGGCCACACGAACATGACGTCGCAAGATTAACTGAACACCAGCACCAACCGGTCCAATGCTTCCTCCAGCATGCCTCTGGGACAGGCGAAGTTGAGGCGCATGAAATGCTC
>QKEJ01000117.1 GCA_003252375.1 Halodesulfovibrio sp.
TAATGGAGGCAACGAACTCCGGGCGCCTCACTCAGTAGTTTCTCCGTCAAAGGCGGGATGGAGCCAGCCCCTGGGGCGTGGAGGGTCGGGCGCCTGCCTTTATCATCAATTGGGAGGATCGTTGTGGAAGTCGGCACACCTTTCAGGGTCTCAAGGAGACGCGTATCGACCCCCTCTTCCTCCAGCGCAAAGCGCACGAACTTTCCCGTCAGGTCGTCACCAATGGCACCGGCCAGCCCCACCTGCAGGCCGAGACGTGCCGCGACACACGCAGCCCCTGCTGCTGTCCCGGCAGGTGCACACGCAATCTGTTCAATAAGGCGGCCGCCTTCATCTTTCGGAATGTCCGTAATTGGCCGCCCAACAACATCCAGCGTTGTCAGGCCAACACACAGAAGATCCAATTTCATTCCATTTCCTTCCGAATTGACCTTGCGTCCATAACCGCTCACAGTATGATAGTCAAAACTATCTTATTGAACAGGCGGCGAAAACGATATGTGGACGAACTCGGTAGACAAGGCTTTGCGTGAACGAGCATACGCAGTCATTCCCGGCGGAATGTATGGCCACCAATCGGTCAGGCTCCTTCCAGATGACTATCCGCAATTCTTCGACCGTGCCTCCGGGGCCTACCTCTGGGACGCCGATGGCAACCGTTACATTGATTATATGTGCGGCTACGGACCTAACCTGTTTGGCTATGGCCACGAGAAAATTGATGCCGCTTACACAGCACAGCTGAAGAAGGGAGACACGATGACCGGCCCGGCCGGGCTGATGGTCGACCTGGCGGAGCAGATGACCAGCATGGTCACGCACGCAGACTGGGCCATGTTCTGCAAGAACGGCACGGATGCGACCACAATGGCCCTAATGATCGCACGCAACTATACGCGAAAGAACACGATCGTTCTGGCGAAGGGCGCCTATCACGGTGCAGCCCCCTGGTGCACCCCTTTGAAGAACGGCGTTGCCCCGTCTGACCGAGCAAACCAGGTCTTCTACACCTATAATGATGTCGAGAGCCTGGAGGCTGCCGTCAAAGCGGCTGGCAACGACCTGGCCGCAATCTTTGCTTCCCCCATCAAGCACGACACATTTGTCGACCAGGAAGATCCGACACCGGAATATGCCCGCCGTGCGCGTGAACTGTGCGATGAACATGACGCACTCCTGATTGTCGATGATGTCCGTGCAGGTTTCCGTCTGGCACGCGATTCAAGCTGGTCTCGCGTCGGCATCGAACCGGACCTCTCCAGCTGGGGCAAGGCGATCGCCAACGGCCACCCGATCTCCGCACTGCTCGGTTCGGAAAAAGCCCGGATGGCTGCAGCAACCATCTATGTCACCGGCTCCTTCTGGTTCTCTGCCGCGCCCATGGCCGCCGCAATCGAGACGCTGAAACTGATCCGCGAGACGGACTACCTTGAACGCACGCAAGCCCTTGGCCAAAGGCTGCGGACGGGCCTCGATGAAGCTGCGAACCGTCATGGTTTTGCCCTGCGCCAGACAGGCCCCGTTGAGCTGCCCCTCATCATGTTTGAAGATGATCAGGGATGCTCGAAAGGATACGCTTGGAATGAAGCCTTGCTGAAACGCGGGGTCTACTTCCACCCCTGGCACAACATGTTCATGTGTGCGGCTATGACGGAGGCAGACATCGACCATACGCTAGAGGTCGCCGACGATGCCTTCAAAGTGGTGCGCGAAGCCGGCAAACTTCCGCCGGTCGAAAAGCTCGCCATCCTTGGCATGATTGCCGGAGACCACTAGGCAGAACGGGGCGGTCTCAGGTCGGCCCGCCCCGACTTGCCGCTGCGTAACGCAGATGACGAATCTGTGGGAAGAGAGTATCCGCTCGCCCCATGTGATGGAAGGCACCCGCCAACACCATACCGTGCGACCCGGGCGGAGTTCCTGAACACGACACCCCATAAATCCCCCTCCGGGGCGGCCATCAGCTCGTCACGGGGTTTTCCAACAGTTCGCCCTATGGCGTAGAGGAGCAAGTACTATGAAAGTGGTCGTTCTGGGCGCAGGTGTCGTCGGTGTGACAACGGCCTACTATGCCGCGCGCGACGGCCATGACGTGACAGTGATCGACCGCATGTCCGGTCCCGCGCTGGAAACGAGCTTCGCGAATGCCGGCGAGATCTCTCCGGGCTATGCTGCCCCATGGGCCTCCCCTGACGTCCCCCAGAAGGCTCTCAAATGGCTTTTCATGGAGCACGCTCCCCTGATCGTGCAGTTCCACAGGATCAGCCCGGCCATGGTCAGCTGGGGCCTGAGCATGCTGCGCAACTGCACACCCGCGCGCTATTCGGCCAACAAGGCAAAGATGGTGCGGCTCGCCACCTATAGCCGGGACTTGCTGCGTGAGCTTCGGGGCGAAGAGACCATTGCCTACGACCACCGCTCGCAAGGCACTCTGCAGCTGTTCCGGACGCAGAAACAATACGACGCCGCCGCCCGCGATATGGAAGTCCTGAAGGAAGGCGGCATCGAGTTCGAGCTGCTGGACGCTGCAGGCTGTTGCCAGGCCGAACCGGGGCTCACCCATGCGGAAGCCCCCCTTGTTGGCGGCCTTCGCCTGCCCGGGGATGAAACCGGCGATTGCTTCAAGTTCACGAACGCCCTGACCGGAGTTGCTGAAGCCAGGGGCGTGAAGTTCCGCTGGAATACGATTGTGGACGCCCTCCCGGAATCCGGCGGCAAGGTCAGCGCCCGAATTGGCAATGAGGTTGTCGAGGCAGACGCATTCGTGCTCGCGGGTGGCAGCTGGTCACCTATGCTCGCCAGACAAATCGGCATTCGCCTGCCCATTTACCCGGTGAAAGGGTATTCGATCACCCTGCCGATCACAGACGCTTCGCGTGCCCCGCAGTCCACTCTGCTGGACGAAACCTTCAAGGTCGCAACCACACGGCTTGGGGACAGGGTCCGGGTAGGCGGCATGGCAGAACTTGCCGGCTTTGATCGCAGCCTCAACCCCAAGCGCCAACACACCCTGGAACACTCCGTGTTCAGCCTTTTTCCTGACCTGGCAAAAACTGAAGAGCGAAACTTCTGGTGCGGCTTCCGCCCCATGACACC
>QKEJ01000033.1 GCA_003252375.1 Halodesulfovibrio sp.
TGCGACCACGCGCGACCTTGCCGACACCCTTGCCGACCTGTGCGCCCTGCTGCTTGAGCACGGGGGCAGCCTGTGGGAGCGCTTCCCCATTGATGCGGAATCCATGTTCCGGCTCATGCGTCGTGTCATCCCGCAGCTTCGGGAAGCCTCTCTTGCCGCCCAGTCCTTCCCGCGGGACGTACTTTTCACCATCCTGCGCGAAACCATCCGGCAGGAACGTGTCCCGTTCGAGGCAGACCCGTTGACCGGCCTGCAGGTGCTGGGCATGCTGGAAACCCGTCTGCTGCATTTTCATACGGTCCATATCGTGGATGCCACGGAGGACAGACTCCCCGGGCCTCCTCCGCACGACCCCCTGCTGCCGGATTCCCTGCGCGGCCTTCTCAGACTCCCGGACGGCAGACACCGGGAACAGGTGGCCGCATACAATTTCCATCGTCTCATCAGGGGCGCATCGACCGTGGCCATCCACTACCAGTCCGGGGTGCAGGGCAGCGGCCTGTTTGAAGAAAAGAAATCGCGCTCGCGGTTCGTGGAAGAACTGCTCTGGCAGGAAGAACAGCGTCTTAAAACCCTGCTCAAGCCCGGCATGGCCCCCCTGCATGCCGTCAGCTATCCCATGCCTGCCATCTGCACCGGGGACCGCCCCGTCATGCGCTCCGCAGCCGTGGACAGCCGCATCCACGAATATCTCAAGCGCCCCCTCTCCCCCTCTGCGCTTGATGCCTATCTGACCTGCCCTGTCCGATTCTTCCATGAACGCATCTGCGGCCTGTCCGCCGTGGACGAGGTGAACGAGGGAGACGACTTCGCAGGCATCGGCGACCTGCTCCATGCCGTACTTGAAGAATTCTTCAAGCCCTATACCGGCAGGACAATCCGCCCCGACGAGGACGATGCCCGCCGCCTGCAGGAACTCTTCGTCCTCCGGTTGCAGCAAAGCGAACTGCGAGACCAGCTGCCCTTTGATTCCTATCTGATGCTGGAAGCCGCCGGGGTGCAGCGCCTTGCCCAGTTCCTTGAGCAACAGCCAGAAACCCGCATCGTTGCGCTGGAAAAGGACATTGCGGCCGATGTAGACGCAGACGACCTCCCTCCCGGCGCGGTGCGCCAGCAGCTTGCCGGACGCATAGACCGCATTGACGAGCGGGAGGACGGCATTGTCATTCTCGACTACAAAACCGGCTCGGTGAACAGGCCCCATCCACGGATATGGGACAACACGGACCTCTGGCAGCAGATGCGGGCATGGAACGGCGAAGACGACGACACGCTGCACCAGCTGGCCGAGGCCATACACAGTGTCCAACTACCTGCCTATCTGTACATGTATGCCCACGGAGGCACCGGTACGAAGGCCCCACGGGGCGCGGCAGGCCTGGCCGACGCCGGCTGGGTGGAACTGAAGACCAAAGGGCAGGAGATACTGCTCTTCGGCAAGGACACAAGCGACGACGACCGGACCATCTTCCTCGAGGACCACATCCCCCTCCTGATGCGTTTCCTCTTCCGCCACATGCGCACAAGCCCCGCCTTCCGGCCAAGGCGTGGCAAGCATTGCGAATGGTGCTCTTGCGCTAATTGCTGTTCTATGTAAGAACCCCGCGTGAGGGACCTTGGGTGTAGTGCGTCCAGTGGACAGCACGTTCATCCAGCCGTACCGTGCGGTACGGCATTTCATTACCAATGCGGCGTGAAGCACCGCAAGTTGGAGGACTGAACAATGTCATTTCCGTCACTTAAGATAGGCGACATCGTCGCCCGCATTCCTATTGTGCAAGGTGGCATGGGCGTGGGTATTTCCCTGTCCGGCCTTGCCAGCGCCGTTGCCAATGAGGGTGGCATAGGCGTCATCGCCGGGGCCATGATCGGCATGAGCGAACCCGATGTGGGCAAGAACCCGCATGACGCCAACATCCGGGCCATGCGCAAGGAAATCCGCAAGGCCAGAGAGCTCAGCGACGGCGTTCTGGGCGTCAACATCATGGTCGCCCTGACCAACTTTGCCGATCTGGTGAAGACCTCCATCGAAGAGAAGGTGGACGTCATTTTCTCCGGCGCCGGACTTCCCCTTGATATGCCCAAGTATCTCAAGGAATATTACGAGGAAAAGAAGGAGCAGGCACACACCAAGCTCGTTCCCATCGTCTCCTCCGCCCGCGCTGCCAGCATCCTGTGCAAGAAGTGGTTCTCCAAATTCGACTACCTGCCCGATGCCTTTGTCGTGGAAGGCCCCAAGGCCGGCGGCCATCTCGGCTTCAGCCGTGAAGAGCTGGACGATCCCGCGCACTCCCTTGAAGTCGTGATCCCGCAGGTTGTGGAAGCCGTAAAGGTCTTCGAGGAAAAGCACGGCAAGAAGATTCCGGTCATCGCCGCAGGCGGTGTGTACACCGGTGAGGATATCAAGAAGTTCCTCGACATGGGCGCCTCCGGCGTCCAGATGGGAACCCGGTTCGTGGCCACGCACGAGTGCGATGCCGACGACCGGTTCAAGCAGGCCTACATCGATGCCAGGGAAGAGGATGTGACCATCATCCAGAGCCCCGTGGGCATGCCCGGGCGCGCCATTATCGGCAAGTTCGTGGAAGACGCCCGTGCCGGCCTGAAGAAGCCCTTCAAGTGCATCTTCGAATGCATCCACAACTGCAAGAAGGAAGAAAGCCCCTACTGCATCGCCTCGGCGCTTCTGAACGCCAAAAAAGGCAATCTGGACCGCGGTTTCGCCTTCTCCGGCTCCAACGTGCACCGCGTGGACCGCATCATGTCCGTCAAGGAACTCATCGACGGCCTGAGTGCGGAATACGACGCCGCCTGCGCCAAGGCCTAGCCACCAACAGCCATATCAGTGAGGACTGCCCGCATCATGCGGGCAGTCTTTTTTTTATGCGTCATTCCGCGGCAAGCTCGTGCAGCAGGGCCAGGTTGCGCCGGTCATCCTCAAGGGATTCGTCCTTCGGCGTTTCCAGCACCATGGGCAGAACGCGCAGGAGGGGCTCGTGCAGCAGGCGGGCAAATCCGGCCCGGCCGATATGGCCGTCCCCAATGTGGGCGTGCCTGTCCACCCTGCTGCCTGACGGAGTCTTCGAGTCGT
>QKEJ01000194.1 GCA_003252375.1 Halodesulfovibrio sp.
GTCTGCCCGTAACCGTTTCCGAAGCAAGGAGCTGCCCATGCGATTGCACACCCGGATCATCGTTCCCCTGCTGCTCGTGCTTGCCGCGTCCACGGCGTACGCCGGTCTTCAGGAGCCGGTCGGCGCCTCAGGATACATGGACTGGCAGACCATGCGCGTGGTGGCCACGGGCATGGGCGTGGTACCGGCCGAAGCCTCACCGGCGCAAGCCCGGTTTCTGGGCACACGTGCCGCCACCGTGGACGCCAGACGCAACCTGCTGGAAGTGATCCGGGGGGTGCGCGTCGAATCCTCCACCACCATGGACAACTTCATGATCCAGAACGACACCATCGCCTCGCAGGTACGGGGGTTCGTACAGGGAGCCACGGTGGACGCCACCCACGTCACCCCGGACGGCGTCTACCACACCACCATCTCCATGGCCCTGACCGGACAGTTCGGCGCGGCGCTCGCCCGCATGCTGGGCCATTCCGCCCCCTCACGAATGTCCAACACGCCATCCGAGCGCCCCGCATCGGCGGAACTGCCGCCCGCCCTTCTGCGCCGCATAACCGTGCTAGAGGAACAGGTTGCCGCGCTTGCCGCCCGTCTGGACGCCATGCAGCAGGCTCTGGAACAGCAGGGAACAACGATGGCGGGCATGGAAACGAAGATGGCCGGGCAATCCGGCAGGCTGGATGCCCTGCAGGAGCAGCTGACCGCCCCCACCCGCCCCCGCAAGCCGGGCCAGGATGCGCCCGCCTACACCGGGCTGGTTGTGGACGCCCGGGATACGGGGTTCACTCCAAGCCTGCGCCCGCAGCTTGTTGCGGATGACGGGCAGATATTCCCCTCGCCCTCCATCGACCACACTACGGCGGCCACCGAGGGACATGTCCGGTACATGGACAGCATTCCCGCTGCCCAGCGGCTTGCGCGGGTAGGCACGCTCCCGCTGACCATCAGGGCGACCGGCACGCAGGGGGATAACCACAGCGCCCTCACCCTTACCGACCAGGATGCGGCCATCCTCAGGGGGATGCTCGGCGAAGCGGGCAACGTGCTTGATACCTGCCGGATCGTCATCGTGTTCTGATGCAGGGAGTGTCGGGCAAGAACAAGGCATGCAATCCGGGCATGAGAGTGATTGCTAACACCTTCGTTCAGGGCTATAGCTCTTCGCCATGAAGGAAACCGTCTATCTCAGCCCGCTGCGCCACTACCGCCAGCAGTACACACGTCATGAAGGGGAACAGGCCTTTCAGGTCGTCGTGGAAGAGACGGACCTTCACATCACCGCCTGCAGAGACCTCTCGCAGGAAATAGGACGCTACGTCACCGCCCTGCGCGGACAGCTGAAGTCCTACATCATGCTCCATACCGCGTTTCGCGACAGCTATGTGCCCGTGGCGGTCCCTGACGGGGCTGCCCAGATCGTGCAGCGCATGGCCCACGCCGCCGCCATTGCAGGGGTTGGGCCCATGGCGGCCGTGGCCGGAACCATTTCGCAGATGGTCTGCGAGGAATTCGCCGCCACCAGCCCGGAACTGATTGTGGAAAACGGGGGGGATGTCTACATGCTCTCCACCCGCGACAGGGTTGCCGGGCTGCTTCCGGACCCGCACAGCAACGCCACTGTGGGCATTGTTGTGCATGGTGCCGAATTCCCGGTAAGCATCTGCGCCTCGTCCGCCACCATCGGGCACTCCCTGAGCCTCGGCAAGGGTGAGCTTGTGGCGGTTCGCTCCCGCGACGGCAGCCTTGCGGACGCCTGCGCCACCGCACTGTGCAATCTGCTCAAGGCACCGGATGCCATTGAGCAGGTCACTGAACGCGCCGCCGCCCTCGAAGCACAGGGCATCGAGGGCGTTTTCGCACAGTGCGGCGGGCGGGTCGCCATTTGGGGTAAGATGGAACTGGCAGTGGTGTAGACCGGGCCACGCCAGCTCCACGGAAATTTGCTATCGCTCCAGCCCTTCCTTCACATTCTTGAAGAGCATCAGCACGAACTTGTCCGGAACGATCTCGTCATCCACCGTCATCTCGCCAAGTTCGGTCACGGCATTGCCGCTGGGAGTCACCGTGGAAAACACGCTCAGACGGTAGGCATGGCCGCGGACGGTTTCGTCCTGCGTGCGGATCTGCAGGGTCCAACGCCCTTCAGTCTCCTGCCAGGTGATGCTCACCACCTTCTGCGAACCGGCATTGCGCCGGATGAGCCCGATAAGGTCCTGTAGCGAGAACGGCTTGCCCTTGCCGGCCACGCCCAGATATTCGCCAGCCACCTTGACGACCAGCGGACGGGCCAGAAATGTGGCGTCGGGCATGGCGCTGTCGGCACCGCTCTCATGCCTCATGCCGGATGCCTCCGCCCTGTCGCGGCGGAAGCGCTCCATCTCCTCGCCAAGCGCAAGGATGCGCGCCTCGTACAGCCCGACCAGCTCGGTCTTCTCGCGCCGCAACTGCTCCACCTCATTCCGCAGGGACTCTATCTCCGACCGGAAATGCGCCTGCACCTCCAAAAGCGAAGACATCTTGTCCAGCACGCCGGCAAGGTCCTGCACAAAAGCCTTTGCCTGCGCCGGATCGCCTCCGGACTGGGCGGCAAGCCCGTCCACGGTCAGCCCTGTAACCACATGGCGCATGGTGGACAACTGTTCCTCAACCTGTTCCGCGGACCAGTTTCTGGTGAACATCTCCCTGATCTCCTTGAAAAGCATCACAGCCTCGGGCGGATATTTCACGCGCCGCCCCTGCCCGCTTGCCACGGGGATAAACCGGGCGAAGCGATCCTTGTAGTAGGAGATGGTGGAGGGCGGAATGTCCAGCCGCCTGCCGATCTCCCTGAGACTGAGTGATTCTTTTACCATAGCTGAATAGTTGCGCAATAGTTGTTGAACTTTTATAGAAATATAATCTAGCTGTCTTTTTTTGTAAAGAAAAATTTTAATTTCATGAAATAAAAAACAACTGCCCAACAACTATTCAATCAACACCTCCCGTTCGCCCACCACCAGCAGGCGCGACAGGCCACGCCCACGCACCCCATGCCTGCCCTGCTTC
>QKEJ01000188.1 GCA_003252375.1 Halodesulfovibrio sp.
GGAAAATGGTTGAACTCCTTTCAGGAGTTCATGGTACGATTGATCTGCTTGTTACATGTGTTTGCAATAATGATATATTTACAGCTATTAATATGTACATGGTTATGTCAAGGACATATTACGCTGGCCCAAACGATGCCCAGATGCCCGGCAATTGGTGTGTACGGGGGACCTTGCCGAAGGGCAAGATATGCTTGCGGGTGTTGATTCGAAGGTGACAGGGAGTTTTGTATTGTATCGGCTGCAGGTCAATTCTGGCGGCGGATTTCAGACAAGGACAAGGCCTTGCGGAGAATTCCGCAAGGCCTTGTCCTTGGATGCATCCGGGGTACTCGGACGGCCCTGCTGTCTCGCTTCTCCGCACGTGCCCGGCGGGGGTGTGGGGCGCAGGGCGAATGAACCCGCCTGTGAATTGCTGTTCTATTTCTCCGAAACTGTCGTACCGGTGGAAGAAGGGGCGGCCGCAAGGGCTTCCCACCAGCGGGAGAAGGTCTGTTCCCTGTCGCCCAGGCGTACCGCTTCCCCCACCTTGGGGGTGACAAGGCGGTATGGCTTGTCCTTGCCAGCCGCAACGAACCGTTTGAACGGATCATCCCATGCATGGAAGGCGAGGCTGAATTTCCCCGAATGGGAAGGGATGGCGGCTCTGGCATGCAGGTCTTCCGCAGCGCGCACGGCCTGCTCGGGCGTCATGTGCACATGTTGCCAATCCTTGTTGTACTGCCCGCTGTCCAGCATGACGAGGTCAAAGCCGTCGTAGCGCTCCCCCAGTTCCGCAAAGTGCGGGCCGTAGCCGCTGTCTCCGCTGAAGAAGAGGCGGTGTTCGGGCGTCTCCAGCACAAAGGACGCCCACAGGCTCCTGTTTCTGTCGAACAGGCGGCCGGAGTAGTGCTGCGCCGTTTCCACGTGGATGGTGAGATTGTCAGCCACATGCAGCGCCGTGCCCCAGTCCGCTTCGTGCAGCATGGCTTCCGGAAATCCCCAGTGTTCAAAATGCGCTCCCACCCCAAGCCCGGTGACCACGGTGCGAACCTTGTCCTTCAGGGCCATCACCGTGGCGTAGTCCAGATGATCCCAGTGGTCGTGGGAAATGAGCAGGTAGTCTATGGGGGGCATGTCCTCCGCTGTGTACGGATTGGTGCCCGGAAATGCTCTGGTGCTGAAGAACACGGGGGAGGCGTATGCGCTGAACACCGGGTCGATGAGAATGGTCTTGCCGGAAAGCTGCAGAAAGTACGAGGAGTGTCCAATCCAGACCAGGATGTCCGTCTTCTTGTCCAGCGCCTTCAGGTCGGTTTTGACGGCCGGAACGGGAACGGGGGGAACGGGGTTTGTTCTCGGTGTCGTGAAGTAACGCAGCAGGATCGGGATGGACTGTCCCCCCTTCACGATTGCGGATATGGGCGCCCTGTTATGGAACCGCCCCGCCGTATAGTTGGGAGACTGCTCCAGCCTGCTCAGGCGGGTGCCGGAAGGAAGGCTGCCGAATTTGTCGTGTTGCAGGAACATGTATCCTCCAATGAGCATGAGGCAGGCGACTGCCAGAAACGAGCGTATGGTGTAGCGAAGAAGCCGCATGCAATTCCCCTTGAGGTACCTTGGGTGCCGATATGTCTGCGCCTGCGTGGCGATGAAGGAGAACTGCCTGATCCGTATCTCCGGATGCCGGGCCGCCGCCCTGTCGATACGTGTATTCAGCAGGGCGCTCATGGTCTGGCTGCAGACCGGGGCGTCCGTACGAGTACGTCCGCCGCGACCATCTTGTCCAGAACTGCGGGCAGGGCGTCCTTGAAAATGCACGAGCCGCCGGGGACTGGCCGCCGGGTCATGCAGAACCCGTGCATGATTGTGCGGCGGGGGAAGCGAATACGGGTAGAACGATGCTCCGCAATTCTTGCCTGATCGTCCGAGAGTTCGGGCAAGCGTCTTGTTCATATCTGTCCGGTTCTGCTACAGGAGGCGAAAGGAATGGAGGACCCCATGCATACGATACCAACGGGGGGTGACGCCCTGAACGCGCTGCGTCAGACGCTGGCCAGCGCCATCGCGAGACAGACGGAAGAGAATCACCGGCTGGAAACACCCGTTCCCGGGTTGCTGCTCGTGCGGTATGAAGCGCCCACGGAGCCGATGTCCGGCGTCTATGATCCCAGCTTCTGTCTGGTCGCCCAGGGGGCGAAGCGGGTCATGCTGGAGGGGGAGGAGTACATCTATGATGCCAACAACTGCCTGCTCACCTCCATGGGGGTGCCGGTCGTGGCCAACGTTGTGGAGGCCAGCAAGGACGTGCCTCTTCTAGGGGCGGTCCTGAAGCTGGATCTGCGCCTTGTCTCCCAGCTGATGGTGGATAGCAATCTTCCCTCACCAAGGACCGCGCAGTCGGGACGCTGCATCGCATTGGACGAGGTGTCCGCTCCGCTGCTTGAAGCGTTTCTGCGTCTGGTGCGGCTGCTGGACACGCCCGAGGATATTCCCATTCTTGCGCCGCTTGTTCAAAAGGAGATTATGTACCGCCTGCTGATGAGCGAACAGGGGCCCAAGTTGCGTCAGATTGCGACCTCCGGCAGTCAGGGCAGCCAGATTTCGCGGGCCATTGACTGGCTGCGTGAGAACTATGCCCAGCAGCTCAAGATTGAGCACCTTGCCAGGCAGATAGGGATGAGCCCCTCAACCTTTCATCATCATTTCCGGGCCCTGACCGCCATGAGCCCGCTGCAGTATCAGAAGAAGATGCGCCTTCTTGAAGCCCGGCGGCTGATGCTGACGGAACAGCAGGATGCCACCACAGCGGCCATTCAGGTGGGGTATGAAAGTCCGTCGCAATTCAGCCGTGAATACCGGCGGCAGTTCGGAGCGCCGCCCCTGCGGGATATCAGAAAGCTGCAGGAAGCCGTGTAATGACGATGCGAAAACCACGCACAAGGGGCTGCCGGAATCTCGCCGGCAGCCCCTTGTTTTCTGTGCTCTGGACCGTCTGAATCATCTGAATCGTGCGTCGTGCTGCGGGGGCATTCTCAGGGGGCGGGGTTGCCCCTGCT
>QKEJ01000088.1 GCA_003252375.1 Halodesulfovibrio sp.
AGGCCTTCATGGCCCTTCCCCCTATAACGGAAGCATCTTCACGATCTGGTCGCCTATCCGGGCAATGGCCTCCGGCGGTTCTCCGTTCTTGAAAAGAATCTCGATATCGGCCAGCGCGGCAGGATTCTTGGCGCTCATGTCCATGACCGGCGCCCCCCGGTGCATGTCACCCTTGGGCTGATCCTTGAGCGGCAGTTCGATAACGGGCTTCTCACTCTCGCCCTTCGAGGTGAATGAACGAAGCATGCTTTTGAAATCGAACCCTTTTTTTGACTCCTTGGCCTCCTCGAAGCCGGTCAGATTCGCCTTGAAGTTGATACGCACCGTATCAATCATCAGCGACGAGGGAGGCGTGAGCACGATGAGAGGCAGGTCCACCGGCCTGTATTTCACCTCGCCGTTCTCCACGAACGGCAGCTGCACCGAAGTAACCTTGGGCCTGCCCTTTTCAAGGTCATCGTAGGTAGCATTCTTGTCGTCATAATTGAAATACCGTTGCAGCACGCGCATGTGCTGCTGTTCCGATATCTGCTGGGCCTTCACCACCGAGTTGTGCATGGCACGCAACATGTCATCGAGCTTGATTGCCATCTTTCTGCTCCTTAGCTGCCTGGTTCCTCGTCAACCATCCTGTGGAAGCCCACATGATAGGTTGTCGACTGCATGACCACCTGATGCTCACCAACGGCATAGACACCGAAGTTGATATCCTTCCCGATGATCCGCCCTCTCGGAAAATCGTTCAGGTAGTGGTTCAGTACCGCAAGCTGTTTTTCCCGTTCTTCGTCCGACGTCTGCATGTTGGGGTTGGTGGAACCCACGGTCACCTTTCTGATGCACCGCACGTCCGCAAGCGTGAAATCCTTGTTCATGGATAACTCCGTTCAGAAGCCGGCAGGCAGCAAGCCGCCTGCCGGCATGATTACATCAACAGGCCGGAACGCCGGAAACTAGGTCGTTGCCGGGGTCGATGCCGCGGCCGCGGGAACGGGCACGACGCTCTTGTTCATGATATCCAGCACTCGGGCCAGACCTTCCGACATGCCGCTGTCCAGTGCGGTTACCTGCACATGGTACTTGGCCGACTTGTCCGAGGTTCTGGTGTTTTCCTTGTGGGTGGAAACGGAGCCGGAAACGCTCACACTGAGCTTGAACGGCCCCCATCCGCCGGAACCGGTTGCCGTGAGGCTGGCGGATGCGTCCGTGCTGTCCTTGTGGGATTCGCTGCTGCGAACTTCCATGTCGAACGTGATATCCACGTTGTTCACCTTCAGGCTGGGAATGGGCACGATGGCAAGCAGCGGTGTCGAAATGGTGTACTCCACCGGCTGATTGTCAGGACCGGGAACGCTGTAGCGGAATTCCGCCTTGCGGATGGCCTTGGTGGGCTTGCCTTCTTCATCGTATTCAAAGCCGACTGCCTGAATGTAGTCAGCGGTGGCCTGGGCAAGCTTGAGGTTTGCCGAACATGCAGCCGACAACGGCGTACCGATGAGATCCTCCATCGGCAGACCCTTGAATTCATCTCCCAGTGGCATAACGCCTCCTTATTGTTAAAAGTCTATGGCCTTGCCATCAAATTCAAGACCCTTTTTCGTGGACTCACTCGCATTCGGCATGATTCGCCATTCGTGGTGATCATGATCAGCCAAGCACTCCAGGACAGTACTAATGACATTCTTAGCGGCCCCGAACTTTGCGTTCCAATAGACCCAGGTTTCAGTGCCATCGTCCCGCTCGAAATGTCGGGCAATATAGTTGGGCATTACGACCTCCTTTGGACTGTGCTCCGTTGCTCCCGCGTCGACTCGGCAGCCAGGAACACGTTTCATGCGATGCAGAAGCGCTTCTTCTGACACGGGCACACAATACACCACTCAATATAGAAATGTACATAGCAAGACGGCATCAACCTGCACTTTTTCATAATTACATATCTCACATGTAATTAGGCATTTACAGTCAAATAATTGTGAGATTTAAAAACTTATAACAGGAATAATATAGACAAGACTATATCCTACCCCCATAAACGGCGCTCTCCGGAGCGATCAACTGAAGAAAGGAGGCAGGATATGAAGATGGATCTGGTACGGGTCGAACGATCGACCGAAGGCACGTTCGGCGTGCTCCTGGTGGATGGAGACGCGTTCTGCGTGACGCTGGAACGCCCATGGCTGGACAATCAGAGCAACGTCAGCAGCATTCCGCCCGGCACTTACACCTGCAGGCGCGTGCAGTCACCAAAGGTGGGAAACACCTTTGAAATCACGGGGGTTCCGGACAGGAACCACATTCTGATCCATAAAGGGAACTTTGTGGGCGACAGTGAAGGGTGCGTACTTGTGGGACAGTTCTTCGCCAAGCTCAAGCACAACAGCGCAGATGAACGCGCCGTTGCCAACAGCGGCGTCACGTTCAATCAATTCCTCGAAGTGACGCACGGGGAGGACAGCTTTGACCTGACCGTGCACGAGGCCGTGGTGCAGGAATAGGCTACGGCACAAGAACCGTGACCGAGACGGGACAACCGGTGCCCCCCCTGAGACGCAGACCGCCGATAACGGCGGTGCTTCCAGCGGGGGGCAATTCATGCAGGTTGGCCAGACACTCCAGCACCAGCCGTCCGGCATCCAGCAGGCAACGATTTACCGCAAACCGGGTATCCGAAGGGGCGTCCACGCCATGCGTATCTATCCCCATGCCCGCCACGCCCCGCCCATGCACGAGCAGTTCCGCCACCTGCGGTGAAAAGGCAGGAAAACGCATGGCATCACTGCCGGAACGATCCAGACCCAAAAACGCATCGGGGTCGCTCCACAGCCGTCCCCATCCGGTATGCAGGCAGAAGAGGCTGCCCTGCGGCACCGTACCGTGCGTTGCCTCCCAGCGGAGCAAATCGTCCGGACCGAACAGAACATCAGGACAAGCAGACGCCGGACCGGAAAAATCCGCCATCACGACGGGCAGGACGGGCGGAGGGGACAGCACGGCAGCGATGTCCGCCCCTGC
>QKEJ01000124.1 GCA_003252375.1 Halodesulfovibrio sp.
GTCAGGCGCCTTCACCGGGCCTCCATGGACAGATCGGACTGGCAGCAGACCATGTGGCCGCCGTCGTACGCCACGCCGTTGAAAAGGAGTCCGGCTCCATTCTTGTCTTTCTGCCCGGTGCGGGCGAAATCCGACGCGTGGCGGACCTTCTGGCCCTGCCGCCCCTGGCTCCCGATGTCAGCGTACACCCGCTCTACGGCGATCTTACGCCTCAGGAACAGGATGCAGCCATCTCCCCGGCCGCCGGGGGAAGACGCAAGGTGGTGCTGGCCACGAGCATTGCGGAAACCTCGCTGACCATTGAAGGCATCCGGGTGGTTATCGATGCCGGGCTGGCCCGCTCCCCGCGCTTTGATCCGGCCAGCGGCATGACCCGGCTGGTCACGGAGCGCGTATCACTGGCCGCAGCCCTGCAACGACAGGGACGCGCCGGACGCCTGGAGCCCGGCACGTGCTACCGGCTTTGGGACGCGGCAGAGGAGCATGCCATGCGCCCCTTCGCCCAACCCGAAATCGCCGAGGCCGACCTCGCCCCGCTGGTGCTGGAACTGGCGGCATGGGGCATTGCGGAATACGCAGGCGTTGCCCATCTTCCCTGGCTGACCATGCCGCCTTCCGGCGCGTACCGGCAGGCTGCTGACCTTCTGCAGGCGCTCGGCGCACTGGATGAGCAGGGCAGGATAACCCCGCACGGTTCCGCCATGCTGCGCCTTCCGCTGCATCCGAGACTGGCGCACATGGTGCTTGCCGCCACGCAGAACGGCCAGGGGGGCACGGCATGCGTCGTGGCCGCCCTGCTCACGGAACGCGCCGGTGGCAGAAATGGTGCGGACATCACCCCGGAGGTGGCACGCCACTCCGCCGTTCTGGACACCCGTGCCTCGCGGACCCGCAAGGCTGTAGGACGGGTTCCGGACGCGATCCTGCACATCGAGCGCCAGTTGCGCATCGCCCTGCCCCACACGGAAACCGACGCCGTGCAGCCCGACGCCACAGGCGAATGCCTCGCGCTCGCCTATCCGGACCGCATCGCCCGCAACCGGGGCAACGGCACCTTCCATCTTTCCGGCGGCAAGGCCGCCTTCCTGCCGCCCGAGGACGCCCTTGCCAGAACGCCGTTCCTTGCCGTGGCGGAACTGGACGGGCACGCGGCACGGGCGCGCATCTGGCAGGCTGCGCCCCTGCAGGAATCCATGCTGAAGCATCTGTTTGCGGACAGGATACGGGAAACCGCCTTTGTCGCATGGGATGACCAAGCGGACGCGGTTCAGGCCCGCCTGCAGACCAGGCTGGACGCGCTGGTCCTGAGGGACGCCCCCTTCGCGGGCGCCGACCCGGCAGCGGTAACAGACGCCGTGCTGGAGGGCATCCGCCGCATCGGTCTGCACTGCCTGCCATGGACAGACGAGTCGGACCGTCTGCGCGCCCGCATCGGATTCCTGCGCAGGCTCGATGTGCAACCGGGAAAACCAGGGCAACCGTCCCCGTGGCCCGACCTTTCGGACCCGGCACTGCTGGCCGGGCTCGAAACATGGCTGGCCCCTTTTCTCGGAGGCATATCCCGCCGCAGCCAGTTCCGCAGCCTGAACATGGTCACGGTGCTGGAGGCCCTGCTGGACTGGCCCATGCGGCAGCGATTGGACCGGGAGGCTCCCACACACATTGCCGTGCCTTCCGGTTCGAACATTCGCATCGACTACGGCATGCCTGACGCCCAACAGGCAGCGCCCATTCTGCCCGTAAAGCTGCAGGAAATGTTCGGTGCAACAGAGACCCCCACCATTGCAGGCGGGCGCGTTCCGTTGCTGCTCCACCTGCTTTCCCCGGCCGGTCGGCCGCTGCAGGTTACCGGAGACCTCGCCTCGTTCTGGAAGAACGGATATCCTGCCGTCCGTGCGGAAATGCGCGGCCGCTACCCCAAACACCCGTGGCCGGAAAATCCCGCCACGGCCATCCCTACCCGCCATGTGAAGCGCCGCGCCCCCGGCAGCGAATGACACAGCTACAAACAAAAAACGCGCCCAGCGGCGCGTTTCTCGTTTTCGTGATTCTTCGGTCTAGCAGCAGCCGTTGCCCAGCCTCAGCGGGATGCCCTTTTCGTGCAGCCAGCGCTTGATCATGAGAGACGCACACCCCACGCCGGGCGTGACCGTCAGCGCCTCCACCGGGCAGTTGCGCACACAGGCGCCGCATTCAATGCAGGCATCGCGGTCCATGAACACGGCCTTGCCCTTGCGTATGGCGAACACCGCATGCGGACAGACCTGCGAGCAGAAGCCGCAGCCTACGCACACCGAGGCATCCAGTTCGATGGTGACAACCTTGTCGACATATCTGAAATGTTCCATCATTCCTCCTAGATGAACGCCGCGGCAATCCACAGGCACAGGCTGGCAACCGTGACAAGAATCTGGACGGGAACGGCACGACGCATTTCCCACTCCACGCCCGAAGGCGAGGTATACGGTGTGGAACCGCTGAAATTCATGGCCAGGAACGAGGCCAGACAGCAGGTCCAGCCCCCCAGCACCGCCAGTTCGAGTCCGGATGCCTGCCCCCAGGTCAGAGCCAGAACGGGCAGCGCGGCCACGGCCCCCAGCAGGGCGCCCTTGGCGGAAAACGTCCTGAACGGCACGACCGGAAGCAGCAGGGGAACCCCGACATGCCCGGCCAAGACCCCGAACAGGGTGGCCCATGCGAAGCAGCCCAGCCGCTCCAGCGCCACGCCGAGCGAATAGCCGAACGGCCCTATGCCGGAAACGACGAACATGACGGCAAAGGCCAGCAGCATGGTCTTCCAGAGCAGCATGATCTCCACGGGGATCAGCACGGCCCGCTCCGCCAGCGGAAAGGTGACCATGCGCATGCCCTCTTCGGCCTGCATGCCGTTCTCCAGAAAGGCGGACAGATCGGCCGACCTGACGGGGCCGTAGACAACACTGAATCCCGTGGCGCGCCGCACCTCCTTGGCCGAAACGCCGGGAGCTCCCAGCTGGGGCAGGATGATGCGTCGGTGCGAAACCAGCGAATCCAGCCGGACCATCTGCACACGGCGCACGACTTCCTCGGTGGAAAAGAGATTTTTGCCCGCGGCGCACCAGACATTGATGCCCCGGGTATCGAGCACCACCACCCAGACATTCTGCCCGGCAAGATCCTCGCGCACCACGTCAAAGGTCAGCTTGTAGTTGGCGGTGACGATAACGGGAGACCCGGCATCCGGCGTCCCCACCGCGTAGAGCCCTGGAACCACCGTATAGTTGTTGCGTATGGTCCCCAGACGGGTCAGCGCCGTCCCCACCCAATCCGCAAGAGCGCGCCGCGTGGCGATCACGGGCACGGAGCCGACGGGCGTGTCCACAAAGGTCTCCACGTAATGCTGCACGGCATAGCCCGCACGCTCATACGACCTGGCCTCAGGTCGCGGGGGAGGACCTCAACAGGGTTCGGCAGCGGGAGACTTGCCGGAGGGAGGGATCAGGGGAGAAAGGCCCATGGGAGAGCAGCAGGATTGCCCGGACTCTCCGCCCTGCAAGGCTGGGGAACTGGAAAAATCGGATGATGAGCAGGCCGGAGAACAGGAGGGGACCACCTCAGTTGCCTGCGGAAGGCACGAAGCCTTCAGGGGAATCGGTGCTTCAGCCAGTATGGTCGCATCGACCGTGGATTCCGCGATCGACCTGAACTCAGGCCGGGATGGCGGTGCTCAACAACCGCCTCCGGCAGGGGCTGCGGTCATGCAGTTTTCGTCACCGGGGGCTGTGCCCTGCGGCATGAGGTCTAGAGGCTTCACGTCGAATCCTTGGCTTGGTTGGCAGTTCACGGGAAAGAGCGGTACACAGCGTCCCCGGGCCAGCCCGTACCGTGGGGGGAACGTAATACGTGTTCCTGCGAGAGGCAAGGACTGCGGCGCAGAAGCGGCAGTTCTTGCAACGCGCTCCCGGAAGAGATAGCATGCCAGCTCATATGCACCGCGAACACCTTCTGCTGAACATGTACCAGACCATGCTCGAGATCATGGGCCCGAGCCATTGGTGGCCCGGCGAGACGCCGTTCGAGGTGGCCGTGGGCGCCATACTCACCCAGAACACCAACTGGGGCAACGTGGAAAAGGCCATTCGCAACCTCAGGGACGCGGACTGCCTCACTCCCGACGCCATGCTCGCCATGCCCGAAACGCAGTTGGCGGCCCTGATACGCCCCTCCGGCTACTACAACATGAAGGCGAAGAAGCTCAAGACCTTCCTTGTCTGGCTGCAGGAGACGTGTGACGGCGACATCACCCAGCTGGCAACGCGGGACGCCGACACGGCACGCACGGAGCTGCTCTCCGTCAAGGGCATCGGCCCGGAAACGGCCGACTCCATCGCCCTGTACGCCGCCTCGCTCCCGACCTTCGTGGTGGATGCCTACACCTACCGCATCCTCACCCGGCACGGTCTGGTCCCGGAAGACATAGACTACCACGGCATGCGGGACTTCTTCATGGATGTGCTGCCGCAGGACGTATCCCTCTTCAACGAATACCACGCCCTGATCGTGCGCGTGGCCAAGGAATGGTGCCTGAAGGCGGCCCCCCGCTGCGCCACCTGCCCGCTGCGAGATTTTCTGGACAATGGGAGCGGGGCATGATCGGACCGTCCAGCCCTCCTCTACCGGCCCGCAGCAGCGCGGACCATACGGCCGATCGACACGCTTGGCGTCTCGTCGTGCCCCTGATCGCGGGCCTGGTTGCCTGTCTGCTTATCGGGGGGCTCCTCTGCCTGCCACCGAGTTCCCGCGCCATGGCCGCGGACAAGCAGGACCTGACCGAGAGCCTCAAAACCCAGAAGAAGAAGGCCCAGAAAGCCGAAAGCACCCTCAGCAAGCTGACGGCCAAGGAACGGAACCTGCACAAGGAACTGGCCGATGCCGCCGACAGGATACAGCTGCTGGAACGCGACCTCGACAAGCAGGAGGACGCCCTTTCCGCCATCGAGCGCAAGCGCGCCGACTCGGAACAGGAGCATGCCAAGCTGCTCGCCTCACGCCGGAAGACGGAAGCCGAACTGGAAAGCCTGCTGAACACCATGTGGCCGCTGTACATGGAAAGCCGTGCAGGTCGTGGCACCAGCATGCCGGACTGGCACGAGGCTGACCGCCGCTTCGAGTGGTCCAGCCGGATCTATGCGGCCATAGAGGAGAAAAACCGCGAACTGGCCGAACAGGAACAGGCCATCGGCAAGATCCTGAAGCGACAGGAGGCTCTGGAACAGAACGCCCGCGAGCGGCTGACCGCAGTCAACAAGTCCAAGGACAGACTACTGCGTGACAAGCTGCTCTACAACAGACGGCTGCAAAGCGTGCGCAAGCAGAAGGAGGATGCGGAAGCCACCCTCAAGAATGTGCTGTCGCTCATCCAGAATCTCAATTACCGGCTGGAGGACATGGGCAAGGCGGAAGGCAAGTTCGCCCTGAACAAGGGAGCGCTGCCGTGGCCCGCCAAGGGCATGCTGGCCCTGCACTATGCACCGGACGCCGACCCGCCCACGCGCGGCATTGGCATGGCCCTGATGGCGGGAACCGAAATCCACGCCGTGGCAGCGGGCAAGGTCGTGCACAACGACGTCCTGCGCGGGTTCGGCCGGGTGGTGATTGTCATGCACGATTCGGCATACTATTCCCTTTATGCGTACCTGACGGACAGTGCGCTGACAGTGGGGCAGGATGTGAAACGGGGGCAGTCGCTCGGAACCGCCGGCTACTTCCCCCGCGTGGAAGGCACCGGGCTCTATTTCGAATTGCGTTTTCATCAAAAAGCCATTAACCCAGAACCGTGGCTAACAGCTTTGAATTAGATACGATACGGTCTTTCGGAGGATCAGTAATGCGCATGACAATGTGGGTCGCCTCCGCGGCGTCCCTGCTAATACTCGCTTTTTCCTTTGTTCCCGGTCAGGCCCAGGAAGACCAGAGCAAGTTTGACTCCCTGAAGCGTTTCAGCCAGGTGCTCGACATGGTTGAACGATTCTACGTGAACGATGTTGACCGCAAGGACCTCATCGACGGCGCCATTCAGGGCATGCTGCAATCGCTGGACCCCCACTCCACGTTCATGGACCCCAAGGAATACCAGAGCATGCAGGAGACCACCTCCGGCGAGTTCTTCGGTATCGGCATTGAAATTTCCCAGGATGAAAACGGCATCCTCAAGGTCGTGGCCCCCATCGAGGACACGCCCGCATGGAAGGCCGGCATGAAGAGCGGCGACCTGATTCTGGAAGTGGACGGCATGCCCACGCAGGAAATGTCGCTGACCAAGGCCGTCTCCTTCATCAAGGGTCCCAAGGGCACCCCCGTAACCCTCACCGTGCTGTCCAAGAACGCCAAGGACACCAAGGAAGTAAAGATCATCCGCGACATCATTCCGCTTATCAGCGTGAAGGCGCGCCTGCTGGATGACGGCTACCTGTGGGTCCGCCTGATGCGTTTCTCCGAGCGCACCACGGATGAACTCTACGAAAAGATCGGTGAATTCACCAAGAAGGCTGCCCTCAAGGGCATCATCCTCGACCTGCGCGACAACCCGGGCGGACTCCTCGACCAGTCCATCAGCGTGGCTGATGCCTTCCTCGGCGAAGGCGTGGTGGTCTCCATCCGCGGCCGGGGCAAGGACAGCAGGGAATTCAATGCGCATCAGCAGGATTCCGACATCGACGTCCCCATGGTGGTGCTCATCAATGCCGGATCGGCTTCCGCCTCGGAAATCGTGGCCGGGGCCCTGCGCGACCACAAGCGCGCCCTGCTGCTCGGCGAACGCAGCTTCGGCAAGGGGTCGGTGCAGAACATCATTCCGCTCAACGATGGCGGCGCGGTAAAGCTGACCATTGCCCGGTACTTCACGCCCAACGGAACCTCCATTCAGGCAGAGGGCATCCAGCCCGATATCCTCATGCCCTTCGAAGCCCCGCGTGATGAAGAAGACGCACAGCAAGCCCGCCGCCGGGCCATGCGCGAGAAGGATCTGAACCACCATCTGGAGAACCCCAACGGCACGGCCGGCAACAAGCCCCAAAACGCCTTCAAGCGCACGGAAGAAGCCCAGAAGGCCCTCGACAGGGACAACCAGCTTCGCCTGGCCCTGCAACTCGTGCATTCCCTGCCGCGGATACAGAGCATCCACTAGGCGGCAGACCAATACGACCATACCGGAGGCGCGGCATTCCCGCGCCTCCGTTTTGCCATGTGGCCCGATGCCCCGCGGGGCTCCTCCCGGACCGTAGAGACGAGACAGACGACAGATGAGCGAACCCGATCCGAACCGTTCCCCCGTACCACGCTGGGTACTGCCCGTCATGGGAGCAGTATGCTGTCTCGTGCTTGTCGTGGCACTCGGACTCGGCTTGCAGAGCCTTCGCAACGGGGGCCTGCTGGGCGCCGAAACAAACGCGACAACAGAGCGCAGCGTTCCTCCGCCCAACGGCATTCGGGAACGGGTGGACGCCTCCAGCCTGCCGTACGAGGAATCGCTGGACGCCCCGCTCGAAGAGGGCGTGAAGAAGGTGGACTACGCCCTGCTGCAGGCCATGGGCAGCCTTGCCCTCGACCCTTCGGCCATACGGCTTGATGACGTGGAACTGCGCCGGGAAGGGGATCAGGAATACCACTTCCAGCGCATGCGCCTCGCCGGTGCCGATACGCAGCAGCTTGCGGAGGCCATTGCGGCATCACTCACTACCTGGGCCGGCAATGCCACCATGTCCAGAGTAAGCAATACATCCTATATCATTTCCGTTAACGGAGTGCGCACGCACGAACTAGCCCTCGCGCCCGCCTATGCTCCGCAACCGGACCATGACCAACCACAGCAAACCGTGCCTGTCCCGCAGCCGCAACCGGACCAGCCGGTCCCGGCGCCTGCCCCGGAACAGGGCACACCTCCGGCAACCAGACCTGTACCCGACCCACACCTGACCCCAGCAGGGTCCGGCCGTCTCGCCATCGTCATTGACGATCTCGGCGAAAGCGTCCACGCAGCCCGGAAGCTGATTGCACTCTCCTACCCCGTTACCTTTGCCATCTGGCCCCGTGCATCGCACACGCACGAAGTGGCCCAGATAGGGACGCAGGGAGGCGAGGAAATCATCGTCCATCAGCCCATGGAACCCGAAGGCTACCCCGAGGTACGCCCCGGACCGGGCACCGTGTTCGTTCAGATGACGCCAGACCAGATACGGACGATCATTTCCGAGAACCTGAAGCAGGTTCCGGAAGCCATCGGTATCAACAACCACATGGGGTCCCGCTTCACGCAGAACCGCACGGCCGTTCGGGCGGCCCTGAAGGAACTGCAGGAGCACAACCTGTTCGTGCTGGACAGCTGGACCATTTCCAAGTCCACGCTCTACGAAGAGGCCCGAAACGCCGGGATGACTGCGTACAAGCGCAGTGTCTTCATCGACAACATCCGGGATGTTCCGAGCATCATCCACCAGCTCGAAAAGGCGGAACGCATTGCACTCGCCAACGGACAGGCCATTGCCATTGGCCACCCCATGCCTGAGACCCTCGCGGCGCTCAAGGAGTGGGAGACCAGACGCAACCAGGCCGTCCAGATGGTTACAGTGCATTCCCTGCGTGCAGAGTGATGTGGGCAAGCCCCGTGGACCCTCAGTGGGGTCAGGGGACATAACATAACAAGTACACTTTCGGAGGAATATCTGTCATGATCCAGAGAACCTTTTCCATCATCAAGCCCGATGCGACCGAGCGCAACCTCGAAGGCGAGATCCTGTCCCGCCTTCAGAAAAGCGGCCTGCGTGTTGTCGCCATGAAGAAGATCCACATGAGCCGCGCCCAGGCGGAAGGCTTCTACCATGTGCACAAGGAACGCCCCTTCTTCGGCAGCCTGTGCGACTTCATGTGCTCCGGTCCCGTTGTCTGCTCCGTGCTGGAAGGTGAAGACGCCATTGCCAAGTACCGAGAACTGATGGGGGCAACCAATCCCGCCAATGCTGCCGAAGGCACGCTGCGCAAGGATTTTGCCGTGAGCCTGGAAGCCAATTCCGTGCACGGCTCCGATGCCCCGGAAACCGCTGCGTTTGAAATTGGATACTTCTTCAACGCGCTGGAGATCACCGGATAATGAACAAGACACTGGGCTGCATCGGATGCGGCAACATGGGCTCGGCCATCCTGCGCGGACTGGCCAAGCGGGACGACCTGAATCTCATGGGCTACAATCCCAGCCCGGCGAAAACAGAGGCTCTGGCAGCGGACATCGACCGCTTTGTCATTGCCCGGTCCGCCCGGGAAGTAGCGCAGCGCTCCGACTACATCATTCTGGGCGTGAAGCCCTACCTGATAGGGGACGTGCTTGCGGAGATAGCCGGAGATCTTACCCCCGACAAGGTCGTCATCTCCGTTGCCGCAGGCGTTTCCGTGGCTGCCCTGCAGAAGGGCGCTGACGCGCGCTGCGCCGTGGTGCGCTGCATGCCCAACACCCCGGCCATGGTGGGCGAAGGCATCTTCGCCATGTGCTATGAGGATGCCCAGCTTCCGGAAAGCCAGCAGGACGCCATCAGCGACCTGTTCGGCACCATCGGCACGGTCATGGTCCTGCCGGAGACGAAGTTCGGCGCCTTTACCGCCACGGCCGGATGCGGCCCGGCCTATGTGTTCCACTTCATGGAAGCCGTTATCGAGGCAGCCGTGACCGTGGGCTTTACACGAAAGGATGCTGCGGATATGGTTATTCAACTCTTCAAGGGCTCCGTGAAGCTCGCGGAAGAGTCGGGCCAGCATATCTCGGTGCTGCGCGAATCGGTCTGCTCCCCGGGCGGAGTGACCATTGCGGCAGTGAACCATCTGGACCGGACCGCCGTTCGCGGCAACATCATCGACGCCATTCTCACGGCCCGCGAGCGGGATCGGGAGATGAGCAAATAGCACCTATCCTTACCCAAGTGACGGGGGGTATTGAAAGTGTGCGGGGCGCGGACCAATGGTCCGCGCCCCTTTTGATTTTGCATGGCGGTACACACCGCATCCAGGCGAACTCGTTGCCAGTGCTCAGGCCGCCCTCGAGGTACCGCTCCGGTCCGGTCCGAAGACGAACAGGGCCTTCTCGTACTCCGCATACGCCTCACGTGCGACCGTCCCAAGCGCACGCACGGGCACCCCGAGCTGACTCCAGGCTCCCTTGGCGGGCGGCATGGCCTGCAGATCCCCCCAGTACCCGTACCCAAGGGCGCGGGCCATAAAATCGGCCACGGCAACCACGGCAGCAAACTCCGAACCAACATCCCCGGCGTCCAGGGCATGGTGCTCCTCCACCGCCACGGCCAGCCGCTCGTCAATGGACCACCTCCGCAGCAGGGCGGCCCCCACGGCACCGTGGTCAAATCCCAGTACGTCCCGCTCCGCATCATGGAAAGGGACGCCCCGGGATTCCGCATGCGCATACAGGGAGACCATGCCGGCCCCCAGACGCTCCACCATCAGCAGACGACCGAGGTCATGCAGGAGACCTGCAGTAAAATGGGCGTCCGCATCCTCTGCCCCGACCTGGCGGGCAAGCGAACGGGCAAGGCACGCCGTCATGAGCGAATGTTGCCAGAATTCTTCCAGTGGCAGGCCGTGCAGGTTGTGTACAGCTTGTTGTCCGAGCTTGGTTGCTGCAAGGGCCAGAGCGGCAAGCTGCCTGCCGCCAACGATCGAGACGGCTCCGTGAACGGACCCGAGTCCTCCCGGCGCCCCCGCCTTGACGGCATACAGGGGACTGTTCACCAGCCGCAGCACGGCAAGCGTCAACGCCATGTCATGCCGGATGATTTTTTCAAGTTCCTCATCACTGCCGCCCTGCTGCACATGCGCCGAAAGGCGTTCCAGAACCCCGGGAATGCTCGGAATATGCAGGCGTTCATGCAGCAGATCGACGGGAGCATGACACCGCCCGGGAAGCGGATGCCCCGTGGCGGCAACAGACAGGGGGGCGGGCTTAGGGGACATGGATGCAGGATTGATGTCCAGCAGGACCAGCGCGTCGGCAAGGGCGATATCACGCACGGCTTCCAGCAGTTCCCGGTCGCGACCGCCAAGCATGCGCGCCTCGGCAATCCTGAATCGG
>QKEJ01000122.1 GCA_003252375.1 Halodesulfovibrio sp.
GGATGCGATCCTCCGCAGCGTCAAAGATGGCCCGGATCTTGGGTTCGAACTCCTGACGGATCTTGTCGCCCTCCTGCCAGGATTTTTCGAATTCCGGCTCGATCTTCCGAACCTGCTCCGGTGTCAGCTGAATCTCATCGACGAAATGCTGAAATATCATCTTGTGAAACTTGCCGGGGGGAGGAGGAAATCCCGGCCCATGACTCATCATCCAGTACTGCATGCCCAAGGCCCCCACCACGATGCCTGAACAGAGCAGGGCCAAGGCGGCCAGATACCGTTTCGTACTCTTCTTGTTGTTCGCGCGCATTGAATGCCCCGTTAGAATTCCATATAGTACAATGAAAACAACCCGGCAGGATCATTCAGTAAACCACTGAACATCCTATCCACGTACGTTCCATGCCCCACTGTTCCTGAAACGAAAAACAACACCAGTGCAGCCATGCATGCCATGGCAGAAAAGGAAAATGCCGTTCTGGTAAAGCCGAACCAGCCATCCTCCAGGGAGAGAAAGAAAATGTCATCCATGACAGAGGACGTCAGGGACGGCCCGAAGGAGGTCCCGAGCCGGGACAATGCATCCCTGCTGCGCGACTGATGGGCACTGCGAAGAAAATTGATGAACCGTTCCAGTCTGTCACTCATACTGCACCTCCGAAAAACCACCCTTTTCCAGAATACCCCTCAGCTTCCTGCGAGCCCTCAGCGCCCGCACCTTCACGTTCACCTTGGACCATCCGAGCAGCTCTGCCGCCTCGGCCACGCTCTTCTCTTCCAGCGCGGTCAGGGTCGTGACCATGCGGTCCTCCGGTGACAGCTGAGCCATGGCCCACTCAAGCACTTCCTTCGCCTCTGTACGGCGTGCGGCGTCCGAAAAACTCGTCATCGCCGTATCCGCCATCACGCGGTCCATGAACGCCGCCGAGTCGTCGGAAAGCTCCACGGTGAAATCCCGACCCCTGTACTGCTCCCGCCAATAGTCATAGCAACAGCGCACGGCTATCCGTGAGAGCCAGTTCGCAAACTTGTCTCCCCCCTTGTAGGTGGATAGCCCCTTGTACGCGTTGACAAACGCATCATGCGACACTTCGCCCACCCGGTCATAGGGCACATGCCCTGTGACAATGCGGGCCACGTAGTTCTGATGCCGCTCTACAAGCGCGGAAAAGGCATTGATGTCTCCGTCCAGAACGGAGCGCACTATACTGTCATCTGGTAACGACAAGCGGAAACCTCAGGTTAGATCGACATATGCTGGTCAGCGTTGCACACCTTTTCAGCGACTATACCACAAGACGCGTGGACATGCGCCCCGGTTACACGCCGCAGCCGCCTCCAAACAAAAAACCCTGCGCGCGTGAGCGCTGGCAGGGTTATTGGCAGTCCGTCAGATCAGGAGCATGAGGGACAACTTACTGCAACAGGGCACACAGGGCGTTGCGGATGCCCTCCTTGTCGATACCGAGCAGGGCCCGAAGTTCCTTCTGCTTTCCGTGTTCCACAAACTGATCGGGCACACCAAGCCGCCGGACGACCGTGCCGTCCAGAGCATTCCTGTCGGACAGCAGTTCCAGCACTGCGGAGGAGAACCCGCCCATCAGGGAGTTTTCCTCAATCAGCAACAGAGCGTCATGCGTGGCGGCCAGTTCCAGAAGCTGCGCTTCGGGCAGGGGTTTCACGCACCGGGCATTGAACACCGTCACCTGAATACCGGTTTGTTCGGCGGCCTCATGGGAGGCCTCCAGAGCGGGATGCACCCGCGATCCCACAGCGATCACGGCAACCCGGCTCCCCTTCTCCAGCACCTCGCCCGTGCCGATGGCAAAGGTCTCCGCTGCAGGCTTCATGGGCACGCCGTATCCTGCTCCGCGCGGATAACGGATGGCAACAGGACCGTCATGGGCAAGCGCCGTGGCCATACAGTCCTGCAGCTCCGCCTCGCTTCCCGGCACCAGGATCGTAAGGTTGGGGATATGCCGCAGATAGCTGAGATCAAACACGCCGTGGTGGGTGGGACCGTCCTCCCCGACCAGCCCGCCACGGTCGATACAGAAGGTGACCGGGAGGTTCTGCAGACAGACATCATGCACGATCTGGTCATAGGAGCGCTGCAGGAAGGTGGAATAAATGGCCACAAAGGGCTTCAAGCCCTGCGTGGCAAGGCCTGCAGCAAAGGTCACGGCATGCTGCTCACAGATGCCCACATCCACGAAGCGGTCGGGGTACTTTTCCGCAAAGCAGGCCGTGCCCGTGCCTTCCGGCATGGCTGCGGTAATGGCGATGATGCGCTTGTCCGCCTGCGCCATGCGGCACAGGGTGGCCCCGAACACGTCCGTATACGTCGGAAGCGAACTCAGGGCCGCAAATTTCCGTGCCTGTCCTGTCTCGGGCTCGAAGCTCCCCACACCATGGAAATGGGTGGGATTGCTCTCGGCAGGCTCGTAGCCCTTCCCCTTCTTGGTCATCACGTGCAGGAGCACCGGTTCGTCCAGATCCTTGCACAGCTTGAAGGCCTTCTGCAGTTCCTTGATGCTGTGCCCGTTCACCGGGCCCATGTAATTGAAGTGGAAGGCCTCGAACAGCATGCCGGGGGTGAAGAAGCTCTTCAGGCTGTGCTCGCTGCGCTTGGCGTAGTTGAGCATCTCCTCGCCGATGCCGGGTACGGAGCCAAGAACGGTTTCCACGTCCTTCTTGAACCGTCTGACCCAGCGGGAGGAAAGGTTGCGAGACAGGAAATGGGACATGGCTCCCACATTACGCGAGATGGACATCTCGTTATCATTCAGGATGACCAGCAGCTTGCGGTCCATGTGGCCCGCCTGATTCAGCCCCTCGAAGGCCAGACCGGCCGTCATGGAGCCATCACCGATGACGGCCATGACCTCGTGCTTGTCGCCTGCCAGATCCCGCGCCATGGCCATGCCCAGCGCCGCGGAAATGGACGTGGA